>CAZEVX010000017.1:0-9638 GCA_964515705.1 uncultured Verrucomicrobiota bacterium | reverse complement strand
CGCAGGTCCTCGATCACGCGGCTGGCGGCGGCGCGCACCGCCAGTTGCTCCTTGGCGCGCTGCTTGGGCGTGGCGTCGCCGTCCGCGGCGCGGGCCGCGGCGGCCAGGGCAAGCGCCAGGGCGAGCGCCGCGCGCGCCGGGGCGCGGCGGGAATAGGCGTCAGTATTCATGGGCCACGGCGGGCAGGAGCGGGTACCCGCGCCGGTCGAGCGCGGCCGCGAGTTTCTTCATCTGGGCCGGCAGGCTGGGATCGCTGACGGCGTCGTCCACCGGCAGGCGGCGGGCGACGCGCTCGACGGCGTTCCACTGGAGGCCCTCGAGATGGGCGGCCCACTGGCGGGCGCGCTCCTCGATGTAGCGCAGGGCGAAGGCGCGCCGCTCGGGCGTGATGCGGAACTCCGCCGGCACGGACGCGGGGTCCGGCACCGCGACCCCCGACTGGGGATCATAAAGCTGCACGAGGTAAGCGAAGCGGTTGGAGGCGTCGGGGGCGGCCGCCTCCGGCTGGTAGCGCAGGGCGCGCTCGTAGAGCGTGTTGGCGAAGGCCGGGAGATCGGCCAGCGCCTGCCCTTCGCGGCAGGACTGCCGGAACCGGGCGTCGTCCGGCCAGGCATCCGCCCAGAGGATGCGCTCGAAATCGGGCAGCGCCGCCAGGCCGGACGCGCGTTCCCACTGCCCGAGCACGGTGTCCACGCGCAGGATCAACTGCTGTTTCCAGAGGTCGAGGATCACCGGGCCCCGGTCGCGGGTGGCGAGCGTCAGGCCGATGGTCATCAGGCGCGTGGCGAGCGCCAGGATCAGCACCAGCGGCAGGGCGACCTGCACCAGGACGTCGTTCGGGCTGAAGGCGAAAAACTTCTTGGCCGAGCGGTCGGCCAGCGCGTCGAGCTGCTCGAATTGCCGGCGCTCTTCCGTGGACGTCGTCATCGGATGAATTCCGCCAGCGCCCGCTTCAGCGCGGCGCGGTCGGCGCGGCTCTCGTCAGCCTGCCCGCGAACGAGGGCGGACAGGGCCTCGAAATGGGCTTGCCAGGCGGCCTGCTGGCGGTCGGCGGCGGCCACCAGGGTCTCCAGCGCCGCCGCGCCGCGGGCGCCGGACTCGGCGGCGCGCTCGAACGCGCGGCCGGCCGCCTCGGCGCGGCCGGCCTGCTCGCGCAACAGCGCCTCGACGGCATCGAGGCGGCGCAGGTGCTCAACGCCGGCGGCCTGGGCGGCGGCCAGCCGCTGCAGCGCGTCGAGGGCCGGACCGCTGCGGGCCTCGATCGAGCGGACCGCCGTCTCGAGGGCCTCGAAGCGCGCCGCGAGGCCCCGGGCGGCCTCCGGCCCCAGCAGAGAGGCGACGCCGCGGCTGGCCTCGCCCAGCCCGACCAGGTCGCGGGTCAACTGCTCGAGGGTCTCCGCGAGCGAGCGGCGGCTGTCTTCTTGCTCGATCCCGACGAGCCGGCGGAAGAGCCAGGGAATCGGCTTGGCGGCGAAGAACGCCGCGATGATGCCGACCAGCGAACTGAGGATCGCCGTGGCCGTCCCGCTCATCAGGCGGTCGAGCGCGGCCTGGATGGTTTCCGGCGACGGCGCCGCGCCGCCCAGCTCGGCCACGCCGCTGGCGCGCAGACCGATCCAGAGGCCGTGCAGCGTGCCCACCAGCCCGAGCATCACCAGGAAAAAGGCGAAATGCGGCGGATACGGCGCGGCCGAAAGCGTGCGCGGGAACTCGCGGTCGTCCGCCGGGCGGCGCAGCACGCGCCAGCCCTGCGCCAGCGGGAACGCCAGCAGCAGCACCGGCACGGCGGTGCTGACCGTGCTCAGGTCGAGCGCCAGCACCGCCAGGCGCCGGAACCCCGCGGCCGGCAGGTGCCCCTCGAGCCAGACGGCGCCGGGAAAGAACACGCGCAGGGCCAGTTCGAGGTTGACGGCAAACGCCGCCAGGCAGGCCGGCAGGAGCGCCAGGCACGCCAGGCACAAGATTTTCAGGCCGCGCCGCGCCGCATCCGGAGATTGCATGAGACCTCGCCCGTATGGCCGACCTTGCGCCGCGCCCCGCGGATCCGCCCCGCCGGCGGCGGACGGCGGTTGGGCACAGGATACCGCGGCGCGGGTCCAAGTCGAGCCCTATTCCCATGATGGGCGCGCGCCGCAACCGGAGCCGCGGACCGGCTGGTCTGGCCGCGCCCACCGCCGCCGGCCGGAAGGCCGCGCCCGGCAGGCGGGTCACGCCCACGCGAAAATGGTGGCCAGAGCCGCGCCGGGCGCGGCGTAAGGGAACCCGGGCGGGCCCGGGGGCGGGGGCGGCGGCACGGCGGGCGCCGGCGCGGCCGCGGGCCTGGGTTTCGGATAGTAGACGCCGAGCGCGTAGAGCCGGCCGGCGACCGGCGCGCGCAGGGGCTCGATGTCCAGGCTGTCTTCCGGCATCCATGCGGCGATGGGGTCGCCCGCCTGCACGCAATCGCCCGGCTGTTTCCCGGCCGCGATCAGGAGCCCGTATCCCGGGGCGCGGACGTGGACGAAGCGGCCGGCGTCCCGCGGCATGACCACGCGGGTGGTATCCGGCGCGGGGCCCGCGGGGGCGGCCGCCATGTCCAGGTGGGCGGCCATGCGGCGCAGGGCCGCGACGCCCAGGGCCACCTGCGCGGGGAACAGCCGGCCCTGTCCGGAAAGTTCCAACGAGAGCCCCACGCGGCCGGAGGCGTTCATGAGCCGTTCGAGCGTGCACGGCGGAACGGTGGACCCGGGCGGCGGGGGTGGCGGAGGCGGCATGGCGCGGGCGGCCTCGGCGGTGCTGATGCGCGTGAAGGGCAGCGCGGCGGCGAGCCCCAGGGCGAGGCCGGCGGGATACTCCTCGCTCGTCAGCGCTTCCGCCGCCAGGTAATCCTCGTAGGAGTGGAGGTCGATCGCGTGCGTCGCCCGCGCGCCGAGGGCGTCATGCAACGCGCGGTAGACCCGCTCCTTGCGGTTGCCGTTGGCCGCGCCGGGCCACACTTGCCACTTGCCGTGTTCCGGGCGTTCCACCTGCCGGCCGAGCCGCACTCCCGGCAGGTTGGCGAACGGCACCGCCAGCACGCTGCCCCGGCGCAGGGTGCCGGGCAGTTCGCGCGCCCAGCGCACGACGGCTTCTCCGCCGTTGATTTCGTTGCCGTGCAGCGCCGCGCAGGCCAGCAGGCACGGGCCCGGCTGGCCGGACTCGATCTCCCAGTACGGAATCTTCCAGGGGTCCCCGTCCAGGTCGAAGGCCATCTGCTTGAATGTCATCTTCATGGGGCAGGATCCTTGGTCGAAGGGGTGCAGCCGGCGCCGGCGGGACTGACCCCTTTTGCCTCTTACAGGCCGATCGCGCCGGCCACGGTGCGCAGGCCGGCGATGACGTCGGCGATGAGGGTGTCGAGGTCCACGCCCAGCCGCTGGGCGCCGCGCTCGATCAGGGCGCGGTCGGCCCCGGCGGCGAAACTGGGCTGTTTCCACTTCTTGCGGACGGAGCGCGGTTCGAGATCGCGGACGCTCTTCGAGGGGCGCACGAGGGCGCAGGCGGTCACCAGCCCGACAAGTTCGTCGACGGCGTAGAGGGTTTTTTCGAGGTCGGAGAGCGGTTCGGCGTCGCTGCAGATGCCCCAGCCGTGGGAGACCGCGGCGCGGATATAGGCGTCCGGCCAGCCGCGTTCCGCGAGGATGGCGCGGGTTTTGGCGCAATGCTCCTGGGGAAAGCGCTCGTAATCGAGGTCGTGGATCAGGCCGACGATCCCCCACTCGTCGGGGTCCTGGCCGCGCTTGGCCGCCAGGTGGCGCATGACGCCCTCGACCGCCAGCGCGTGCTTGCGCAGCGACTCGCTGGCGGTGAACTCCTGGAGCAGCGCCCAAGCCTCGTCGCGAGTCGGAACATGCGTGTCCATCGCGGTCCCTTTCTGGGATGGCATGGTGACCCTTGGAATCTTGGAATTGGCGGTGTGGCCTTCCCTCAAGGGTGCAGCAGGAACGGCCCGCCGCGCGCGTAGCCGGCGCCCGAGAACCAGAGGTACCAGGCGCCGGCGGCGGCGCGGTACACGGCCGGGTCGGCGCGGCGGTCGCCGTCGAAATCGCCGGTCACCGGGATGCCGTCCGGCAGGCCGAAGCGCACCGGGCCAAGCCGCTCGTAGAAGGACCCCGAAAGCCAGAACGTCCAGTCGCCGTCCAGGATTCCGGCCAGGTCGCCGTACCGGTCGCCGTCAAAATCGGCGGCCAGCGGAATCATGTCCGGCGTACCAAGGACGAGCGGCGTCGAGGGCCGGAAGCCGGCCGAGGACATCCAGATGTGCCAGGCGTTGCCGGCCGCGCGGGTCGGGTCGCTGACGCCGTCGCGGTCAAAGTCGGTCGCCAGGGTCGCGGCCCGCGCGATGCCGAGGGCGAAGGGGCCGGCCGGCCGGTACCCGCTGCGCGAGAACCAGAATCGCCAGGCGCCGGTGTCGCTGGCGGCGGCGGGGTCGGCGAGGCGGTCCCCGTCGAAATCGCCGCCCACGGCCGCCCAGGCCGCGGGCGATCCCACCGCCGGGCCGACGCGCCGGTAGCCGGCGCTCGAGAGCCAGACATACCAGGAGCCGCTGGACACCGCGACGGGATCGTCCCGGCCGTCGCCGTCGAAATCCGCGGCCAGCGGGTGGACCGGGCTGCGCACGCCGCGCGCGGCGGCGCTGAAGGCGCTGCGGCCGCCGGCATTATGGGCGGTGACCCAGTACCAGTACGACCGGCCGGGCGCGACCTGCCAATCGTCCCAGGACGTCGCGTCCGCCGCGAGGGTCTGGACGGCCGCGGCGGTTCCGGGCGTCGCGGCGGCGCTGCGCCAGACGGTATAGCCGGCGGCACCGGCGGCGGACCACCAGGCGACACGGACGCGGTCGGCGAACCTCCGGTCGCTGGCCGTGACGCCCAGCGGCGGCGCGGGGAAATCAGCCAGTGTCGTATCTAGCCGGGCGACGAACCCGTCTCCGTAATGGGGCACGGTCGCCTGGTGATAGTGCGGCTGGACGGCGCCGGGGGAGATGGGAAAATCGAAGGACTCGGTGTAGCCGGCGACGACGGGGTTGCCGGCGGGATCGAGCCGGATGGCATGGGCGTAATCGTCCCAGGACCCGCCCAGCAGCGTCGCGGCGCCGACGCTGCCGATCAGGCCGTCGAGCCGGGCGATGAAGGCGTCGGTCTGGCGCAGCGTCCGGGTGTAGGCGCGCGCGGACCGCGGGAAGTTGGGCGACCCGGTATAGCCCGTCACCCACAGGGCGCCGCCGGGCGCGCGGACCATGGCCTCCAGGAAATCATACCCCGACCCGCCGAGGAACGTCGCGGCCAGGACCTGGCTGAGTCCCAGGTCGAGGGAACAGAGAAACCCGTCGTTGGTGCCGCCAGCAAAGGTCCGCTGGAACGCGCCGGGCGTGGTCGGGAAATTGGAGGAATAGGTGAAACCGGCGACCTGCACCTGGCTGGACGGGATCACGGCCATCGGCCAGTCGTCGCCCGCGCCGCCGAGGTAGGTCGAGAGCCGCAGCGTGCCGAGGGCTGGATTGAGTTTGGCGACAAACCCGTCGAGTTCGCCGCCGCCGAAGACCCGGCGGTAGGCGCCTGCCGTCACGGGAAACCCGTTGCCGCCGGTGATCCCGGTGACGAACACGTCGCCGGCGGCGTCGAGCTTGACGTCATTGATGCGGTCGTAGTTGCTGCCGCCGAGGTAGGTCGCGGCCTGGAGGGATTGCAGCCGGCTGTCCAGCCGGGCGACGAACCCATCGCCCCACCCCCGGAGCTGCGGCTGGAAGGCGCCGGGCGCCATCGGGAAGTCGGCGGAGCGCGTGACGCCGGCAACGTAGATGTTGGTGGCGCGGTCGACCGCCAGGGCCAGGCCGTCGTCCATCTCGCTGCCGCCCAGGAGGGTGGATGCCAGCAGGCGGGTCAGGCCGGCGTCGAGGATGGCGACGAAGACGTCGCTCGTCTCGCCGCTGGCCAGCGCGCGCCGGTAGGCGCCGGGGGTGGTCGGGAAATTGCTCGAGGACGTCGAGCCGGCGACGCAGACGCGCCCGGCACCGTCGAGCGCCAGGGCATAGGCGGCCTGGACGTGCGTGCCGCCGAGATAGGTCGCGGCCAGCAGATTGGTCATGGCCGGATCGAACAGCGCGACGAAGGCGTCCGTGCCGCGCCGCGTGCGCTGGTAGGCGCCGGGGGTGGTCGGGAACTCCAGCGATCCCGTGAACCCGGCGACGTAGATGCGCCCCCGCCCGTCCACCGCCAGGGTCTGCGCCTGGTCCCAGCGGTAGCCGCCGAGGTAGGTTCCGGCCAGCAGCGGATCAATCACCAGCGGGCGGGCGGCGTCGTAGGCGCCGAGTTTGAACCCGTAGCGGCAGCCGTCCACCTGGTAGCGGATCGGCACGCGATCGCTGCGGCCGCCTGGGCCGGGCTGCCAAGCCACGGGCGCGCTGAAGCGCGCCTCGCCCAGGGCCGTGGACGCGACAAGGTCCCCGGCCGCGTCCACCCGCAGGGCCGTCGCTCCCTCGAAGACTCCCGCGATGGCGCGCGGGTCGGCGCCGGGGGCGATTCGGAAGATTTTTTCCACCGTCGCGCCGCGCGCCTGGACTGCCAGGTCGATCCCCGGATAGAGCGACACGCACTCCACCGAGACGTAGGCCGGCACGTTCGCGCGCCAGCGCGCCGGGTCCGCGCCGAGAAAGAACGAGGCCGTCGCCGCCGCGCGCTCGCCGCCCCGGACCGCCGCCGGCCGCGCCCCGGCCCAGCGTTCCGCCACCACGGCCGCGGCGCCCAATGGAACGCGCCGCGCGGGTTCGACCGGCCGCCCGGCCCCCGGGTCCGCCGGCGGCGCGTCGCCCGCCGGCAGAACATACACCAGGTCGCCCGAGGCGGCGACGCCCACCGCGCCCGCCGGGGTTTGCGCCGCGAACCGCACGGCGGGGTCGGCGATCTGCCCGGCGTTCTCGACGAAGGGCAGCCGCGCGGCGGGCGCCGGCGCGGGCGCGGCCCATGCCGGACGCCCGATCCCCGCCGTCCCGCCCCACCCCGTCGCCGCCAGACACGCCGCCCAGAACATCGTTCGCATATCGGTCCTCCCGTGCGGTCGTCGATCGGTCGTTGCTTCTGGAAAATCTCGATGGCGGCGGCGGACCGGATGGCCGGCCGAACGGCATCGTGGATCAGGGACCGGGCTCGGCCTGCGGACGCGCCCTCGTTGCCACGCAGCGCGCGGCGGGAACCCGGGCCGCCCGGGATCAATCCGAAACATCGTGGCGCTTGACCGCTTCGCGGCGCAGGACGGCATCGAGAAAGATGTCGGCCGACCGCTCGCTGGCGGCGATGTCGCCGGGAATCAGCCCGGCCATCTGGATCGCCTTGAGCACCGGGGACTGGACGTGCCGGAGGCTCAAGGCGCCCGGCCGGTCGGCGAACGCCTTGCGCACCACGAGCAGCAGGCGCAGGCCGGCGCTGCTGATGTAGTCCAGGCGCTTCAGGTCGAGCGTCAGGCGCTGGATCTCGGGCTGGAGCAACGGGGTCAGCGCGGCCTCGGCCTGCGGCGCGGTCTGCGTATCGAGCCGGCCCGCCAGGGCCACCGTGACGCGGCCCGGCCCCTGCTGGCTGATGGTGATCTCGAGCGGCATGGTGCGTCTCCCTCCCTGCGCCGCGCGGCCGGCGGTCCGGCGCGGACCGGCGGGCGGGCGTATTGGCAACCATCCTATCGCGGCGCCCGGCGGACGTCCACGGTTTTCGGCCCGGCATTCAATGGGCGCAGGCGGCGCCACCGCCGCGCTTTTCCAGGTAGCGCTGGTGGTATTCCTCCGCCCGGTAAAACGGGCCGGCCGGCACGATCTGCGTGACGATCGTCCGGCCGTGCGGCAGGCGGCCTTGCGCGCGGTCGCGCGAGGCCAGGGCGGCGGCCTGCTGGTCCGGCGTATGGAAAAAAATCGCCGACCGGTACTGCTCCCCGACGTCCGGCCCCTGGCAGTTGCGGGTCGTCGGGTCGTGCAGTTGCCAGAAGGCGTCCAGCAGGGCGCCAAACGAGACCGCGGTGGGATCGAAGCACACTTCGACCGCCTCGGCGTGGCCGGTGTCCCCGGCGCAAACCTGCTCATAGGACGGGTGGGGCACCGTGCCGCCCGTGTAGCCGACCGCGACGTCGCGGACGCCGGGCAGGCGGCGGAACGCGGCCTCGACGCCCCAGAAGCAGCCGGCGGCGACGGTGGCCTTCTCGAGGCCCGGCGCCAGATCGCGCGGCACGAAGACCAGCGCCGCGGAGTTCAGGCAATAGCGGCGCCCGGTCGGCTGCGGGCCGTCGTCGAAGACATGGCCGAGGTGCGCGTCGCAGCGGGCGCAGACAATCTCGGTGCGCCGCCGCCCGCCGCTGAGGTCCGCGCGCTCGAGGACGTGGACGTCGGCGACCGGCTTGAAGAAACTCGGCCAGCCGGTGCCGGAATCGTACTTGGCGTCGGCGTCGAACAGCGGCAACGCGCAGCCGACGCACAGGTATTGACCGGGCGCGTGATGGTCGAAGAACGCGCCGCAGAAGGCCGGCTCGGTTCCCTGCCGGCGCGTCACGCGGTACTGCTCGGGGGTCAGCAGCCGCTGCCACTGGGCATCGCTCTTGACTATCTTGTGCATGGGTGCGGACTCCTGTTGCATCGGCGGTCGTTGCGCCGCCTGGTTCGCCGCCGCGTCGGCCGCCAGCAGGCCGGCGGCCAGGCCCAGGATGCCCGCCGTCCGCCGGACCGGCCGACCCGCCCGCGCCTTACCAGCCGTCATGGCCGGATCCTCCGCCCTGGTCCCGACAGGCAGGCGGAGCGACGTCACCGGCGGCGGCCGCCCAGCAGGCCGGACCGCAGCAGGTAATAGAGCAGCGTCATCAGGGACGTCAACATGGCCGCCACATAGGTCAGGAAGGCGGCGTTGAGGACCTTGGCGGCGGCGGCTTGCTCGCCGGGGGCGACGATGCCGGCCGCGACCATCTCGCGCTTGGCGCGGGCCGAGGCATTCCATTCCACCGGCAGGGTCACCAGCGTGAACAGGAAGCCGCACCCGAAGAAGAGGATCGCCGCCCATAGCAGCGCGGGGCTGTGCAGCAGGAGGCCCGCCAGGAAAAAGAGGTAGGCGGCGTGCGTGCCGAGTTGCGCCACGGGCACCAGGGCGGAGCGCAGGTGCAGCGGGGCGTAGCGCCGGGCATGCTGCAGGGCGTGCCCGGCCTCGTGGCAGGCCACGCCGATCGCCGCGAGCGAATCCGTGTCGTAGACCGCCGGGGACAGCCGCAGGACGCGCGCCGCGGGATCGTAATGGTCGGACAGAAACCCGCCGACCCGCTCGATGCGCACCCCGTCCACTCCCCCGCGTTCCAGGAGCCGGGCGGCAGCCTCCGCCCCTGTCAACCCCGAGGCGGCGCGCACGCGGGCATAGCGGGCAAAGGTCGTCCGGGTGATGACCGTGGCGATCCCGGCCAGCAGCAGTGCCGGCAGGAGCATCACGAGATAGGACGGGTCGAACATCATCGCGTGGACGCCTTGCGAGCCTCTGTTTCCTCCGCCAACACGCCGGAGCGACGATAGCGTTGCGGCGCCGCGCTGTCAAGGCTGGCCGCCCAAAATCGCGCGTCAGGGGCGTCGGCGGCATGCGGTCTTGTGGATGTTCCCCTTGACCGGC
>CAZEVX010000016.1:0-25087 GCA_964515705.1 uncultured Verrucomicrobiota bacterium | reverse complement strand
CTACGTCGTGGTCAAGTTCGCGCGCTGGGCCTTCGAGAAGTTCCGGGGCGTCCAGGACCGGCTTGGCACGCAGATGCGCGCCGTCGGCGAGGTCATGAGCATTGGCAAGACCTACAAGGAAGCCTTCCAGAAAGCCATCCGCTCCCTCGAAAACGGCCGCTACGGTCTGGGATTCGCCAAGGACTTTCACCGGCTGCCCCTGCCCGTGCTGCTGGAGCGGCTCTCGGAGCCGACCAGCGAACGGCAGTTCCTGATCTACGAGGCGCTGCGCCAGGGCGCCGCTGTCGAGGACCTCCATCGGCGCACCCACATCAAGGCCTGGTTCCTCGAGCAGATGCGGGACCTGGTGCAGCTCGAGGAGCAGCTCCTGCGCTGCAAGGGCGGCGCGCTGCCAGACGACCTGCTCGCGCGCGCCAAGCGCGACGGCTTCGCCGACCGCTACCTCGCCCGCCTGCTGGACGTGCCCGAGGCCGAGCTGCGCCGCCGCCGCACGGCCAACGGCGTGGTCGAAGGCTGGGACGCCGTGCCGGTCAGCGGCGTGGAGCAGGCCAGCTACTACTATTCCACCTACAACGCCCCCGACCGCACCCCGGTCAGTTCCCGCCGCAAGGTCATGATCCTGGGCGGCGGCCCGAACCGCATCGGGCAGGGCATCGAGTTCGACTACTGCTGCGTCCATGCCGCCTTGGCGCTGCGCGACGCGGGCTACGAGACCATCATGGTCAACTGCAATCCGGAAACCGTCTCCACCGATTACGACACGTCCGACAAGCTCTACTTCGAGCCGCTGACCGTCGAGGACGTGTTGAGCATCTACGAGAAGGAGCGTCCGGAGGGAGTCGTCGTGCAGTTCGGCGGGCAGACGCCGCTGAACATCGCCGCCGACCTGGCGCGCGCCGGCGTGCGCATCCTGGGGACGTCGCCCGAGACGATCGACCTGGCCGAGGATCGCGACCGCTTCCGCCAGGCCATGGAGCGCCTGGGCATCCCGATGCCGGAGTCCGGCATGGCCAGCAGCCTGCCCGAGGCCCTGGCGGTGGCCCGGCGCATCGGTTATCCGCTGATGGTGCGGCCGTCCTACGTGCTCGGCGGGCGCGGCATGGAGGTGGTTTACGACGAGGACATGCTCCGGCGCTACGTGGCCGCCGCCGTGGACGTCACGCCGGAACGGCCGATCCTGATCGACCGCTTTCTGGAGGATGCCCTCGAGACCGAGGCCGACGCTCTCGCCGACGGCAGCGAAGCCTTCGTCCCGGCCGTCATGGAGCACATCGAGCAGGCCGGCATCCATTCCGGGGACTCGGCCTGCGTGATCCCGCCGGTCAGCATCCCTGCCCGGCATCTCGCGACCCTCTATGCCCTCACCCGGCGCATCGCCCGCGAGCTCAAGGTCGTCGGCCTGATGAACATGCAGTACGCCATTGCCGGCGACACGGTCTACGTGCTGGAGGCCAACCCGCGCGCCTCGCGCACGGTGCCGCTGGTCTCCAAGGTCTGCGGGCTCTCGATGGCGCGCGCGGCCACCGAGCTGATGCTCGGCAAGACGATCGCCGACCTGAAGTTGAAGCCGCGCACGATCCCCCATTTTGGGGTCAAGGAAGCGGTGTTCCCCTTCGCGATGTTCCCGGAGGTGGATCCGGTGCTGGGCCCGGAAATGCGCTCGACCGGCGAGGTGCTCGGGCTGGCCGATTCCTTCGGCCTGGCATTTTTCAAGGCCGAGGAAGCCGCCGCGCCGCGGTTGCCGAGCCAAGGCACGGTCTTGATCAGCCTGGCGGAGAAGGACCGCCCGATCGTCCTCGAAGTCGGCCGCGCCTTCGCGGCGCTCGGCTTCCGCATCCGGGCCACAGCCGGAACGCACGCCTTCTTCGCCCGGCACGGCATCCCGGCGGAGCCGATCCCCAAGCTGCACGAAGGGCGCCCGAACATCGTCGATGGGATCATGAACGGCGACATCCAGATGGTGGTCAACACCCCGGTCGGCAAGCGCAGCCAGTACGACGATTCCTACATCCGCAAGGCGGCCATCAAGTACAAGGTGCCCTACATCACCACCCTGGCGGCGGCGCTGGCCTCGGCCAAGGGGATTGCCGCCGCCCGCGCCGGCGGCGGCGGGGTGAAATCGCTGCAGGCCTACCACCGCGATATCCGCTGAGCGCCGCGCCGCCGGCCGCCCGATCAGGGCGCGGGCGGGGCGCCGATCCGGAAGGGGATGCGCACCTCCGGGGTCTCGGCGCAGTCGGTGGTGATCACCAGGCAGCGGCCGTCGAGGGCCGGGGTTGGCAGGATGCCGCGCAGTTCCAGGCGGTAGCCCTGCGTGCGCGTCGGCCGCGCGCTGACCTGAATGTTGGTCGCCGGGGCGGCGATCCCCAGGATGGCGAAGGGCTGGCGGCGGCTGGACTGCACCACCAGCAGGCGCTGCGCCGGCGCGTCCGCCGATTCCGGCGAGAACCACAGTTCTTCCGGCACCGCGTAGAGGGCGCCGACCACGCGGCCCTGCATGGGGATCGTCACCGGGCGTCGGCGCGGCGGGTCGGCCTCCACGGTCAGCGGCCGGTCGAAGCGCCCGAACGGCAGCGGCGGCGCGGGCCGCACCCACAGGCGGTAGCGCCGGCCGGGTGCGTTGGTCTCGACGGATACGGTCAGCCACGGCACCCCGCAGGCGGCCCGCGCGATCCGCGCGGGCGCCGAGGGCGGAAAGGCGATCTCCACCGACTGGGCCTCCGTGCTCTCGGGCCGCACATTACCCCAGTAGAGTTGCGGCGGTGTCAGGACGACGTCGGCCACCGCCTCGCCGGTCAGCCGCAGGGCCAGCCGGGGCGTGTCGGGGTCGTTGCTTTCGATCCAGACGGCGTGGTCCTGGCGGCCGGAGCGGCCTTTCAGGATCAGCCGGACCTCGAGGCCGAGCTCGCCGCCCGGCGGGATGCCGAGGTCGTCGATGCGCGCCAGGACGCAGCCGCAACCGGTGTGCACCCGCAGGATCTCGAGGCGCGCGTCGCCGGGGTTGGCGAGCCGGAAGGTGTGCCGCACCTCGTTGGTGTTGTCCAAGACGCCGAACTCAAGGGTCGGCGCCGCGCAGGCCAGCCGGGGGCGCGCCGCCGCGGGGGCGCCCGCCAGGAGCGCCAGCCCGAGCCAGGTCTCCAGGCCGGCGGCGGCCGCCGCGCCGGCGGCTTGCCGCCAGGGATGGATGCCGCGCATGGCATGCCTCCGCGTTGCCGGTCAGGCCGGCGGGTGGATGCGCGGCTTGGGTTGCTGGTTCACCACCGTGACCCCGGCCGGCACGGAGTGCGTCAGCCAGACGTTGCCGCCGATCACCGCGCCTTCGCCGACGATGGTGTCGCCGCCGAGAATGGTAGCCCCGGCATAGATCGTCACCCGGTCGCGGACTTCGGGATGGCGCTTGATGCCCTTGATGGGGTTGCCGTGCTCGTCCTTGGGGAAGCTCAACGCGCCGAGGGTGACGCCCTGGTAGATTTTGACGTCCTCGCCGATGACGCAGGTTTCGCCGATGACCACCCCGGTGCCGTGGTCGATGAACAGCCCGGCGCCGATGCGGGCGCCGGGATGGATATCGATCCCGGTGCGCGAGTGGGCGAACTCCGACATCACGCGCGGGATCAGCGGCACGCCCTGGCCGTAGAGCACGTGCGCCAGGCGGTGAATGGCGATGGCCTGCAGGCCGGGATAACTCATGACGATTTCCATCAGCGAGCGCGCGGCAGGGTCGCCGTCGTAGGCGGCCTGGATGTCGCGTTGCAGCAGGGCGCGCACGGCCGGCAGCGCGGTCACCAGGGCGACCACGGCCGCCTCCGCCTGACGGCGGCAGTCGCCGCAGTCGCGGCACTGCTCGAACTCGCACTGGTAGCGGAAGGCGTGCTCGATCTGCTCGGCCAGGCGCACGGCGGCCGAGCGCAGATGGGTGTTGTAGAGCGCGCGCAGGTGGGGGTCGGTCCGCGGCATCTGGCCGTGGCAGCCGGGGAAGAGGATGCCCAGGAAGTCCTCGACGACCTCGTGGACGGCCTTCTGGCTGGCGAGATGCAGGGTCTGGTCCGGGCGCAGGCCGGACTGGGCGGCGGCGCCGTCGGCGAGGCGCTCGACGATCGCGGGGAGCGCCTGGTCCATCCAGGCGGGCAGCGGCGGGAGTTCGGTTGTCATGGGGGGGGCCTTTCGGTCGGGTCGGGGGCGCCGGGGGCCGGCGGCGCGGAAGTGCCGCGCGTCAGGCGCACCAGCACGCGGTCGGCGCCCAGGTTGCGCCAGCCGAGCCGCAGGCCGAGCGTGTCGGCCGGGCTGCCCGGCAGGCAGCGGGTTTCCAGGATGCGGATACCGTCGCGCCGGCAGAGTTCGTGGAAATCCCTGAGCGTCGCCAGGTGGATGTTGGGCGTGTCGTGCCACTGGTAGGGCAAGGAGGGCGAGATTGGCATCCGTCCGCGCAGTCCCAGCCGCAGGCGGTGCCGCCAGTTGCCGAAGTTCGGGAAGCTGACGATGCCCTCGCGGGCGACCCGCAGCATTTCGCGGAGCACGAGCTGCGGCTTACGCACGACTTGCAGGGTCTGGCTCAGGACGGCGTAGTCGTAGGCCTGGTCCGGGATGATGCTCAACCCGGCGTCGAGGTCGCACTGGACCACGTCCAGGCCGCGGCGCAGGACCGCGATCACGTGGTCGAGGTCGATGTCCATGCCAAGCCCGCCGATCGCCTTGCGCGCCCACAGCGCCGCCAGCAGGACGCCGTCGCCGCAGCCGAGGTCCAGCACGCGGGCGCCGCCGGGAATCTGGTCGAGAATCTGGTCGTCGTCGCGCGCCGGACGCCGCGCCGCCAGGCGGCGGCGCGCCGCCGCCGGGGCCGCGGCCGCGGCCGGCGCGGGAGGCGTCGGCGCCGCGGGTTCGGCCGGCGCCTCGAGGAACGCGCGCAGAACATCGGCCAGGCGCGCGATTTCCACCAGGAAGGCGTCGTGGCCGTAGGGCGAGGCCAGCAGGCAGTACGACACCCGCCGGCCGGCGCGCAGCATCGCCTGCGCCAGCGTCAGCGACTGCTCGGGTGGGAAAAGCCAGTCCGAACTCAGAGCCACCACCAGGAAGCGGGTGCCGGACGCCGTGGCGCGGAAGGCGTCGGCCGGGTCGGGATGGCCTTCGGCCAGGTCGAAGGTGTCCATGGCCTCGGTGATGTGCAGGTAGGAGTTGGCGTCGAACCGGTCCACGAACTTGGCCCCCTGGTAGTCGAGGTAGCTCTCGACCTGGAACGGGGTGGCGAAGCGCGGCAGCGGGCCGTCCGCCGCCTTCTTGCCGCGTCCGAACTTGCGCTTCATGTTCTCGGACGAGAGGTAGTTGATGTGCCCGATCATGCGGGCCTGCGCCAGGCCCTGGGCCGGTCGGCGCGACTGCCCGTAGTAGTCGCCGCCGGTCCAGGCAGGGTCCGAGAGGATCGCGTTGCGGCCGACGATATCGAAGGCCAGCGCCTGCGCCGAAAGGCTCATGGCCGAGGCGATGCACACCCCGCGCGCGGCGAATCCCGGGACTTGCCGGCTCCACTCCAGGACCTGCATGCCCCCGAACGAGCCGCCGATCACCGCCGCCAGGCGCGCGACGCCCAGGTGCCGCAGCAGCAGGTGCTGCACCCGCACGATGTCCCCGGTGGTGATCGTCGGGAAACGCGAGCCGTAGGGCGTCCCCGTGCGCGGGTCGGTCGAGGACGGGCCGGTGGTGCCGCGGCAGCCGCCCAGGATGTTGGCGCAGATCACGTGGAAGCGGCGGGTATCGATCCCCTTGCCCGGCCCGACCATGGCGTCCCACCAGCCGGGCTTCTTGTCGTCGGGGCGGTGCAGCCCGGCGACATGCGCGTCGCCGGTCAGGGCATGGCAGATGAAGACGACGTTGTCGCCCGCCGGCGCCCGCTCCCCGTAACACTCGTAGGCGACCTGCAATTCCGGCAGGACCCCGCCCTTTTCCAGGACCAACCCTCCCGGCGGCAGCGGGATGCGCGCGATGCGGGTCTCGACCAGGCCGACGCTGCCTTCGGATGTCGCGGGATCCTGCATGGGAGTCCGGCGTCGCGGGTCAGCGCCTGCCGGGGCGTCGCGTCAGTTCCAGCCCGCGGTTGCGAAAATACCGGAAGGTGTCGTAATCCACCTGCGGCGGCGTGGAGTGGTCGGAGGACAGCAGGTAAGGGGTGCCGGTGGCCATCAGCGGGGCGATCTTCTTCTGGAGTTCGGCGTCCACGCGGCGGCGGTCGTTGGAGAGGAGCTCGCGGATGTCGATGTTGCCCATGAATCCGAGGCGGTCGCCGAACCGGGCGTTGAGCCGCGGCATATCCATGCCGGCCTTGACCTCCATGGCCTGGAGCATATCCATCCCGGCGCGGATCAGGCCCGGCACCAGCGGTTCGACGAACCCGCAGGAATGCACGATGACCTTCAGGCCGCGGGCGTGCGCCCAGGCGAACGTGCGCGCGTGGGCCGGCTCGATCAGCGCCGCGTACATCGCCGGGGACAGGAACGGCTTGTCCTTGAACCCCAGGTCCTCATAAAAGTAAATTCCGTCCGGCAACCCGGCCTCGGCGAAGAGGATTTCCCACAGGCCGATGGTCAGGTTGGCGTAGGTCATGGCCATGTCCCGCACCCAGTCGGGATCGAGGGCCATGCCCGCCAGCAGGTGCTCGTGCCCGCAGACGGGGTGCATCTGCTCGAAGACGTTGATGCCGGCCCAGGCGAAAAACACCTGGCGTTCCGCGGCCTGGGCCCGCGCCGCTCGGTAGGCGTCCACGCCGGCGCGGCGCCGCTCGGGCGCGAGATGCGGCTTGATATGCCGTTCCCAGGCCGCCCGGTCCTTCACCAGGAAATCCACGTGCTCGGGCGTGCCGCTCTTATGCTTCCAGCGGCGCAGCAGGGCCCCGTTGCCGGTGCGCACCAGCTGGGTTTCGTCGTCCTCCTCGACGATCGCCTCCGGCGTGTCCAGGTCGGCCACGCAGTTGAACGGTCCGCAGGTGGCCAGGTCCATCCGGAAATGCGCGCTGGGCGGCTCCTTATTCCCGATGTGCCCCTCGGCCCGCCAGCGCGCCAGGGTTTCCGGCCAGATCGCCTCCATAAAGCCGGACCGGTCCGCCGGCTGGCGGTGCAGAATCCGCAACACCCGTTCGCGCGCCGTCATGGTCTGCATCCCTTGCCGCAGCCGCCGTGCGTTTCGCGCAGCGGCGACTTGGGGTGTCTTACGCCAAGCCCCCGGCGGAATCAAGCGCGATCTGTTGAAAGTCGGGGACGTTCTAGGCAACATCTTGAACGGCAATAGGTTCTACTCTAATTCCCACATCTGGCGACTACCTGCGATGACGAACGAGCGTATGGACATCCGGTCCCGCCCAAGCCTGCCGCAGACAATCTGTCGGCGTCTGACAAGTCCGCGATTCGAGGCTAGGCGGCGGGCGGCGAGCGGAACAGCAACGGCCGGATGTCGCCGTCGCAGCCCAGGCCGCGGAGCAGGGCGAGGTGTGGGGCGAACTCGCCGACCTCGTAGAGGTTGTGGGCGTCGCTGCCGAAGGCCAGCGGCACGCCCTGCTCGATGCACTGCTGCACAAAGGCGGGCGGCGGCTGGTTTGTGTGGAAGTTGAGTTCCGCCGCCACGCCATGCTGCTTCAGCAGCCGGCAGACGGGAGGGAACAAACGTGGCGGGCAGGGCTGCTTCAGCCGGCGGAAGACCCGGAAGGGGTGCGCGAGGATGTCGAGTCCGCAAGGCAGGAAGCGGGCCAGCAGTCCAAGAAATGCGTCGGCGGCGCGCTCGAGGTCCGGGTCGGGTCCCTCGAGTTCCCGCAGCCGGTGCACGGCGCCGACCTGGATTTGGCAGCGGGTCCGGTCGGCCGCGGCCACGTAGGGTATGCCGTCCCAGGCGCAATCGATTTCCAGGCCCGCGCGCGCGAATGGGGCCGGGGCGGCGCCGGCGGCGTTGAAGTAGGACTGCAAGCGGGGCGCTCCCGCGCGGGGCGGGAGGCGGACGGCCGGGTTGACGTGGGCGCCGGCGGCGATCTGCTCGCGGGTCAGGTAGAGGTGCGAGGCGTGTTCGGCGAAGGCCAGGCCGGCCAGGCCCGTGCGCGCGGCCAGGTCCACGGCGCGGGCGACATCCATGTTCTCGTTGCAGTAGGCGAAGGCCGTGTGGACATGGGTGTCCGTGAGTTCCAGCGCCGGCGGCATCCCGAGGACGTGCCGCTCGACCTCTATCCGGTCGGTTTCGATCTGCAGTTCGAGGAACGGGAAGGGCGGGTCCACCAGTGCCGGCGCGCCCAGGATCGCGGGCCCGCCGGTCTCGATCAGGGGAATGCCCGGGTGATAGTGGCCGCCCAGCGACAGGCGCACCCCGAGCCGCGCCATGCCGTTCAGGACTGCGGCGGCGTTGAGCAGGTTGTAGGGGCACGACGTGCTGCCGGGAGGATGCAGCGAGATGTGCTGCAGCGCTACCAGCGGCCCGGGGTACCCGGCGCGTGCGGCCGCCAGGCGCTCCAGGCCGGCCTGCTCCCGCGCGGCGTTGTAGCCGGGCGCCGCGCGGTCGTCGGGAAAACAGACAAACCGGCAGCCGGCGATGTCCTGCCAGGGGCCCGGGTCCGGCAGGCGGCGGTAGAAGCAATCGGGCGCGGGGTCGTGGTTTCCCGGCAGGGCGATCCAGGGGCAGCGCAGGAGATCCAGCGCCGCCCGCAGCCGCGCCAGGAGCGCATCGGCGTCCGGCGCTGCCGGGTCGTCGAGCAGGTCGCCCAGCAGGAGCACCGCGTCGGGCCGGATCCAGCGGTTGATCCGATGGACCGCGCGGAGCAGCAGCAGGTCACCGAGGGCACCGGCGGCGCGATCGCCGGCGGGCGCGCGCGGCGCATCGTGCAGATCGGTCAGGACGACGGCCTTCATGCGCCGTACCGTAGCACATCGTTGTCCGGGGCGCCACCCGTCTCTTGCCCATGATTGGCGCGCAAGCCACGGTTGGACCTGCGCGGCGGTCGAGATGACAACGCCCAGCGGCGCGGGCCGTAAGACCGCGCCAATCATGAGGATCACGCTGCGCGTGATCGGGAGCACAGCATCACCGGTTGAGCGTGAACACGAACACGAAAAATGATGTGCTTGCGCGCGGATTTGGGTCTTGCCCTGCGCGCGAATGCGGCTTGACCGACGGCCTGGCCGGGCGGTATCGTCCCGGTCGTCGCCAGGCGTGCGCGCCGGAACACGGGGTTTCGGCGCGGGGCGCCGGGCGAAACGCATTGGGAGGAGGATGCCCATGGGCACGACCGGACGCCAGATCGTCGGCAAAGACGCCGAGAAGGTGATTGGGCTGCTGAACAAGCTATACTGCGACGAGTGGCTGGCCTATTACCAGTACTGGCTGGGCGCCAAACTGGTGAAGGGGCCGATGAAGGATGCCGTCATGGCGGAACTGGTGCAGCATGCCGGCGACGAACTGCGGCATGCCGGCATGGACGCCGACCGCATCATCCAGCTTGGCGGAACGCCGGCCCTCACGCCGCCCGATTGGCTCCGGCAGTCTAACTGCGGGTACGACGCCCCGGCCGACCCCTACGTCAGCAAAGTGCTCGACCAGAACATCGCCGGGGAACAGTGCGCCATCAAGACCTATAACGCCCTACTGCAGTTTACCCGCGATCGCGACCCGGTGACCTACAACATGGCGCTCCAGATCCTCCAGGACGAGGTTCTCCACGAGGAGGAACTCCAGAACCTGAAGGAAGACCTCGACCTGATGGTCAAGCGCGGGAACGCCTGACCGGCCAGCCGCCCGGCGGGGCGGTGTCAGAACTCCCAGCCGAGGCCGTATTCCGTCTGCATGGCCAGGGCGTTCTGGACCTGCTGTGCGGTCATCCGCGACGGTTGCGTCCACCACGGTTCGAGGGCGGCATCGGGCAGCACCACGCCTGCGCCCACGAACAGGTAGCACCGCGCCGAAAGCGCCAGGCGGAACCCGAGAATCATCCGGTAATAGATTTTCGGCGCTTCGGGATCCGTCGCTGCCGGGCCGGACGGCCGGGGATCGGCGGCGACCGGTTCCAGGCGCGAGCCGAGGTACCAGGCCGCCGTCGCCGCCGGGCGCGAGGCGGGTAGCGCCCGGGTCCGCGCCCGGGGGCCAAGGTCAGCGTCGGGCGGCAGGACGTCGGCCGCTGCCGCCGCCAGGGCGGCGGCGCACATCAGCGCGCTCCATGGGCCGGGCCGGCGGCGGGCGCAGGCCGCTGCGGGCGCCAGCGGATCGATTGCGAGTTCTGGCCGCCGTGGGCGCATGTCACGGCCGCCGCTCGGCGGCGAGGCCGGTCCAGAGCGCGCGCACGAGCCGGGTCATGGCGGGCGCGGCGGCCGCGGCGGCGGCCGCGATCTCGGCATGTTCGAGCGGCCGGCGTCCGCCGCCGGCGGCGCGGTTGGCGATGAACGCGACGGCGGCGACCCGGAGCCCGGCGGCGCGGGCGAGCACGGCTTCCGGAACCGTGGACATGCCGATGATATCGGCGCCCCAGGCGCGGTAGGCGCGGACCTCGGCGGGCGTCTCGTAGGCCGGCCCGCTGACCGCCAGGTAGACGCCGTGGCGCAGGGGCAGGCGGGCGCGGCGGGCGGCGCTGCGGACCGCGCGGCGCAGGCCGGGATCGTAGACCGCGGTTTGGTCGGGAAAGCGGGGGCCCCAGGCGGGGTCGTGCCGGCCGACCAGCGGGTGTGTTCCCATGGCGTTGATGTGGTCGTCGACCAGCGCCAGCGCGCCCGGCGCAACGTCCGGGCGCAGGCTGCCGGCGGCGTTCGTCAGGATCACGCTGCCGGCGCCGAAGCGGCGGAGCACGGCGATCGGGCAGGCCACCGGCTCCCAGCCGGCGCCTTCGTACCAGTGGCGGCGGCCGAGAAAGACGAAGGTTTCGAGGCCCGCGAGAACACCCCAGAGGAGCGTTCCGTCATGGCCGGCGACCGTGGCGCGTCCGAGGCCTGGGATCCGGCGATAGGGGAGGCGGCCGAGCGGGCGGAAGGCGTCGGCCACCGCGCGCCAACCGGAGCCCAGGATCAACCCGGCCACCGGCCGGGCGCCGGGAAACGCCCGGCGTACGGCGCGCACTCCGCGGTCAAGGAGCGAGGCATTCACCGGATCAGAAAAGCAGGAACCGGGTGCAAAGGCAACCCGGAACTGATGGCGCGGAAGCCGAACCGCCGAGATACGGATGGCCCGGCGCTGCCGGGGCGCCCCGGCGCCTGCCGTGCGACCACCAATCGCAGGGTCTTCAAGGCGGCGGGACAGGATCGAGGACTGCCGTGATCCGCGGCGGCGGGCGGGCGGGGGCGTCAGCGATCGCGAACGCTCCGGCCAGCGCGGCGCGGGCGGCCGCCAGCCGGCCGCGGGTGGCGGCGTGCAGCACGGCGAGGGGTTCGCCGGCGGCGACCGGCTCGCCGACCTGTTTGAGCGCCGTCAGACCGGCGCCGGGATCGATGGCGTCCGTCAGGCGCGTCCGACCGCCGCCGAGCAGCAGCAGGGCGCGGCCGACGGCCTCGGCGTCCACGGCATGCACGAAGCCTGCCCGGGGGGCCGGCAGCGGGGCGCGCCGCGCGGCGGCCGGCAGCCGCGCCGGATCGTCCAGAACGCGCGGATCGCCGCCGTGGAGGGCGACCATGCGGCGAAAGCGCTCGAAGGCCGCGCCGGAATCCAGCGCGGCGCGCAGGCGCCGCCGGGCGTCGGCGATCCCGGCCGCCGCCCTGCCGAGCAGCAGCATGCGGGCGCCCAGTTCGAGCGTCAGCCCGACGACATCCGCCGGGCCGCGCCCGCGGAGGACGGCGACGGCCTCGGCAACCTCGACGGCGTTGCCGACCGCCCGGCCGAGCGGCCGGTTCATATCGGTCAGCAATCCCGTGACGGGCAGGCCGAGGGCGCGGCCGGCGGTCTCGAGCGACCGCGCCAGGGCGCGGGCGGCCTGGCGGGTCTTCATGAAGGCGCCGCGGCCCCACTTCACGTCGAGCACGAGGCCGTCGGACCGGACGGCGAGTTTCTTGCTGAGGATGCTGGCGGTGATCAGCGGGACGGACGGCACCGTGCCGGTGACATCGCGCAGCGCGTAGAGGCGGCGGTCGGCGGGGGCCACGCGGTCGAGGGCGCTGATGATCGAGCAGCCGCAGGCCCGGAGCACGCGCCGGAAGGCGGCGGGCGCGAGCCGGCAGCGGTAGCCGGGGATGGCTTCGAGCTTATCGATCGTCCCGCCGGTCAGTCCCAGACCGCGCCCGGCCATCATGGGCACGGCGATCCCGCAGCAGGCGGCCAGCGGGGCGAGCGCCAGGCTGATCTTATCGCCCACGCCGCCGGTGGAATGCTTGTCGATGCGCGGCTGGCCCAGGCCGCCGGTCGGCAGTGTTCGGCCCGATCGCAGCATGGCGCGGGTGAGCGCCGCGGTTTCCGCGGCGGTCATACCGCGCAGCGTGATGGCCATGGCCAGGGCCGCCATCTGGTAATCGGGGATGGCGCCGGCGGTGTAGCCGCGGATAAATCCGGCGATCTCACCGTCGGCGAGGGGGTGGCCGTCGCGTTTTTTTTCGATCACCCATTGTGGAATCATAACCGATTCAGTATAGTGTCATGGTCGTTGTCGTCAAGGAATCGCACGACGCGAAAGGAAAGCACCGATGAAAGGGATTGGGCGACGCCTGGGACTGGGCAGGATTGCGGCGGGCGGAATGCTGGCCGGGGCCCTGGCCCTGGCGGGGTGCGAGGGGGATTCCGGCGGCTCGCTGGGCGACGGCCACGATTTCGGGGCCAACGACCGCAACCTGTACGTAGCCTTCGGGGACAGCATTACGGCCGGGTCTGGCCTGGGCGACCCGGGCGAGTGTTACAGCGTGAAGCTGGCCGGCATGCTCGGCAAAACGGTGATCAACGAGGGCTATCCCGGCGCCGAGTCCGGCGCGGGCGCGGACCTAATTCACGGCCTGCTCGACGGGTATCAGCCCGGGTTCGTGCTGATCCTGTTCGGGGTCAACGATCTGATCATGGGCTACGGCGAGGATGCCGTCATGGTCAACCTGCGAGTCATGGTCCAGGCCTGCCGGGACAATAAGACCATCCCCGTGGTGGCCACGCTGACGCCGGTGCTGTATAGTTACCGGGGGCTGGGCAACGGCGTGGACCGCGTCAACGCCCGCATCCGGGATATGTGCTCGGAACTGGGCGTGGCGTGCGTGGACCTCGCCGAGGCCTTCGGCGCCAACGAGACCTTGATGCAGCCGGACGGCCTGCATCCGAACGCGACCGGCCACGCGGTCATGGCCACCGCCTTTTACGACGTCGTCCAGTGATGGCGCGCCGCGGGCGGGCGCGCCCCGCCGGGCTCCAGGCCGCGCCGAGGACCGCCGCATGAGCGAGCACCCGGCATCGGCCTCGTCCCCGGCACCCGCGGGCGGCGCGACGGCGGACATCGAGACGGCCTCCGACGGCTATGCCGCGCGGTTTGCCGGCGCGGTGGGCGCGTGGATGCTTGGGATCCAGGAGCGCCTGGTCCTCGAACGGCTGCGCGTCTGGCCGGGCGCCGAGGTCCTCGACGTCGGCGGCGGGCACGCGCAACTGGCCGGCCCGCTGGTCCGCGCCGGCTGCCGGGTGACGGTCGCCGGCAGCGACGCGTGCTGCCGGCGGCGCCTGGAGGGCTTGCTCGCCGACGGCCGCTGCCATTTCCTGCACGGCGATCTCCTGCGGCTGCCGCTGCCCGACGGCGCGTTTGACCTCGTCGTCTGTGTCCGGCTGTTGCCGCACTGCGCGGCCTGGGAAACGCTGGTCGGCGAGTTGTGCCGGCTGGCCCGTCACGCGGTGATCGTGGACTATCCGACCGTCGAGAGCCTGAACCGCTTCGCGCCCGGCCTGTTCGCGGCCAAACAAACGCTCGAGGGCAACACCCGCCCATTCCGGCTCTTCCGCCATGCCGAGGTCGCGGCGGCGTTCGCCCGGCACGGATTCCGGCCGCATGTCCGGACGGGGGAGTTCCTGCTGCCGATGGTGCTGCACCGCGCGCTGCGCTGTCGGCCGCTGTCCGCCGCCGGCGAGGGTCTTGCCCGCGGGTTGGGGCTGACGCGCCGTTGGGGCTCGCCGGTGATTCTCGAGGCGCGCCGCGCCGCCGCGGCCGACGCCGGCTTCGCGCCGAGCCAGCCGGCCGGCGGCATCCCGCGCGGCGCCCGCGTGCTGGTCACCGGCGCCACCGGGTTTACCGGCGCGCTGTTGACGCGCAAGCTGATCGCGGCCGGCCTCGAGGTGCACGCCATTGCGCGGCCGTCCTCGAACCGCGACGGGCTGCGCGGCCTGCCGGTGCGCTGGCATCTCGGTCAGGTGTACGACGAGGCCGTCGTGGAACAGGCGGCGGCCGGCGCGCGCTACATCTTCCACGTCGCGGCGGCTTACCGCGAGGCGAAATACGACGACGCCACCTACCGGCTGGTGCACGTGCGCAGCACGGAACTCCTGGCGCGGGCGGCGCTGCGGACGCCGGGCTTCGAGCGCTTCGTGCACGTCTCGACGGTCGGGGTGCACGGCCATATCGCCTGCCCGCCGGCCGACGAAACCTATCCGATGCGCCCCGGCGACATTTACCAGCGGACCAAGGCCGAGGCCGAGCTCTGGTTGCGGGAGTTCGCGCCGCCGCGGGCGCTGCCCTTCGTGGTGGTCCGGCCGGCCGCGATTTACGGGCCGGGCGACACGCGCCTGCTCAAGTTCTTCCGGATGGCCGCGCGCCGCGTGCTGGTGTTGCTCGGGCGCAGCCGCGGCCTCTACCACCTGGTGCACGTGGACGACCTGACGAATGTGCTGATCCTGGCGGCCACGCACCCGGCGGCGCGCAACGAGGTCGTGATCGGCGGCAACCCGGAGTGCGTCACGCTCGAGGCCATGGCGCGGCTGGTGGCCGCCGAGCTCGGGCGTCCGCTGCGGATCGTGCGCCTGCCGGCGGCGCCCTTTTTCCTGGCGGCGGACGTCTGCGAGCGGGTCTGCCGCGCGGCCGGGATCGAGCCGCCGGTCCATCGGCGGCGCCTGGCATTCTTTACCAAGGACCGGTCGTTCGACACCCGCAAGTTGCGCGAGCGTCTCGGCTACCGCATGCGGTTTGGCAACGTCGAGGGCATCGTCCAGACCGCCCGCTGGTACCGCGCTCAGGGCTGGCTGTAACGGCGACGCGGCGGGGCGATGCCGCGCCCGATATCGGCGGTGGGTGCGCGCCGGGCAGCGGCTGGCGCTGGCGGCCGGCCGGACCGCCGGCCGGCGAACCCGGCATGGACGGCGATGCCGTTCAGCTGGGTGACCCCGGCGCTTCCGCCGGCGCCGCCGGCGCGCGCCGGACGACGCTTTTGTCGAGGATATAGACCAGGCCGCCGACCGCCGTCATCAGGGTGGTCAGGACCGACACGGCGAAGGAGATCACGAAGGCCTCGGTCGAGGGCACGTTCACCAGGCGGAAAAAGGCCACGAAACTGCCTTCGCGCACGCCGATGCCGTTGATCGAGATCGGCAGCATGATCAGCAGCATGATCAGCGGCACGAAGATAAAATAGTAGGAGGCCGCGACGGCGACGCCGAAGCCCCGGGCCACGGCGTAAAACACCAGCACCCGCAGCATCTGCACCAGCACCGTCAGCAGCAATGCCAGCGCCAGGGCGCGGGGGTGGCGGCGGTACGCGAAGCACGACACCAGCCAGCAGCGCAACGGCTGCAGCGGGCGCCAGCAGGTCAGGCGTCCCACCAGCGCCCGGTCGGCCGCGCGCAGGACCCGGTCACGGAACAGGAGCGCCACGGCCAGGGCGCAGGCCAGGGCCACGGCGGTGGCCAGCAGTCGGGCGTGCGGCAGGCCGAAGGTGTCGCCGACCAGCCAGGCGCTGATGCAGCCGAGCGCCACCAGAGAGAGCGCGCCCATCAGCCGGTCCACGAGCATCGAGGTGACTGCCAACGACACGCTGGCCGTGGTTTTCGAAAGGTAATATCCGCGGACGATGTCGGCGCTGACGCTCGAGGGCAGCACCAGGCCCCAGAACCCGCCCACGTAGTTGATCACCAGCAGCCGCCAGAAGGTGATGGCCGCGCCCTGCGTGCGCAGCAGCACCAGCCACTTGAACACGCTCAGGAGGCGTTCGATCAACAGCAGGCCCGCGGCCGCCAGCAGCCAGGCCGGCTCCGCCCGTCCCACCAGATCGCGGCAGGCGTCCCAGTTGATCCAGCGCAGCGTGAACACCAGGAGCGCCAGACTGACCCCGATTTTGAGCGCCTGCTTGATGCCCGCTTTGGTCATACGCGCCGCCACTCGACCTTACGATAACCGCCGGGCCGGGCGATCGCAAGGGGAATATCATGCCCATGATTGGCGCGTAAGCCACGGTTGGACCTGCGCTACGGTCGATATGACAACGCCCAGCGGCGCGGGCCGTAAGACCGCGCCAATCATGAGGATCACGCTGCGCGTGATCGGGAGCACAGCATAACCGGTTGAACGTGAACACGAACACGAAACAGGGATGTGCTTACGCGCAGATTTGGGCCATGCCCGGCACTTTCGGCTTTGTTCCGATCGGCGGCATTGGTAGAGTGGCCGGCATGAACCTGCTGCGAGGGGCCATTCTGCTGGGCGTATGCGCCGCCCTGGCCGGCGGCGGCTGCCGGCCGCGCGCCCTGCCGGCGCCGTTCCCCGCGGCGGCCGCGCCGGGCGAGACGGTGTTTTTCGTGCCGGTCCGCGCCCCGCTCCTGGCCCTGACGTTCGACGACGGCCCCAGCGAGCCGGCCACCGGCCTGATCCTGGACGCCCTCCGGGCGCGCGGGGTGCCGGCGTCATTTTTCCTGATCGGCAGCAACGCCGAGCGCTGCCCGGCGCTCGCCCGGCGCATCGCCGCCGAGGGCCACCTGGTCGGCAACCATACCCACCGCCACCGGCGCTTCGACCAGAGCGACGCCGCGGCTGTGGCCCGGGACATCCGCGACGGCCAGAGCGTCCTCACGGACGCGGCCGGCGTGACGCCCCGCTGGTTTCGGCCGCCTTACGGCATCAATGGTCCCGGCATGGAGGACACCTGCCGCGACCTTGGCCTGGCCATCGCCGGATGGTCCGCCGATGCCAACGACTGGAACCCGCATCCCGTCGCGGACCTGGTCCGGAGCGTGGTGGACTCGGCCACGGCCGGCGACATTATCCTGCTGCACGACGGGTGGGACCTGCGTCCGGATGCCGACCGCCAGCGCACGGCGGCGGCCGTGCCGCTCATCTTGGACGGTCTGGCCGCCCGCGGATTTCGGTTCGTGACTCTGCCGGACCTCCTGCGCGCCGCCGGCCCGCCTCTGGCCGAGTTCGCCAACGGCGTCCGGTTGCTGGGAATGCAAACACCCCGGACCCCGCTGGCGCCCGGCGCCTGGTTCGCGGCGCGCTATTTCTGGGACGTGCCCCCCGGCCAGGGCGGGACCGCCGCGCTCCGCGCCTTCGTCCACTTCACGACGCCGGACGGACGCCGGCACGTCCAGGACGATCATTCCCTGCCGGCGCCCGGCGACGTGCGCGACCGGCTCCAGCGCCACCTGCTGCGGGTGCCGCCGAAGGCGCCGCCGGGCGTCTACCAGGTGCGTGCCGGGCTGTTCGATCCCGCCCGTCCCGAGCCGGCGGCCCGCGTACCCGTTCGCTCGGCGCTGCGCCAGACGCGCGGCGCGGTGATTCTGCCCGGCGCCCTCGAGGTGACGGAGCTGGGGCGCCAACCCGCCGTGCCCAAACCGAACCTGCCGCCGCGGTTGTCTGGCATCGAATGAGCCGTCCGGTCGCTTCGCTGGTGCCGCCCATGCCCGCCCCGGAAATCAGCCCGCCCGCGTCGCTCAGCGTCGTGGTTGTCAACCATAACGGGGCCGCCACCCTGCGCCCCGTGTTCGCCGCCGTGCGGGCGTTGACCGGCGTGCGCGCGGGCGAGGTGCTGTTGGCCGACAACGCCTCGACCGACGACTCGACGACCCTGGTACGCGCCGCGTTCCCCGAGGTGCGCATCGTTGCCCTGCCGGACAACCGCGGGCCGAACCCCGCGCGCAATGCCGGTCTGCGGGAGGCGACCGGCGACCTCGTCCTGGTGCTGGACAACGACATCGTGCCGGCGCCCGACTACGCCGCGCGGCTGGCGGCGGTGTTCCAGCAGGACCCGCGGGCGGGCGCTGCCACTGGCCGGATTCGCCTGGGGGATCCCGCCGGCCCGGTGCAGTACAACGGTCTGATGCTGCACTATGCCGGCGAGATTGCCCTGCGGCCGCCGGACGAGCCCGGCACCGTTCGCGTCCCCTGCACGGCGGCCGGCGCCGTGCTGCTCGACCGCCGCGCGGCGCTGGCGGTCGGCGGGTTCGACGAAGCCTTTGTGTTCGGGTGGGAGGACGGCGACCTGACCTACCGCCTCTCGCTGGCGGGATATCCCTGCTACCGGGTAGCCGAGGCGGAGGCCTGCCACCTTCGGCGCGGCCGCGGGACGGCCTGGATCCGGTTGCAGACGCGGAACCGCTGGTGGTTCCTGATGAAGAATTACGAGCGGCGCACCTTCTGGCTGGCGCTGCCGGCGGTGCTGGCGCTGCAGGCCGGAGCCGGGTGCGTCTGTGTGGCTCGCGGCCGCGGCGGGGCGTTCCTGCGCGGCACCTGGGAGGCGCTCGTCAGCGTGCCGGCGTTGCGGGCGCGGCGGCGCGCCGTGCAGCGGTTGCGCCGGGTGCCGGATATCGACCTGCTGCAGGGCGACCGCCTGGACCTGCCCGGCGGACTGGGCGCCACAGGGCTCGGCCGGCGCCTGAATGCCGCCGTCAACAGCGTGCTCCGGGCCTACTGGCGCCTGATCCGGCCCGCCTTGCGGCGGCGCGGCGGGGCGCTTTCAGGGCCGCCATCGTAGACCGGCACCCCGTGCCGGCCCGCGCGGCCAAGGCGGGGCGACCCGGCTCCAGCGGGTACCCGGCCGGGACTGGCGTTCAGCGGGGGCCGGGCGGCGGTCCGCCGGGCCGCGGGAAGGCTGCCGGTGGCATCCCTGTCGGCCGCGGGGGCGGCGCGGATGGCGTTGCCGGCCGGGGAACGGGAGCGGGCTCGGTGCCCGACTTGAGCGTCTTGTGCGGACGCATCAGCATGACGAGATTGTTGCCAAACAGGCGCGGGGGCGATTCCGGTTCGCCGAGATCGGCGCAGTCCTTCAGCAGCCGGGTGAAGAGATTGTAGCCCAGTTCGCGGTGTTCGTTTTCGCGGCCGCGGAAGAGCAGCGACGCCTTGATGCGGTGGCCCTTTTCGAGAAACCCGCGGATGTGCTCCATTTTGGTGCGGTAGTCGTGGTCCTCGACGTTGGCGTGGAACTTCATTTCCTTGAGGGTCACCAGCACCTGGTGTTTGCGGGCGGTTTTTTCGCGCCGGCTTTCCTCGTACCGGAACTTCCCGAAGTTCATGATCCGGCAAACCGGCGGATCGGCGTTCGGCGATATTTCCACCAGGTCGAGACCCTGGGACAGGGCCATCTTGAGGGCATCGGAGGTGGACAGGATCCCGATTTGCTCGCCGGCCTCCGAGAGGCATCGCACCTGTGCGGGGCGGGTGCGGTGGTTGGCGCGCGGCCGGGAACGGGTGATGGCGGCCTCCTGGGGTAGGGGTGGCGGCCCCGGCGCGGGGCCGTGGGTTCAGGGTTCGCGCCGAGGCTGGGCCTCGGCCTGGACGTTGCGGATGAACTCCTCGAGGCGCACGGCGCCCTGGTCGCCGCCGGCGCGGCGCCGCACGGCCACGGTCGCGGATTCCACTTCGCGGGGGCCAATCACCAGCATGTAGGGGATTTTGAGCAGCTGGGCCTCGCGGATCTTGGCGCCGATCTTCCCGGAGCCGGTGTCGGCCGCGGCGCGCAGGTCGGCCGCCCGCAGGGCCTCGACCGTCCGGGCGGCGGCCTCGGCCTGCCGGTCGGTGAGCGGCAGCACGCGGACCTGCTCGGGGGCGAGCCAGAGAGGGAACGCCCCGCCGTAGTGTTCGATCAGGATGCCGAAGAAGCGCTCCAGGCTGCCCAGCAGCGCGCGGTGCACCATGTAGGGCCGGTGCGGTTTCCCGTCCTCGCCCACGAAGGTGACGTCGAAGCGTTCCGGCATGTTGAAGTCGAACTGGATCGTGCTGAGCTGCCATTCGCGGCCGATGGCGTCCTTGATCTTGAGGTCGATCTTCGGCCCGTAGAAGGCGCCGCCGCCGGGCTCGACCCGGAACGGCATGCCTTCGGCGCGCAGGGCCGCCTCGAGCGCGGCCGTGGCCTCGGCCCAGTGGGCGTCATCGCCGATGGCCTTGGCGGGCCGCGTCGAGAGGTAGGCCAGCACCTCCGCGAAGCCGAAGGCCCCGAGCAGGTTGAGGGCGAAGCGCAGCGTGCGCCGAACTTCGTCGGCGATCTGGGACGGGGCGCAGAAGATGTGGGCGTCGTCCTGGGTGAACCCGCGCACGCGCAGCAAGCCGTGCAGAACGCCGGCCTTCTCGTAGCGGTAGACCGTGCCCAGTTCCGCCCAGCGCAGCGGCAGGTCGCGGTAGGAGCGCCGCCGCGACTGGTAGACCTGGATGTGGAACGGGCAGTTCATCGGCTTGATAAAGTACTGCTGTTCATCCAGCGCCATCGGCGCGTACATGCTGTCGCGGTAGAACCCGAGGTGCCCCGAGGTTTCCCAGAGCTGCGCCCGCCCGAGGTGCGGCGTGTAGAGCAGGTCGTAGCCGCCGCGGAAATGCTCGCGCCGCCAGAAATCCTCGATCAGGGCGCGGATGCGCGCGCCGCGCGGATGCCAGTGGATCAGACCGGGGCCGACTTCCTCGTGCAGGCTGAACAGGTCGAGGTCGCGCCCGAGCTTGCGGTGGTCGCGGGTACGGGCTTCCTCGAGGAGGCGCAGCTGCTCGGCGAGGGCGGCGGGCGAGGCCGCCACGATCCCGTAGACACGCTGGAGCATCGGGTTGGTTTCCAGCCCCCGGTAATAGGAGCCGGCTACGGAGAGCAGCTTGAAGGCCGGGATTTGGCCCGTGCGCTCGAGGTGCGGGCCGCGGCAGAGATCCACGAACTCGCCGCAGCGGTACAAGATCACCGGCTCGCCGGCGGGGATGTCGGCCAAGCGCTCCTGCTTGTAGCGCTGCCCGGCCAGGGCGCGCGCCGCCTGCTCGCGCTCGACCGCGCTGCGCTCGAAGGGCAGGTCGGCGGCGATCCACCGGGCCATTTCGGCCTCGATCGCGGGAAAATCTTCCGGCGCCAGGCGGTGCGGCAGGTCAAAGTCGTAGTAAAACCCGTCGTCCGTGGCCGGCCCGATGTCGCACTGGACATTGTCGAACAGCCGGGAAACGGCGGCCGCCATGACGTGCGCCGCGCTATGGCGCATGCGTTCCCAATCCAACGTGCGGCCTCCTTCTCCTGTCCGTGCCGGAACGGGTGCCCCGGTCAATGACGGGCACAGTAGCATGATCCGCGGAATCCTGTCAATGCGGCAAAAGGGCGGGTCTGGACAAACGCGAACCGGCGGGTATAGTGGACCGGCCATGACGATCCGCGAGCTCGACCGGGTGCTGCCGATCCTGCGGCGCGCCTACGCCCGCCGCCCGACGCCGATCGTGGACTTGATCGCCGCCCACACCGGCGACCCATACCAGGTGCTGGCGGCGACGATCCTCAGCGCCCGGACACTCGACCAGACGACGGCCGCCGCCTGCCGCCGCCTCTTCGCCGCGGCGCCCACGCTCGAGGCGCTGCGGCGCCTGCCGACGGCGCGGCTGCGGCGATTGATTTACCCGGTGGGATTCTACCGCGTCAAGGCCGCGCACCTCAACCGCCTGCCCGGCGCCATTGCCGCGCGGTTCGGCGGCGTCATCCCCGGCACGATCGAGGACCTGGTGCAGTTGCCCGGGGTCGGCCGCAAAACGGCCAACCTGGTGGTGGCAACGGCCTTCGGCCGGCCGGCGGTCTGCGTGGATGTGCACGTGCACCGCATCAGCAACCGCTGGGGCCTGGTGCGCACGCGCACCCCGCTCGCGACCGAGCGCGCCCTGCGCCGCCGCCTGCCGGTCCGCTGGTGGCGGGCGTTCAATCCGCTGCTGGTGTCTTTCGGGCAGGGCGTCTGCCGGCCGGTGCGGCCGCGCTGCGGCGCCTGTCCGGTGCGCCCCTGGTGCCGGCGGGTGGGCCTGGGCGCCGGGCCTTGAGCCGGGGGTCGCACGGGTCACGGCGGTTGGCCGGCGGCGCGCGCGGGCGCGGTCGCCGGCTTGTCGAGCAGGGCGCGCACGGCGCGCAGGAGGTCGCGCGAGGCGAACGGTTTCTGCAGGAAGGTCCAGCCGCGATCGCCGATCACCGGCCAGCGCGACCGGTCGTCGGTGTAGCCGCTGGTCATCAGGATGCGCAGGTCGGGCTTCCGGGCGAGCAGCAACTCGGCCAGCTCGATGCCGTTCATGTCGGTGAGCACGACGTCGCTGAAGAGCAGGTCGAAGCGCCCATCCTCGCGGTCGAAGAGCACCAGGGCCGAGCGCGCGTCCACCGCCGAAAAGACCGTGTAGCCGCGGGTCTGGAGCACCAGGATGCCCAGGGCGCGCACGCCGGCGTCGTCCTCCACCAGCAGGATGCGTTCCCCTTTGCCGGCGTCGGGCGCTCCGGCGCCGGCCGTCGGGCGGTCCAGGGGATGCCCGTCCGGATCGGCGGCCGCCGCGGTGTCCGCCAGGGCCGGCAGATAAATCTTGAAGGTCGACCCCTGGTCGATCTCGCTGTAGACGTTGATCCAGCCGCCGTGCTGCTTGATCAGACCGTAGACCATGGCGAGCCCCATGCCGGTGCCCTGGCCGGCGCCCTTGGTGGTGAAGAACGGCTCGAAGAGGTGGGCGCGCACCTCCGGGCTCATGCCGGTGCCGGTGTCCGAAACTCCCAGGCAGACGTAGCGGCCGCTCTGGGACTCGGGGAAGGCGCGGACGTCCTGCTCCTGCAGCACGACGTTGCCGCTGGTGATGGTGATGCGGCCGCCGCGCGGCATGGCGTCGCGGGCGTTGACAATCAGGTTCATGAGGACCTGTTGAATCTGGCCGGCGTCGGCCTTGACCCGCCAGAGATCGGGGGCGAGCGCCTGCTGCATGTGGATGTCCTCGCCGATCAGCCGCAGCAGCATCTTGCCGGCGTCGCGCACCAGGGCGTTGAGATCCAGCGGTTCGGCGCGGATCATCTGCTTGCGGCTGAAGGCCAGCAGTTGGCTGGTGAGCGTGGCGGCGCGCCGGGCGGCGCGCTGAATCTCGGCCACATCGTCGCGCCGCTCGTCGCGCTCGGCGAGGCCGGCCAGCAGCAGTTCGCTGAACCCGAGAATCGTCTGCAGGAGGTTGTTGAAGTCATGGGCGATACCGCCGGCGAGGCGCCCGACGCTCTCCATCTTCTGGGCCTGAATCAACTGTTCCTGCGTCGATTTCTGATCGGTGACGTCGAGGGCGAATCCGCCCAGCAGCGGGGGTTTGCCCTCGCGCGGGATCGCGAACTTCCAGGTGGCGTAGTGCCGGCCCTCCAGGGTGTCGGCGATCTGGATCGGCTTGCCGGTGTGCAGCACGCCGAACTCCTGCTCGCGCCACAGGCGCGCCATCTCGGGCGGCACCAAGTCTTCGCCGGTCCGCCCGACGATCTCCGCCAGCGGCCGGTGCAAGATGGTCTCGAAGTGGTGGCTGGCCAGCAGGAAGCGCGCGTCGGCGTCCTTGACGAAGACCGCCGCCGGGCAATGCCGCAGGAATAGCCGGAAGCGCTGTTCGCTCTCGCGCAGCGCCTCTTCCGCGTGCTTGCGGGCGGTGATATCGAGGCCGATGCCGACGATCCCGACGACGGCCTGCGTGCGGCTGTCGTGCAACGGCACCTTGGTCGTCAGCGAGACCTGGTCGCGCCCCTGGGAGTCCGCGGTGCGTTCCTCCTTGTCGAGCAGCGGCCGCCCCGTATCGAACACGGTGTCCTCGTCGGCATGGAAGCCGGCGGCCAGGGCGCGCGGGAAAAAGTCCAGGTCGGTCTTGCCCTTGAGGGCGTTCTCGTCGGGCACGCCGAGGCGCTCGAACAGCGCCCGGTTGCCCAGCAGGAAGCGGTGCTGGGCGTCCTTGACGTAGAGGCGCACGGGCAGGTGGTCGATGATGGTGCGCAGCAGGGTGCGTTCGCGGGCCAGGTCCTGCTCGACCCGGTGGCGCTCGGTGCGGTCGCGGGCGACGGCCAAGATCGCCGCCGGCTTGCCCCGGTCGTCGTACACGGCGCTGAAGTTGATTTCAGCGGGGACGATCGTTCCGTCCTTGCGCACCAGCTCGAGGTCCAGGATGCGGGAATCGTCCCGGCGCCGCAGGCCGCGGGCCTCCTTGTCCAGTTCCGCGGCCAATGTCGCCTGGACCGTCCGCAGGCTGTCCGGCGTGTAGATGGCGGCCATCGGCAGTGCCAGGGCTTCGGCCACGGTGTAGCCGAGCAGGCGCTGGATGGACGGGCTGATGAAGGTCGGCCGCATGGCCATGTCCACGATCCAGATCACGTCCGTGACGTGTTCGGCCAGCAGCCGGTAGCGGGTTTCGCTGTCGCGCAGCGTCGCTTCCATGCGCTTGCGGGCGGTCACATCGTGCAGGATCAGGAATATCAGGTCGCGGGCCGCCAGGTGCAGCAGGGTGGCATGGACCTCCAGATCGCGCCAGTCCCCGGACGCCAGGCGATGGCGGGTTTCGGTGGTGAGGCTTTGATGTTCCCGCAGCTCCTCCCGCGCGCGCACCAGGGTCTCGCGCGGGCGGCCGCTGACGTCCTCGATCGTCATGCGCGCGAGGGTGTCGCGGGCGTATCCGTAGAAGGCGCAGGCGGCGGCATTGGCGTCGACGATCGCCCCGTCGCGGGGGTCCACCAGGAGCATGACGGCCTCGTTGCGCTCGAACATCTCGCGGCACTGGCGTTCCGAGGCGGCCAGGTCGGAGGGCGTGGGGCGGCGCGCCAGGCGGCAGACGATGGCCAGCACCAGCAGCGCCAGGGCCAGGATCAATAGGGGTTCCGCCATCATCGCGGATGGTCTCCGGGAGCCGGCGCGGTGGATTAAATCCGTTTGGGCCGCGGATTGCACGCACAATTTTGGCCGGCGCGCCGTAGCGGCGGCTTGACGCGCCGCGTAGGCGGGCGCCTCGCCCTCCACG
>CAZEVX010000015.1:21372-26688 GCA_964515705.1 uncultured Verrucomicrobiota bacterium | reverse complement strand
GGCGGCCGCCAGCAGGAAGACCGCCGCCGCGGCCGGCGCGCGGAAGCGGCGGGCCGGGCGACCGCGGCTCAAGAACGCCGCGGCCAGGAAGGCCAGCACGGCCGGTCCGAGAAACCAGGGGAAGCGCTCGACGTACCGTTGTTGCAGCGTTTCCTGGATGTCGCGGGCCGCTAGTTTGCTGAGGTAATCGCGGTACAGGGCGCCGAGGCGGACATTGGCGGTGCCGACCGGCAGATAGGCGCCGCCGGTCAGTTCGGCGATGCGCTTGAGGGCGTCATGGTCCAAGCGGGTCATGACCTCGCGGCCTTGGTGGGTCAGGTAGCCGCCGGCGCGCCCGCCGTCGGGAATGCGCGCGCCGTCGGGATTGCCCAGGCCGACCGTGAACACCACGACGCCCTGCTTGCGGGCCTCCTGCGCCGCCAGCTGCGCGTGTCCGGCGAGGTCCTCGCCGTCGGAGATCAGCACCATCGCCCGATCGCCGCCGGTGCCGCTTTCGAACGCCTCGATGCCCTTGCGGATGGCGTCGCCGAGGTCCGTTTCACCGCGGGGCGCCGCGTCGGTTCCGACCCCGCTGAGGACCTGTTCCAGGAAGGCGTAGTCGGTGGTCAGCGGGCAGAGCAGCAACGCCTTGCCGCGGAAGGCGACCAGGGCGACGCGGTCTCCGCGCAGTTCCCTCAGGAGATCCTGGATGTCGGCCTTGGCGCGCTGCAGGCGGCTGGGATGGACATCGCTTGCCAGCATCGAGCGCGAGACGTCCAGGACCAGCACGAGGTCCCGGCCGAGTTGGACGACCGTTTCCTCGCGACGGCCCCACTGGGGCCGGGCGAGGGCGAAGATCGCCAGCAGGCATCCCGACAGACAGAGCGCCCACTGGGCGTAGACACGGCGGGGTTGCAACGGCGGGCCGAGACGCGGGCGCAGGGCCGGCGCGAGGAAGCGGTCGAGCGCCCGGGTTCCCAGGCGGACGGCCGCCAGCCAGGCGAGGCCGAGTGCCGGCACCAGCCAGAGCAGCATCAGCACCCAGGACGTTTCAAAGCGCAGGTGCATTCAGATCACCTCCCGCCGGGCCAGCAGGTGCAGGGAGACCGCCAGCGCCGCCAGCAGCAGACCCGGCCAGGCGACCCGCGGAAAGAGTTCCGCGCGCTGGGTATAGAGGTTTTGCCGGATGCGGCTCTTTTCGAGGGTGTCGATGATCTCCAGCGCGCGGGCCAGGCCGCGGGAATCGCGGGCGTTGAAGTAGCGGCCGCCGGTGCTCTGCGCCAGGCGCTGCAGGAGCGCCTCGTCCAGGCGAACGTCGGCATACTGGAGAACGGTGCGGCCGAAGACATCGCGCGCCAGGAAGGGCGCCCGGCCGTTGGAGCCGACGCCGATGGTGAAAATCTTGATGCCAAGCGCCTGGGCGGCGCGCGCGGCCTCCTCGGGTTGGATCAGGCCGGTATTCGATTCGCCGTCGCTGAGCAGCACGACGATCTTGGACTTGGCGGCGGAGGGTTCCAGGCGCGCGCAGGCCGTGGCGATGGCGTCGCCGATGGCGGTCATCAACTCCTCCTGGTTGGCCAGGTTGCCGGAGGCATCGAGCGACGGCTTGGGGATCTGGACGCCCTTGAGAACGTGCAACAGGGCGCGGTGGTCGAGCGTCAGGGGCACGCGGCTCGCGGCAAATCCGCCGAAGGTCACCAGGCCGATCTGGTCGCCGGCGCGCTGTTCGATGAAGGCCGCGAACATATCCTTGACGGCGTCGAGGCGGGTGCGCTGGCGCTCGCGCGTGGAAAAGTCCAGGGCTTCCATCGAGCCCGAGACGTCCACGACCATCTGGATGGCGATGCCGTCCGTGTAGGCGATGGTTTTGTCAAGCACGCGCTGCGGGCGGGCCAGGGCGACGGTCAGCAGCGCAACACCCGCCAGGAACAGGATGGGGGCCGCCGCGGCGGCGGCCCGGCGCCAGGATAGCCGGGCGGGCGGAAGACGGCTGATCGGGGCAAACAGGATGCCAAGGCGGCGGCGGGGCGCCAGCAGCGCCCAGCCGGCGGCGGCCAGCGGGAGCAGCAGAACGAAGGCCGGCGGGAAAGCGAAGCGCATCATCGGCGACCCTCCCGGGGATCGGCGTCCGGTCGGTCGGCGGACTGCTGCGCCAGGTCGTCGGTGCGGACATAATCGCTGGCGGTGGCGAACGCGCGGTCGGCGACGTCCGGGGCGGGGTGATAGGCGGCGAACTTGACCTGATCGGCCGTTTCCAGGAACCGGCGCAGGGCGCCCAGTACCTCGGGGCGGAAGCGCGGGTCGCGCGACACGGCATCCAGAAACTCCTCCGTGGTTTGTTCCGGGGCGCGGATGCCGTGGGCGCGCTCGATATAGCGCCGGACGATCGCGGAGACGGCGATGAAAAACTCCATGAAGCGCCCCTGGGCCACCAAGTTGCGCGCGTTCAGGTCCGCCAGTTCCGCCAGCGCCCGATCGCGCGGCGACATCCGGCGCCGCTGCACGGCGCGTTGCAGGCGGCGCCCGTAGCGGAGCAGCGTCCAGAGCAGCGCCACCGCCAGCGCCGCCAGCGCGGCCGCCGCGGCCAGCGCGCGTCCCGATGGCCGGATCCAGACCGGGGGGCGCGGCGGGCACGGGTGGCCCGCGGGCGGGCCGTCCAACGGCAGGACCTCGAAGACCATCGGGCGCGTCGCCAGCCAGACCGGCGGGCGGTCCGGGCGCGCGGGATCGGTCCAAACGACGGCCAGCGGGGCCAGGCGGTATTCGGCGGCCACCTGCGGGGTCAGGCGATAGCAAAACTCCCGCGTCGTCCGCCCGCCGGCCGTCTGCGGCTCCCGCGCAAACGCGCCGTTCACGCGGAATCCCGCCAGGCGATCGTCGAGCGGCGGCAAGGTCGCCACGAGGCCCGTGGGCGACGCGACGCGCAGGGTCAACAGCACGTCCCGATCGAGGGCCACCTGCCCGGGCTCGGCCGTCAGCAGCGCTTCGAGCGCGCCGGAGGACACCCGTTGCTCGCGGGGGCCGGGCGCGGTCGCGCCCCACGCCGCCGCGGCGACCAGACCGGCCAGGACCAACCGCGCGCCGGGCCGGGCGCAGCGGTCCGGGCGTCGGTGTCGTGACGGGTCTTGCGCACAGGGCCGATGGACGATATCGTGCATGGGATCACGCGGCGCGGGCCCCGCCCGGCGCATCATCATCCGCGCCGCAAGCGTCGTTGGCGCAGATGGAACAAGCGGCGGACGTCCTCCGCAAACGGGCGGTCGGTGGACAAGGCCAGGCGGTCGATCTGGAGCCGCAAGAACACGCGGTCGCGGGCGTGGTCGTCCGCTTCCGCCCGCGACCGGAAGGCCTCGCGCAAGGCGCGGGAGCTGGTGTCCACCGGCACCAGGGCGCCGGTCTCGGGGTCCACCAGGTCCAGCAGGCCGGCGGCCGGCAGCGCGCGTTCGCGGGGGTCGCTCAGCGGGCAGACGATCAGGTCGTGGTGGCGGGCGGCCACGCGCAGGTCGCGCTCGTAGGGCGGCGCCAGGAAATCGGAGACCAGGAAGACGACCGCGCGGCGTTTCTGCGCGCGGTTCAGGAACTCCAGGGCGGCGGACAGGTCCGTCGGGCGCCCGGTTTCCGGGACGGCCAGCACCTCGCGCACCAGGCGCATGACCGCCGTGCGCCCCTTGCGCGGCGGAATGAATCGCTCGATGCGGTCGGAAAACAGGGCCAGCCCGACCTTGTCCTGATTGCGGATGGCCGACAGCGCCAGCAGGCCGGTCAGTTCGGCGGCGACCTCGATCTTGGTGCGCGCGCCCGAGCCGCAGCCCATCGAGCCCGAGATGTCCACCAGGAACAGGATTGTCAACTCGCGCTCTTCGCAAAAGCGCTTGACGAACGGGTGCCCCATGCGCGCCGTGACGTTCCAGTCGATGGCGCGGACATCGTCGCCGGGCACGTAAGCGCGCACCTCGTCGAACTCCATGCCGCGGCCCTTGAAGACCGACTGGTATTCGCCGCCGATGTGCTCGTCCACCAGCCGGGAGGTCACCACCCGGATACGGCGGACCTGCTTCATGAGGGCTTTGGGATCGAGCGCCATGGCGCCGCCTCGCGGGTGCCGGGTCCTGACGACCGCCGCGCGTCCGGCGGTCAGGGCACCGGGATGTCGGCGAGCAGTCGGGTGACGATGTCCTCGCTGGTCACCTCTTCGGCCTCCGCCTCGTAGGTCAGCATGATGCGGTGGCGCAGCACGTCGTGGGCGATGTCCTTGACGTCCTGCGGAGTGGCGTAGCCGCGCCCGTGGAGCAAGGCGTTGGCGCGCGCGGCCAGGTTGAGGTAGAGCGTGGCGCGCGGCGATCCGCCGTAGGCGATCTGGTGGTCCATGGGAATCTTGAAATCCGACGGGCGCCGGCTGGCGAAGACCAGGTCGAGGATGTAGTCGCCGACCTTCTCGTCGCAGTAGATGTCGTCGAGCAGACGCCGCAATGCGTGGACCTCGCCAGCCGACATGACCGGCGCCACGGTCGGCGCGGCGCCGCGGGTGAAGCGGTTCATGATGCGGCGCTCGTCGTCCCGCGACGGGTAGCTGACCAGGCACTTCAGCATGAAGCGGTCGATCTGGGCTTCCGGCAGGGGATACGTGCCCTGCTGCTCGATCGGGTTCTGCGTGGCCATGACCAGGAACGGGTCGGGCAGGGGATAGGTGGTGTCCCCGATCGTGACTTGGCGCTCCTGCATGGCTTCGAGCAGGGCCGACTGCACCTTGGCGGGGGCGCGGTTTATTTCGTCGGCCAGCAGCAGGTTGGTGAAGACCGGCCCCTGCTTGGCGCTGAAGGTTCCCTGGCGCGGGTCGTAGATCATCGTGCCGACCAGGTCCGCGGGCAGCAGGTCGGGCGTGAAGCTGATGCGGCGGAAGTTCAGCCCGAGCGCCTGGGCGAGAGTCTTGACAGTGGTGGTCTTCGCCAGGCCGGGGACGCCCTCGAGCAGAATGTGGCCGCCGGTCACCAGGGCGATCAGCAGGCGATCCAGGAGCCGCTCCTGGCCCACCAGGACCTTCATGACTTCCTGGCGAAGCGTCTCCAGGCAGTGGATTTGCTCGTGAATCTGGCGCGTCGTCTGCGCAATGTGATCGTGGTTCATGGCGGTCTCCAGGCGGGTCAGTCGGCCTCGGCGCGCTTGGCCGGCGCGGGGGCCGGAGGGGCCACGGCGCCGCCGGCCGGCGCCGGCTTGGCCGCCGGCGGGGCGAGGCTGGCGGCGGGCGGAGGAAGCGCCGGCGGGGGCGTGGGCGCGGTGCTGGCCGCGGCTGGCGGCGGAGTTGAGGAGGGCGGGGAGCCGGCGGCGGCGGACGCGGCG
>CAZEVX010000015.1:0-21362 GCA_964515705.1 uncultured Verrucomicrobiota bacterium | reverse complement strand
GTGGCGGCCGGCGGCGGCTCGGGCTTCTTGATCAGGGCGTCGCGCTCCAGGAGCAGGCCCTCGGTGCGGTAGGACTTGAGGATGTAGGTCCAGGGGGCCAGGCGCTTGGCCAGGGCCGCGGCGGCTTCGGCTTCCTGCAGGCGGGCGGCGGCCTGGTCGACGGCCTGAGTACCGCCCGCGGGGACGGCATTGGAGAGGGCGGCGGGCGCGGCGTTGCTGGGCGGGTTCGGCGGCGGGGTATAGGCCACGGACACCTGAACATAACGGTCGAGCACGTCCGGGGAGACGGGTTGGCCGATACGCAGGGTATAGGTCCGGCCCTGCCGCGTGACGGCCTTGAAGACAACGGGCTTGTCGAGGCCGGTTTCCGACGCCGCCAGGCCGGGGGCGGCCACGCTGTCGAACTGCAGGTACCCGAGGGCGCCGCTGACCTGCGACGCCTTGGCGCTGTCGAGGGTGCCCTCGGCCGGCGGCAGCCCTTCCAGCATCAGGGGGTCCTCGGGGGCGGCGCGCGTCAGCCGCACCGGGGCGCGGCCGGGCCCTTCGATGGCGATGTCCAGCAGGTCGGCCGCGGGGACATTGATGAACTCGTCGTCCAGCCAGGCCTTGGCATCCTCGGAAAAACGATCGAGCGCGGTGCTGACCAGCAGGGCGCGCCCGTCGGGGGTCTGGACGTACTGGCCGTCAGGATAGTCGCCGAAGGAGAAGGGGGTGCCGCCGTCGTCGCGCGCCTTGCGCAGGAACGGCTTGCCGACCAGCAGGCTGGCCAGCAGGCCGTCGCGCTCGTCGCGCAGCTCGATGCGCGTGCCCGTCTGGCTGGCCTGGTTGGTGGAGGCGGCCGCGGGATCGAGGAGCCGCAGGGAGGATTTCTGGGCGTCGGAGAGACGCACGACCTGGCCGATCTTGAGGTCGGCCAGCTGGCGCAGGAAATCGGCGATACGGTCGAACTTGGCGGGGTAGCCGTGGGTGCTGAGGGCCGCCCAGCGGCCGTCGACGCGGGCGAGGGTCGTGGTCCCCTGGGCCGAGAGGAAGGACAGCTTGTGGACCATGTTGACCGGCAATCCCGGGAGCACCGGGGTGCCGATCTGGCCGCCGCCGGGCATGGGCTGGCGGCGGTTGGTCCACCAGGCCAGGCCGCCGAGCACAAGCGCCGCAATCACCAGCGACAGGAGCGTGCGTGTCTTCATGGGATAGGATCGCCTCCGCAGGGGTGATGGAATAACGGGTCGAGGTTGCCGAGGGCGCTGTCAATCGCGGGCGTTCCGGCGGCGCCGATGCCAGGCAAAGCCCAGGCCTGCCAGGCAGACCAGGGCCGGCATGGCCAGGATATTGACGGCCTTGACGCCGGCGCCCAGGCGTTCGATGCCTTCGCGCAGGTTCTTGCGGACCTGTTTGAGTTCCTGCTGCGTGCGCGCGTTTTCCTGCCGGAAGCGGGCGATTTCCTCCTGCTGTTCGGCGGAGAGGATGTAGCGCTGGGTCTTGTCCTTCTGGGCCTGGAGGCTGTTGATCCGCTCGCGGGTGGTTTCGAGCTGGCGCTCGAGGGCCTGTTCCTGGATCAGCCAGCGCTGCTGGGCTTCGCGTTGGAGGGTCAGGACGCGTTCGAAGGGCCGGTCGAAGCGGCCGCGGGCGCGGATGCTGGCGAGGTCCGCATTCCCGCCGAGCTGTTCCAGCAGGTTGGCGAACAGCGCCAGGTTGTCGTTCATCGGCTGGTACACCCGCTGCCCGAACAACGGCAGTTCCTGCACCGCGAAGGCGTCAAAGAGCAGGTCGACGTCCCCCACGAGCACGACCAGACCGGGACGGACGCTGCGGGTCAGGCCGGTGGGGGCGGCCGTCTCGGCCGGCTTGTCCTTGTCGGCGTCCGCCGCGGGGCCCTTGTCGGGATCGACCTCGGCCTTGGGCTGGCCGTCGGGGAAGGCGGTCGGAAACTCGCCCTGGATGCGGACGGCCAGCGGCAGCCGCTTGAGGCCGGCCTTGAAGGAGCGGCGGATGGCGTCCGTGCCCATCTGGGCCATCATGGCGTCCACCAGTTCGGACTGATCCGAAGACACCACCAGGGTGCCGACGGTCAGTCCCGGCGCGCCGCTCCCGACGAAGGCGCCGGCGCCCGGCAGGCTCAGGCTCTTGAGGGCCGAGGTCGCCAGATCGCGCCCGTCGAGGTTCTCGGGGCGCAGGGTCAGGAAGACCGGGTTATCCTCGACCTGGTTGTCGCCGCGCCGGATGCGGGTGCTGGCATCGAGATCCGCGACGGCCTTCCCGGAATCGAAGGTCAGGCCCCAGGCCTCGGTCAGCGGGCCGAGATCGGAGGCCGGACGCGTCATGCCCATGCCCATCGGGTTGTCCTGGTTCATGGCGTCCGCCAGGCACATCGGGTCGACGAACGCCAGCAGACGCCCGCCGCGCAGGACGAACTGGTCGATGGCATAGAGCGTGCGGCGCGACAGGGACTTGGGGTGCACGAGCACCAGGACGTCCACATCCGCCTCGATCGACTCGGTCTCGGCGGGCAGTTGCCGGACGTCGTAGTCCTTGGCGAGATCCTGGAAGGCGACCCACGGCGGCTGGTTCTTGGGGCGCGGCTGTCCGGGCATGGCATACGGGAAGGACCGCACGCCCATCACCGGCAGGCTGCTGAGGACGCCGAGCACCGGCTTGCGGGGGTTGGCCACGCGGGCGATCAACTGCGAGACGTGGTACTCGAGCATCTGCTCGTTGCGCGGGTCGAGGAACGGCAGGGCGGCGAGCGCGTCGCCCTTGGCGGCGACCAGGCCAAGGTAGAGCGGCGGGTCGAGCGGGTCGAGCCGCTCGCTGGCCAGGCCGTAGCGCTCCGCCCATTCCTCGGCGTCGGAATCCGGTTTAGGATCGTAGGTTTCGACCACCACCTTGCCGCGGCTGGCCAGGGCATATTCCCGCAGCAGATCCTCGACCTGGCGCGCGAACAGTTTCAGCGGCTCGGGCACCTCGCGGACGCTGCTCGAGAAGAACAACTTGAGGGTGACCGGGCCGTCCAGCCCGCGCAGCACGGCGCGCGTGCCGTCGGACAGGGTGTAGAGCCGGTCCTCGGTCAGGTCCAGGCGCAGGCGGACCTGGCCCAGCAGCAGGTTGACGGCGACCAGGACGGCCAGGAGCGCCAGCAGCCCGGTGAGGCTGCCGCTGAACTTCCAGAAAGCGCGGGGGGTGGCGTCGTTCATGAGCAAGGATTCCTTTGCTGCGGGGCGCCGCCGGCGGCGGCGCGGACATCAGGCGGCTTTGCGGTTTTCCAGCACCAGGCTCGAGGCGACCAGCATGAAGACCATCACGCTGCCGTAGTAGGCGACATCGCGCACGTCGAGCACGCCGCGCTGGAAGGCCTCGAAGTGCGGCATAAAACTGAAGGCGGCGACGCCGCGCACCAGCCAGGCCGGCGCCCAGCGCGCAAGCATGTCGGTCACCGGCGGCCAGCCGGCCAGCAGCAGGAAGAGGCAGACGACCACCGAGAGCACAAAGCTGATGACCTGGTTGCGGGTCATGGCCGAGGTCATCATGCCCACCGAAAGGTAGGCGCCGGCCAGCAGCACGCTGCCCAGGTAGCCGCCGGCCATGGCGCCCCGGTCCGGATTGCCGAGGTAGGCGGTCGTCAGCACAATCGGGAAGGTCAGCGCGACGATCAGGGCCAGGAACAGCCAGGCGGCCAGGAACTTGCCGAGGATCGCCTGGGGCACGGTGACCGGCAGCGTCAGCAGGGTTTCGATCGTTCCGGCGCGCCGTTCCTCGGCCCAGAGCCGCATGGTGGCGGCGGGCACCAGGATCAGGAACAGCCAGGGGTGCCAGAAGAAGAACCCGCGCAGGTCGGCCTGGCCGCTCTCGTAGAAGCGCGAGACGAAAAAGGTCAGGAAGCCGGCGAGCATCAGGAATACGACCATGAACACATAGGCCACCGGCGACTCGAAATACGAGGCCAGTTCGCGCTTGAGGATCGCCCAGGTAGTGCGGATGCCGTCCATGACAGGTCTCCTTGGAATGGGATTGCGCTAGGCGCGGGGCTGGGTCAGGTCGCGGAAGACGTCGTCGAGCCGGCCGTCGAGGGACTTGATTTCGCGGACCTCGCCGGCGGCGTCCTGGTGCACGAGCGCCAGGACGTCCGGGGCCAGCCGGGCGGCATCGCGGGGAAAGACCAGCAGGCGGCGGTCGTGCGCCTCGACGCGGGCGGCCGAGGCCAGCCGCTGGAGGCGCGCCGTCCAGTCGGCCGCGGACCCGGTGACGGACAGTTCGACGGCGCCGTGGAAGCGGCTGCGGGCCTTGAGGTCGGCGGTCGTGCCGTTGGCCACGATGGCGCCGTTGCAGATGATGATGGCGCGGGAGCAGATCGCCTCGACCTCTTCGAGGATGTGGGTCGAAATGATGATCGCCTTACGGGCGGCCATCTCGCGGATCATCGTGCGCACGACGTGCTTCTGGTTGGGGTCGAGTCCGTCGGTGGGCTCGTCCATGATGAGGACCGGCGGATCGTGCAGCACGGCCTGCGCGAAGCAGACCCGCTGGCGATAGCCCTTGGAAAGCGTGCCGATCGGCTGGTGGACGACGGCCTCGAGGCGGCAGGTCGCCAGCGTGTCCCCCACGCGTTGGGCGCGCGCCCGCCCGGCAAAGCCGCGGATTTCGGCGATGAACGCCAAGTACCCCGCGACGGTCATGTCGGCGTAGACCGGGGCGTTTTCGGGCAGGTAGCCGATCCGCCGCTTGGCGGCGATCGGGTCCGCGACAATGTCATAGCCGTCGATCACCGCCGTGCCGGCGTTGGGCGGCAGGAACCCGGTGATCATGCGCATGGTCGTGGTCTTGCCGGCGCCGTTGGGGCCGAGAAATCCAAGGACCTCGCCCTGGGCGGCTTCGAAGGAAACGCCGCGCACGGCGCGGATCGCCCCGAAGCGTTTATGAAGGTTGTTCACAGTCAGCATGCCGGGTCTCCTGGGTGGACGGGGGCCGTGGATCCGATGAGGGCGCTGTAGGTCGCGGGCATGTAGAACACAGGGTCCATCCATGTAAAAATTCAAAAATACTGGATTGGGATCGGCATGGCAAGCGTATTGGAGTCCGCGCGCGCGATCGTCACGCGCAGCAGGCCGTCGCGAAAGCCGGCCTGAATACGGCCGCGATCGGCATCGTCCGGCACCAGGATGCGGGTTTCCGGCGGGCCTTCGATGCGCGCCCGGATGTCGCCCTTGGCGGCATGCGGCAGGGCGATCGCCACGACGTAGTTGCTGCCGGACAGGTCCATGTTCAAGCCATCGGTCGCCGGAGCGCGGTCCCAGCCGCCGCGCAAGGGCGCCGCCAGGCCGGGCTCGCGCGCCAGGACGTTCGCGTCGGCAAAAATGCGCTCGATCTCCTGCTGCAGAACCGCCAGCCGCGCGGTCGGCGGCGGACCCGCCGGCGCCTGGCCGGCAAGCGCGGAGTGCACCCGGCCGGCGGTCCGCAGCGCGCGGCTGATCTCGGCGTGGATGCGATCGAGGTCGTCGGCCGTTTCCCAGCAGAGCACCTGGTTGTCAAAGGCGTCGCGGACCGGGCGCCGCTCGGCCGTCGGGCGGCCGGCCAGCGCGGCCGCCCAGCGCGACGCCAGCGTGGCCTCCGGCGACGCCGGATTCCGAACGCTGCGCAGCCGTACGAGCGCGACGCCTTGCAGGAGCGCCACGAGCGCCAGGGCCGTCATCGCGGCCCACAACAGGCGTTCGCGCCGCCGTCGCCGGCTGGCAAGGTCAACGTCCGATAGCAGTGTCGACTGCATGCCGTGCTTTAGAGCAAGATCAATGCCAGGATGCCGGCGTGCGCTGCCGGCGGCCGACGGCCGCCACGCGGCCGCTCGGCATGCCGGGAACGGCCGGACAGGATGTCCGGCGTCCGGACAGGATGTCCGGCCGGCAACAGCGCGGGGCGCGCCATCAGAAGGGCAGGTCGTAGTCGCGGATCTTGCGTTGGATCGTGCGCGTGGAGAGGCCGAGTTCCTCGGCGGCCAACGTGCGGCTGCCCTCGTGGCGGCGCAGGGCCTGGAGGATCGCCTCGCGCTCGAGATGGGCGAGGGAGAGGCCGGCCGGCAAGGCCAGGGCGGCCGGCGGGTCCGGGACGGCCGGCGGCGGGCCGAGCTTGAGATCGGCCGCGGTCAGGCACGGGGTGGCGGCCAGGATCACGGAGGCCTCGACGGCGTGCTTGAGTTCGCGCACATTGCCCGGCCAGGCATAGCGTTCGAGGGCGGCGTAGTAGTCCGGACGGACGCCTGCGAGGTGGCGTCCGTGGGCCTTGCAGGACTCGGCCAGGAAGAAATCGGCCAGCGGGCGGATGTCCTCGGGGCGCGCGCGCAGCGGCGGCAGGGCGAGCGTGACGACTTGCAGCCGGTAGAGCAGGTCGTGGCGGAAGCTGCGCTCGGCGACGAGGTCGTCGAGCGCGCGGTTCGAGGCCGCGAGGACCCGGACGTGGATGGGCACCGGTTGGGTGCCGCCGACGCGGAGGATTTCGCGTTCCTCGAGGACGCGCAACAGGCGCGTCTGGACGGCGGCCGGGGCGATCCCGATCTCGTCCAGCAGCAGGGTGCCGCCGTCGGCGCGCTCGAACGCGCCGGCATGCCGGGCGAGCGCCCCGGTAAAGGCGCCCTTCTCGTGGCCGAAGAGTTCCGACTCCAGCAGGGTCTCCGAAAACGCGCCGCAGTTCACGGCCACGAACGGGCCGTCGGCGCGCGGGCTGGCGTCATGGATGGCGCGGGCGACGAGTTCCTTGCCGGTGCCGCTTTCGCCGAGGATCAGCACGGTGGCCTGCGTGGCGGCGACGGCGCGCAGCTGGTCCAGCACGGCGCGCATGGCGGGGGAAGCGGCGATCAGGGGGCGTCCAGCGAGGGCGCGCCGCAGGTCCGTGACCTGGGTGCGCAGGCGGCGGGCCTCGACGGCGCGCGCGACCGTCGCCAGGAGGTCGGCCAGGTTGAGCGGCTTGGCGAGGTAATCGTAGGCGCCAGCCTTGAGTGCCGTGACGGCGTCGGCGATGGCGCCGTAGGCGGTCATCAGCAGCACCGGCAGGTCGGCGTCCAGGGCGCGGGCCTGGCGCAGCACCTCGATCCCGTCCTGGTCAGGGAGCCGGATATCGCTGAGGACGGCGTCGAAGGGTTCGCGGCGCAGGAATCGCAGGCCGGCCTCGGCGGTTCCGGCGGCGACGACGGCGTGCCCGGCATCCTCCAGGGCATCCACGACCGATTGCCGGCCATCGGGGTCGTCCTCGATCACGAGCACGCGGGCGGGGGCGTCGGCCTCGGGATGCATAGGGCCTCGCGCAGGAAGGGTTAGCCGTCTGCCAGCGGCAGCCGGATCACAAACCGGCTGCCCTTGCCGGACGGCGGAGTGCCGGCCGCGATGGCGCCGCCGCCATGTTCCACGGCGGTCTTGGCCAGTGCCAGACCGAGTCCCGTGCCGCCGGGACGCCGCGAAAAAAAGAGTTCGAAAAGGCGGCGGCGGTCGGCGGGCGCGATGCCGGGGCCTTCGTCGTCCACACAGATTTCCGCCGCGCCGTCCGCGCGGCGCACAGCGACGGTGACCGTGCCGTCCGGCGGCGAAAACTGTTCGGCGTTGTGGAGAATGTTGAGCAGGGCGCGCTTGATGGCCAACGGCGCGCCCACGACGGCGACGGGCCCGGGGGCGGGGTGCAGCGTCAGCCGCACGCGCGCGCGGGCGAAGCGGTGCTGGACGAGGTCGAGGCAGTCCAGAACACAGGCCGGCAGGTCGAAGCGTTCGGGGGCGGCCTGGCCCGGCTTGGTGACCGCCAGGAACTCGCCCAGCAGGGCATCCAGCCGATCGAGGGTCCGCACCACGCGCCCGGCCAGAGCCGCGAGGCGCTCGGTCCGGGAGGCCGCCCCGCGCGCGGCTTCCTGCTGGAGCAGTTGGGCGTCGAGCCGCATGGCCGACATCGGGTTGCGGAAGTCGTGCAGCAGACTGCCCGCCAGCGCGCCGGCCACGGCGAGATGGTCGTTCAGCCGCTGGCGTTTCTGCCAGGTCAACTCGCGCCGGATCAGCCCGGCGATCGCCAGCAGGCAGAGGCCGAAGGACCCCGCCAGGGTGGCGACCGACAGGGTAAACATGGCCGTCACCGCCTGGGCGGTGCCGGCGTGCTCGCGCTCGAACAAGTCCCGCCGCAGGGCCACTTGCAGTTGGCGCGGCGGCCGGCCGGGCGCCTGGAAGGCGCGGCTGAACGTCAGCACCGGGACGCGGTTGCTGCCGCTGCCGACCGCCTGGCGGCCGACACGGATGGGGGGCGGGGGATTCGTGGCCACGACCGAGAGGTCGGCGTCGGGCGTCGGCGGTCGGACCTCGAGGCTCGGCTGGCGGTGAAACACCACGGCGCCGCGCTCGGTGACGGACACGAACTCCAGGCCCGGCTCGAGCGCCTGGAGCGCGTCCACGACGCGGCCAAAGGACGCCAGGTCGCCGGACGCCGGCGCCGTATCGCGCAGGAGCGGCTGGGCGGCCAGTTGCCGCGTCGCCAGCAATCCGTATTCGAGGGCCGAAACCGATGCCAGCGAGCGCGCGGCGCGGTGGTAGACCCGCAGCAGCAGGAAGAGGTTCAGCACGCCCAGCCCGGCGATCAACAGGATCACCAGCCCGGCAACCGGTAGCAACGGCGCGCGCGCGCGCGCCGACCTGGATGGGAAAGCCATGGCCCTGTCGCCTCCCGGGCTGGCGGGGCGGGCCGATCAGTCGCCCCGCCGCTCACCCGCCGGTGGCCTGCCAGCGCCCGCGCGTGAAATCCGGGAACGGCACGGGCCGATTGTCCAGCGCCACCGAGAGTTCCGAGAGCGGCCCGGGGGCGCTCCAGGCGGCGGCGTCGTAGACGTCCATGTCCGGCGGCAGCCCCTCGCGGACACACTGGATCAGGCGGTAGTTCATCAGAAAATCCATGCCGCCATGGCCGCCAGCCTTCAGGGCCAGCTCGCCGACGCGTTTCCAGAGGTCGTGGTCGTAGCGCTCCTCGAAGGCCGCGGCCGGTTGCCAGTCGTGCGTCGCCTGGCCGTCGAGGAAGACGCGCGGCGGGTAATCGCAAAATGCGCCGCGGGTGCCGGCCACGAGGTTCAGGCGGCTGTAGGGGCGCGGGGTGACGACATCGTGCTGCAGCAGCACCGTGCAGCCCCGGGCCGTCCGGATCAGCGAACTGTTCATGTCGCCGCAGCGGTAGCGCTCGGCGCGGCGGGGGTCGTCGGAAGGCAGCGTCGCGTCGCGGTAGGCCGAGAGGGCGGCCGCGCGGCTGCTCATCGAGACCAGCCGCACGAACCGGTCGCCGCGGTGGATGTCTAGGTAGCGGGCCACCGGGCCGAGCCCGTGGGTCGGGTAGAGATTGCCGTCGCGTTCGCCATGCGGCCGGCGCCGCCAGAGGCCTTCGCTGGACGTCGCCAGCAGGGTCTTGCGCAGGTCGTGGATGTAGGCGGCCTCGGCGTGCGTAATCGTCCCCAGCAATCCGGCCCGCACGAGGTTGAGGGCCAGGAGTTCCGGGCGCCCGTAGCAGCAGTTCTCCAGGATCACGCAGTGCCGCCGCGTGCGCTCGCTGGTGTCGACCAGGCGCCAGCACTCGTCCAGGGTGACGGCGGCCGGCACCTCCACCGCCGCGTGATGCCCGGCTTCCATGGCGCAGACGGCCTGGGGCACGTGCCACTCCCACGGGGAACAGATGTAGACCAGGTCGAGGTCGTCGCGGGCGCAGAGCGCGCGCCAGTCGGCCAAGAGCGCCGGCGCCGGCTGGCCGACGGCCAGCGCGTGGGCGCGGGCGCGTTCCAGGCACTCGGGAGTCGGGTCGCTGACCGCCGCCACGCGGGCGCCCGCCATCAGGAGGACCTGTTTCAACTGCCCGAACCCGCGGCTGCCGACCCCGATGAACCCGCAGCGGATTTCGTCCCGCCGCACGAACGGGACGCCTTGCATCGACGCGCCCTGCGCGGTGGGAACGGTCTGGAGATCGTCGAGCGCCGCCTCGGCGGCCGCGGGATCGAGGGTAGGCATGGCGGGCAGTCTCCGAAGGATCGATGGTGTACGGCGGAACAAGGTTGCAATCTACCCGGCGGGCGCCGATGCGTCAAGGACAAGCGGCGGAAAGCGCTTGCAATGCGCTCCGGCGCGGCTACAATCGCGCCCCGTTGTTGCCGGGAGTGGCGGCCGCCGGGCGGACCCTTGGCAACCCCATCGAGGAGCGGGGTCATGCATGTGATCGTCTGTATCAAACAGGTGCCGGACACGGCGGACGTCAAGATCGATCCCGCCACCAACACCCTGATCCGGGCCGGCGTGGCCGCCATCATCAATCCCTTCGATATGTACGCCATCGAGGAGGCGCTGCGGATCAAGGAGCGCGCCGGTGCGCGCGTGACGGTGCTGACGATGGGGCCGCCCCAGGCCGACGCCGCCCTGCGCGAGGCGCTCTCGATGGGGGCGGACGCCGCGGTGCTGCTGTCCGACCGCGCCTTCGCCGGCAGCGACACCTGGGCCACGAGCTATACCCTCTCCCAGGCGGTCCGCAAGCTGGCGCCGTTCGACCTGGTGCTCTGCGGCAAGCAGGCCTCGGACGGCGACACCGCCCAGGTCGGGCCCGGCATCGCGGCGCATCTCGACCTGCCGCAAATCACCTACGTCCGCAAGATCGCCGCCCTGGGCGACGGCCGCATCGAGGCCGAACGCCTGCTCGAGGACGGCGTCGAACGTATCCGCTCCCCGTTGCCCTGCGTGCTGACCGTCGTCAAGGAACTCAACGAGCCGCGCCTGCCGTCGCTCAAGGGCAAGCTGGCGGCCCGCAAAGCCCAAATCCCGGTCTGGAAGGCCGTGGACCTGGGTTGTGAGCCCGACAAGGTCGGGCTGGAGGGATCGCCGACCAAGGTCGTCCGGATCTTCACGCCGCCCCCCCGTCCGGGCGGCCAGCTCTTCAAGGGCGAGCCCGAAGAGATCGTGGCCCAGGTGGTCGCGCGCCTCAAGGACGCCGTGATCGCCGCGGCCTCGTAGCCCGCGCCCCGCGTTTGGGAGATTCGTGCCATGGCCACCGATCCGATTGTCGTGTTGAAAGACCGCTGCGTGGGATGCCGGCTGTGCCTGAAGGCCTGCCCGTTCGCGGCCATCGCCATGCAGGACAAGCTGGCGGCGATTGACCTGGCGAAGTGCACGCTCTGCGGCGCGTGCGTCGCGGCCTGCAAGAAGTTCCAGGCGATCGAAATGCGCACGCCGGCGCGTCCGCCCGCCGCGGCCGGTCCCGACCTCGCCGGCTACCGCGATGTCTGGGTATTCGCCGAGCAGAAGGACGGCCGCGTCCAGAGTATCACCTGGGAACTGCTGGGCGAGGGGCGCAAGCTGGCCGATCAGCTCGGCATGCAGCTCTGCGCGGTGCTGCTCGGCCAGGGGATCTCCGGCCAGGCGCCGGCCCTCGTGCAGCGCGGCGCCGACCGCGTGCACCTGGTCGACGCGCCGGAGCTGGCCTACTTCCAGGACGAGCGCTATGCCGCCGTGCTGGTCACCCTGATCCGGCGGCACCGCCCGGCCGTCGTCCTGTGCGGCGCCACGGCCATCGGACGCAGCCTGGTGTCGCGCGTGGCGGTGCCGGTGCGCGCCGGGTTGACGGCCGACTGCACCGGGCTGGCGATCGATCCCGCGACCCAAAACCTGCTCCAGACGCGCCCGGCCTTCGGCGGCAATATCATGGCCACGATCACCACCCCGAACCACCGGCCGCAGATGGCGACCGTGCGGCACAAGGTGATGAAGGAAGCCGTGCCGGACCCCGCCCGGACTGGCGAGACGGTCATCGAGCGCGTGGCGGCGGAGGTGCTGCGGTCGCGCGCCGAGCGCCTGGAGTTCATTCCCGAGACCGAGACCACGACCAACATCGCCGAGGCCAACATCATCGTGTCCGGCGGACGCGGCCTGCAGGCGCCGGAGCACTTTGCCCTCGTGCGCGAGCTGGCCCAGGTGCTGGGGGCCGGCGTGGGCTCGTCCCGCGCGGCGGTCGACGCCGGCTGGATTCCCTACTCGCACCAGGTCGGCCAGACCGGCAAGACGGTCTGCCCCAAGATCTACATCGCCTGCGGCATCAGCGGCCAGATCCAGCACCTGGCGGGCATGTCGTCCTCCGACCTGATCGTGGCGATCAACAAGGACCCGGAGGCCCCGATCTTCCGCGTCGCCACCTTCGGCCTGGTTGGCGACCTCTTCAAGATCCTGCCGCTGCTGACGCGCGAGTTCAAGCGGGTGCTGGCCCGCTGACCGGCGCCGGCTCGAGCGCCGCCAACACGGCCTTTACCAGGACCTCTTCCATCGCCGGGCTGTATGGCGCGGCGTAAGGCTTGTGGACGAAACTGTTGGTCTCGTAGCCGCCTTCCGGCAGGGCGGCGGCGGTCGGCAGGTAACCGACGACGCCGTTGGCGTCCCCGCATAGCATCAGCGGGCGCCCGGCGCCGGCCTTGATCCGCAGGCCGATCTCAACCATGGTTTCCCCGGCGATCCCGGCGATCCGCGCGTTGCCGAGGTGCAGGGCTTGGACGTCGGCCGGCACGGCCGCCGGAATCGGGGCCCCGTCTTTCAGCCGGCGTTCCCACGTCTCCCGCCAGGCCTCCAGCGCCTTGCCGTCGTGGGAGGTCTGGCTGCGCTGGTGGGCGGCACAGGCCCGCGCCAGGCGCGCGGCATCGGTCGGCAGCAGCTCCGGGTCGAGCGGCAGGGAGACGGTCTCCAGGCGGCCGTCCACCGGGCCGGCGTCCAGCGCCGCGGACTGCTCGACCACCTTGACGGCTTCACCGGCCAGCGTGCGCCCCAGGCGCTCGGCGTCGGCGAACGATCCGCCCCGGAACTCGCCGCTGGCCGGGTCCACGATTGCCGGGCGCACGTCCCCGCAGCAGCCGTTGGTGAAGAGGACCGTCGCCGACGGGTAAAACGCTTCCAGCGCGCGCTGGAAATACCCGGGATAATCCCCCGAGATTTCGTAGACGTCCGTCGCCAGCACGGTGGGGTGGCAGGTGTAGTTGCCGACGATCGCGCGCGGCCGGCCGTCGGGCGCGCAGGCCGCCAGCACGGTCAGTTGCGGGTCCACCGGACGCTCGGGATTGGGCGCCATCTGCATGCGCCCGGCGGCGTCCCGGCGGCGCCGGTTGACGATCCCGATGTTGACGCTGCCAACGCCCCAGCGCAGCACCGCCGGGGCTTCGCGGTAGATGGCTTCGAGCAGCGCGCCAACCGCCTGCTTCTGGAGCAGCGACAGGTAATCCGGCAGCAGCCGCGGGTCGTCGGGCTTCGAGGAAAACAGGAACGGGCCGGTGTGCGTGTGGGCGGCGGTGATCATCAGCCGCTCGGCCGGCAACCCGGCGCGCCGGGCGGCCTCGGCGCGGATGCCCTCCACCAGCGTCTTGGAAAAGTAGACCAGGTCGGACGTCAGCAGCGCCACGCGCCGATGCCCGTCGCATACCGTCAGGGCTTTGAGAAAGAGCGGGTCGTGGATGGCGCGCGAAGGCTGGTTGCGCTTGGCGTGGCCCTGCAACAGGTATCCGACGGGCGGGGTGACGTCTGCGCGGCTGACACCGACGGCGAACATGGCATCACTCCTTGAGTGTGGGGCGGTGAGCGCTCGAAGCCGGCATGATGGCGGCCGCCCCGGCGGTGTCAAGCCCGGAGCGCGGTCTGCACTTATGCCCCCGGCGCACACCCCGTTCCTGGCGGCCGCGCTCTGTGGCGGCCTACGCGAAGCTGCAAACGGCTCCGCCGGAGGCGTCGCCCCACCCAGGATGCCTGCGTAATGGGTGGGGCGAGCCGCCGGCCTTCGCGGTGCGTCATAACACTGGAGCGCCCATGAGGGCGTTTCCTGGGAGCGTAGACTAGTTGCCGTCCGTGGTGGCCGCCGACGTCCCGGCGGCGGCAGGGCGGTCCCACATGGAGGGGGCGGCCGGATGCCGCTTGCGCGGGGACCGGGCGGCGGATAGGATGCCCGGCATGCATGGCGGACGCGGCACCCGGATCCACAGCGCGGGACACGGCGCATGAGCGCGCCGTGCGACATCGCGGCCTATTACTGGCCGGCTTACCATGACGAACCGCGCTGGCGGCGGTTCATGCCGGCCGGCGAGGGCGAGTGGCAGACGATCCGGCGCGCCCGCGCAAAGTTTCCCGGCCACTGGCAGCCGCGGGTGCCGCTCTGGGGCTGCGAGGACGAAGCCGATCCCCGCGTGATGGAGCGCAAGATTGACGCCGCGGCGGCGCACGGGATTTCGGCCTTCATTTTCGACTGGTACTGGTACGAGAACGCCCCGTTCCTCGAAGACGCCCTGACCCGCGGGTTCCTGGCGGCCGGCAACCGTGGGGCGCTGCGCTTCTTCCTGATGTGGGCGAACCACGACGCCACGACCTTGTGGGACTTCGAGCGCTCGCACGAGCGCGGCGTGATCTGGCCGGGCGCCGTGGACGCCGCGGGATTCGAGGCCGCCACGGACCGGATGATTGCCCGGTTCTTCGGTCAGCCGTCCTATTACCGGGTCAACGGCCGGCCGGTGCTGTCGATCTACGAGCTGGGCACGCTGATGAAGGGCCTGGGCGGCATCGAGGGGGCGCGCCGGGCGCTCGACGGCCTGCGCGACCGCGTGCGCGCGGCCGGTTTTGCCGGCCTGCATCTCCAGGCGATCCTCTGGTCGGCGCTGCCGGCGACGGCGGACGACGGGCCGGGGGCGGGGCCGCCGACCCAGGACCACACCTTGCGAACCCTGGGGTTCGACAGCCTGACGCATTACCAGTGGGCGCACGCCGTGCGGCCGCGCGGCCCCTACGCGGCCTGGGCCGAGGCCGCCATGGCCGGCTGGGAACCCGTCCGCGCGGCGTTCTCGGTGCCGTATTGCCCGCACGTCTCGGTGGGCTGGGACACCAACCCGCGCTACCACGCCCTTCAGGAGAGCATCGTCACGGAGCCGTCGCCCGCCTTGTTCGGCGCCTGCCTGCGCCGCGCCCTCGAGACGGCCCGGCGCGCGCGCCCGCCGGCGCCGTTCGTCACCATCAACAGTTGGAACGAATGGGCCGAGGGCAGCTATCTCGAACCCGACACGCGCTTCGGGATGGGCTACCTCGATGCTGTATGCCGGGCGGCGTCCGCGGCCGCCCGCGCCGGCCGGGACGGCGCGTGAAGGGCGCGGCCTGCCGTCCGAAGCGCGTCGGCCGGCGCCGTCAATCCGGCAACCGCGGGACATCGGCCAGGCTCTCGAACGACGCCAGTTCGTGCCACATCGCGCCGTCGAGCGGCGCGGCGCGCAGGGCGGCGGCGACGTCCGCCATGCGTTGCGCGGGATCGCCCATCCAGCCGGAAAAATACACGATCCGGCAGCGGCCGCGGACGGCCGTGAGCGCCTGGCGGGCGGCGGCCGTTTCGACGTCGTCCTCGGAAACGTCCAGGGCGGCGGCGGCCTCGCGCCGCCAGGCGCTCTGGGCGGCGCCCCACATCGGCTGGTATTCGCCGAGCACCAGGATGTCCGCCCAGCCTTGTTCCGCCCACAGGGGCCAGTCGGCGGACCAGGCGGCCGCGGCGCGGTTGCTCCAGAGCGGGTTGTCCTGGACCACCAGGCCGCCGATCGGCGCCGGGAGCATCAAGCCGATGCCGCGCGCTTTCAGCAACCCAGCGGCCTGGCCGATGAACTCGCTGAACCCCTCGCCCTTGACCCGGTGCCAGGCCGCCGTATCGAACGGCTCGCGGCGGATGTCCGCGCCGTAACGTTCCCGGTAGCGCGCGACGACCGGCGCCTCGAACCCGTAGCCGTCGTCCTCGCCCGGCCGCGCCTTGTGGCGGGAATGGCAGGACGTGCAGAAATAGAGCAGGTCCGGCTGGTACTCCGCCAGTTCGGCGACGACGGACAACTGGTGCTCGCGGGCGGCGGGGAACCCGTAGCAGCGCAGGCCCTCGTAGAAGCGCCGGCCGTCGCGCGAGGTCCACTGGCAGTCGGGATGCTCGCGCAGGAAGCGGCTGCCGAGCCCGGGCGCGAACTCGTCGAACAGGTCGAGCCAGAGCGCCAGGCGCAGGCCGAGGGCGCGGGTCGCCGCGCGGGCCACGGCGGGCGGATCGCAGGCCGCGAGGATCGCCCGCGACTTGGCGATGTAGGCGAGGCGCAGGGCGCGGAAATCCGGCAACCCGCGCGCCGCGCGGTCGCGCAGCAGAAACTTGTCCCAGGCGCCCGCGGCGGCCTGCCGGGCGTAGTCGGCCTCATCGAACGGGAGGTCGGCGCGGTCCATGATCCGGCTGCGGTAGTCGGCGCGGCCGAGCGTCGTGCAGCGCCAGACGACGCCCGTGCAGCCCATGCGCGCGCAGGTCTCCAGCATGGCACGGATGTCCGCCGGGGTCACGGGATCGGGGCGCCGCTGGATCTCATCGTCAAAATCAATGTTCATCCAGTGTTCGGTCATACGATCCTCTCCGCACGACAAGATGCATCGGCCTGGCTCGGCCCGGACCGCCGGATGGAATCAGGGACCCGGGTCAGTCCCCGCCAGCCAGCGCACGGCCTGCAGTAGGAGGCGGGCCTCGGGCTCGGCGATCGGCGCCGGCCGGCCGCCGGCCTGGTCGGCGCCGGCCGAGACACCGGGCAGGGTGCCCATCAGGACCACGCGGCCCTTGCCGCATGCGCCCGCGGCGAGCACCGGGGCGCCCTGCGCGTTGCGCGCCAGGATCGCGGCTTGCTTGCCCGGCTTGATGGTGACATGGTCGAACCGGAATCCGGGCTCGAAGGGGGCGCCCGGCGCGAACCCGGCGGTGACCGGGTGGGGGCCGGCGACGGCCAGGCGGGCGTCCTTGACGTTCTCGACGCCCGCGCCGAGCTCCGGAAAGATCGGCTGGTGCGCGCGGAACCCCACGGCATCGTGGGTCAGCAGCACGCCGCCGCCGCGCTCCACGAAGCGGCGCACGGCCGGCGCGGCCTGGTTGAAGAACTCGACGCCGCCGGCGACCTGCGGGATCACGAGCACCCGCGGGTAGTTGAGGGCCTCGGTATCCAGGCGCGGCATGGGGAAGGCGCGCAGGCCGGCCCGGGCGAAACAGGTTATCAATTCCTCGGCGCCCAGGCCGCGCTGGTAGACGCCCACCGCTAGGCCGGCGCCTTCCGGCACGAGGATCGGGACCTGGGGGTTTTCGACGAGCGGCGCCCGGCGGGCGAGGTCGCGGAAGACCGCCGTGTTGGAGTAAATGCCGGCGTAGGCCTCCAGGGCGTCCGGCGCCCCGAGCACCACGATGCGCGGCTGGTTGGTGTAAAGGATCGGCACCGGCACGCCGTCCCGGGCGAGGGCCTCCGCCGTCAGCGGGCCGGAGAGCCATTCGCCGGTGACGAGGTCGCGCGCCCGGAACGTGTCGCCGGCCAAGCCGAGCGGCTGGGCGTCGGCCCGCAGGGTGCGCGCGCCGAGGTCCCAGAGCGAGACGCAGACTTGGCCATCCTTGCGCACGGCCTCGAGGAAGCGCGTGGCGCCGGGCCCTGCGAGCCGCAGGCGCGGCCGGACGCAGAGTTCCACGATGGACACAAACAATTCTTCCAGGCCCGGCTGGAAGGCCAGCGCCGAGCAGAACACCTCGCCCTTGCCCAGGCGGCGGCGCGTCAGGAGCGGCGCCCCGGCACTGTCCGTCGCCAGAACCTCGGCGGTCACGTTCGAGAGCGCCGAGCGGCGCCAGGGACGCTCGGGCGGCGGCAGGGCCAGGCGCGCGCCGGGCGCGGCGGCCAGGGTGACGGGGGTCGCGCCGGCCGCGGCCAGCGTGCAGCCGCAGAAGGCCGCCGTGCGGTCCTCCTCGCCGGTCAGGTCGCGGGCGGAGGTCGTGACCGGGGTGTTCACGAGCAGCAGGCGGCCGCCGGCCTCGACGTGGCGGCGGTAGCGGTCGAAGACCGCCGGCGGCAGATCGCGCCCCTGGTGTTCGGGGATGAGGACCAGGTCGTAGCGCGCCAGGTTGTCATCCATGGCGAGCGAGCCGCCGACGATCCCATCCACGTCCAGGCGCCGGGTGAGCGCCTGCATCAGGGCGGAGACGGTCTCGACGAAGAGGGCGCCATGCCCGCGCGGGTGCCGCATCAGGAAGGGCGTCGGGTTGATCGCCGCGGCGACCTGCGCCGGCGGCGTGCCGCCCTGCCAGCGGCCCATGGCGCCGAGCCAGGCGCCGAGGTTGCGCTTGCCGAAGAAGAGCGCGACTTCCCGTTCGGTCTTGCCGCCATGGCCGGTGTAAAAATCGCCGTACTGGGTGTGCCAGGGCGACCCCGGCGGGAACCGGGCGCGAATCTTCTCGACGTAGAGCGGAGCGCCGAACTCGAAGAAACTGAGGGGATACCCGTGGAAGGCGGAGGCGTAATAGAGCGCCAGGTTGTTGTGGCGGTAAGACGGCCCGACATCCAGCATGACGCCCTTGATCGAGTAGTAGAACTTGCAGTTTTCGAGGGCGAAACTGCATTCCCACATGCGGTCCACGAACGGTTCCAAGTCCAGCGCGTCGGCGCCGATCGCCCAGCCGGCGCTGGTTTCGGCCGGATAATGGCAGAAGGCGGTCTGGAGTCCGCGGGCGCGGGCTTTGTCCGCGAGGATGCGCGTGAACTCCGTGGTGACATGGTTGCGATAGAGCAGATAGCGATGGGCCCAGACATCGTTGGCCGCGGGCTCCGGCATGGCCGCGCCGGGAAATTCGGCGCCGAAGTTTTTGCGGCAGAAGTCCTTGAAGCGCGCGAGGTCCACGGGCCGGTTCATGGGATCGAGCCCGGCATGGATTTCGTGAAGATAGATGCCCGTCAGACTGGGATGCCGCGGCTTGTAGCGGTCGGCGACCTCGTCGATCAGCCGGCCATAGGTCTCGCGCAGATCCGGGCTGGCGAGGGTGATGTCATCGAGGGCATAGAGGCCGTCCTGGAAGCCCGCCTCGGTCTTGCGGCTCTCGGAGCCGCTCGGCGGCGTCCAGAGCAGCCAGACGCGCAGTCGGAGCGCGTCGGCTTCCACGAGGAGTTCCTCGAGAAAATCGCGCTTGCCCAGGATGCCTGCCGCGGCCAGGTGCGGCACCTTGGTGGGGTGGTAGAACGGGCCGCCGCGGCCGTGGTTGTGGTTGAAGTAGATGTCCGTCACGCCGATCTCGGCCAGGTCGCGCAGCACGGGCTGGATCGCGAACCGCTCGTTGGGCCCGAGGTTGACCACGCCGGGGGTCATCGAGAGAAACGTCCCGATCCAGGGGCGCGCGTCGTCGGCGGCGGGGAGGGGCGTCATCATGGCGAGGGCGAAACCGGCGGTCAGCAGGATGCGGTGTGTCATAAGACTCCCGGGGTTGGGTGCCGGGGCGGCGGCTGCCGCCCAGAGGCTGCAAAAACGATCATCGAGTGGTTGGCTGGCGGGCAGGCTGCCCGCGCTCCGGCGGCGGCAGACGGTCAGCGTAACTGAATTTGGGAGCCCGCCGGCGTGAGTTCATACGCGCCGCGGTCAACCTGGCGGGACCAGCGGTCCACCCGGCGGCGGCCGTCGAGGTCGCGGGCCCCCTCCATCCACTCCTGGTTGCTGCCGGTGTTGACGCAGGGCGAGGAGGGCGCCAAGCGGAAGTTGCCGTTGGGGACATCGAGGAAGAGCGGGTTGTTGGTGAAGTTGTCCGTGCCGTAGATATCGTTGGTCAGGCCCAGACAGCAGTTGGTGAAACTCACGATCACCCCCGTCAGCCGGTAATAATCGCGCTGAGCAAAGCCGTTAACCGAGCGGTTGGAAAAGCTGATCGTATTGACGAACGTGTGGTTGCAGGTGTGGCGCGCATACAGGCCGCCGTAATTCGTGGAGCTGTTGCGCGCCACGGTGCAGTTTTGCACCACGCCGGTGGTGGTAAAGCTGTTGTCGATGATCGCCAGACCGCTGCCGGCCTGGCCGCTGCTGTTGTCCGTGATCAGGCAGTTTCGGATGGTCCAGTTGCCCAGAACCGCGCTGATGCCCCCTCCATAGCTGAACGGGATCTGGTTGCTGACCACCGTGCAATCGATGACGCGCACATTATCCCTGATATAGATGCCGCCGCCGATGTACCCCATATCGGATGCATGCGTGCACGTGTTCTGGGCGACCACGCAGTTCCGCAGTTCGGCTTGGCCGCTCATGTAGACGCCGCCCCCGGCATAGGCCGTCGCGTTGCCCGCGATGGTGCAATCGGCCATGGCCGCCGCGTTCAAGAGCCGGGCGCCGCCGCCCCAAGCGGCGGTGCTGCCGCTGCCACAGCCGGTAATGACGCAGTTGGTCGCCAGGCCATGATAAATCAGAACGCCGAGGCCATCCAGGGTCGCGTTGGCGTTGCTCAGCACGAGCCTGTCCGCCACGGCCAGGGCATTGCTCAAGATCAGGCAGCGCACGGCGGCGTTGCCGTCGAGGACCGGGCGCCCGCCGACGCCCCGCAGGGCGATGGGGTTAGTGACGACGACGGTGTTGGTCAGGAGGTAGGTGCCGTTGGTGATCCAGACCTCGTCGCCGGCATTGGTGGCGGCCTTGACCGCCCAGAGGATGTTGGTGGCGGCGTCGGCCCAGTTGGTGTAGGGCGGGTTGTTGGTGCCGTAGCCGCCGGGCGGGGTGACATAGAGCGAGCGGCCGGACGCCAGTCCGGCCATGGCGAGAACCAGGAGCACGGCCAGGGCCGTCCGCCGAGCACGGGGAACCGCCGACACGGGATACCGGCAATGGACCTTCATCATGCCCTCCCGGGTATGGTGGTCAACATATCTGCGCAAACGCCACAAAATATGAAAGCCATTATATGGGGTTAGCGCCGCGCGTCAATTCAAATCCGGTGGCCCCGCATCCGGCAACCGGCTTCGTTGTCGAGGCGACGCACGCGGCGCCGAATGTAAAGAAGCGTTCGACTCAGTACGCTGCCGCCCGGGGCGGCGCCGCGGGGTTTACGTGCCGATGCGCCAGTCGCGCAGCTGGGCGATCAGGTCGCGGTAGGCGGCCAGCGGGGTTTCGGCCGGGACCATGTCGTCGAGCGCCGGCACGAACCCGCCCGCGCGCAGGAGAGGCTCGAGCCGCCGGAGTTCCGCCGCCACGGCCGCGGGCCCGTCGAGCAGGGCCTCCTTGGCGATGTTGCCGCCCAGCAGCAGGCGGCGTCCGAAGGCGGCGCGCAGGGCGGGCGCGTCCATTCCGGCGGCGCGTTCCAGCGGCCAGGTACAGGTGAACCCGTGGTCGAGCAGGATCGGCAAGAGCGCGGTCAGCCGCCCGGCGCTCCACTGGCAGATCACCGGCACCCCGTGCCGTTGCAGGAGTTGGACGACGGGGTCCTGGTGCGGCAACCAGAACTCGCGATAGACCGCCGGCGAGACCAGCGGGCCGGTCTTGAAGGCCAGGTCCTCGTTGAAGGCGGCGTAATCCAGGCGCAGTTTCGGCAGGAGCGGTGCGATC
>CAZEVX010000014.1:0-27580 GCA_964515705.1 uncultured Verrucomicrobiota bacterium | reverse complement strand
ACGCGGCGCGTCAAGCCGCCGCTACGGCGCGCATGACGCTGAGCCGTTCCCCTGCGCGGATCGCGCCGGGAGTGACCGCGGACAAGCGCAACTCCCGCACATCGGGGCGCGGGCGCCGCGCTTGACAGGCGGCGCGGGATACCGTAGACAGCGCGGCATGAAAGCCATTGTCCAGCGGGTCCAGCGCGGCCGGGTCACCGTGGACGGCCAGGCGGTCGGCGAGATTGGTCGCGGCTATGTGGTATTCCTGGGCGTGCGCCGCGAGGACACGGAGGCGGAGGCCCGCTTCCTGGCCGAGAAAACCGCCGCCCTGCGCATCTTCCCCGACGAGCAGGACCGCATGAATCGCTCGTTGATCGAGGTCGGCGGATCGGTGCTGGCGGTCTCCCAGTTCACCCTGCACGCCGAGACGCTCAAGGGCAACCGCCCGAGTTTTATCCGGGCCGCGCCGGCCGAGCAGGCCCGCGCGTTGTTCGAGGACTATGTTGACGCCCTGCGCCGCATCCTGGGGCCGGAGCGCGTGGCCACCGGCCGGTTCCAGGCCCGCATGCTGGTGGACCTGGTCAACGACGGTCCGGTGACCATCGCGCTGCAGAGCCGCAACGAGGTCGGCGCCCCGGCCGGCGGCTGAATGGCGGCAGCGCCCGCGCCTCGGCCAGCCGCGTCGCGCTCATCCCTTTTCCGGCCCGCTGACGCCCCAGATCTTGCGCTGCAGACTCTCGCGCTCGAGGGTCAGAAAGGCCAGGGTCTCGGTGTAGTTGGCGACGGCGCGCTGCAGGGTGGCGGCGAAGGCCGCCGCGCGCGGATCGCTGCGCCGGAGGTCCTCGGCTTGCAGGAAGCGGTGCAGCAGCGTCTCGGCATCGCGCTCGCGGACGCACTGGTACATGCGCGTGAAATCGCGCACCGGCGTCAGGGTGCGGCTCAAGCGGTGGCCGGAGGGCTTGCGTGTCTGGTCAAAGACGCGCTCGACATAAACGCCCGGGTTGGCGAAGTGGATTTCCGGGGTGTCCAGAAACGCCGTCTCGGCGCCGGTCTCGCGGCGCAGGGCCTGGGCGGCGGCCGCCAGCAGGTCGCGCGCGACGCCCTCCGTCTCCGCCAGCAGCGGGCCGACGAACGGCCGCAGGCGGCCGGGACGCGTGAGGCAGTAGCCCTGCACGGCGCCGTCGCCGCCGCGGCACACGAAGGCGCGGCCGGCGGCGTCGGCGAACAGCCGGCGCAGAATCTCGCCGCGCTCGAGGAAGGCGGCGGCGTCGTAGCGGATCACGGCGTCCAGGTCGGCCGCGGTCATGACCTGCACGCGGTCCGCATCCGGCGCGGCGGCCTCGAACTCGGCCAGTTGAAACACCGAGCGCCAGAGGCGATAGGCATCGACGTAGCCGACGGCGCCGTAGACGGTGTTGCCCATCGGGGTGGCGTCGAGGCCGTTGATCACCTTGTGGCGCTCGAGGGCGTAGGCGGTGCAGGCCTGCATCATGGCGTTGGCGATCCCCTGGCGCCGGGCTTCGGGGTGCACCAGGATCATGCCAATCCAGGTATGGTGCCGGCCGACCGGCAGGACCGAGGCGCAGCCCAGCGGGATCGGCGTCCCCGGCGCGTCGAGCACGGCCGCGAACGAGCCGCGCCGGTCGAGGCCGATCAGCCGCCGGATGTCGCGCGCGGTCTGGTTCCACCCGGCGCGCAGCGTCAGCAGGTGCATGCTGTCGCCGCGCCGGCCGATGGGTTCGAGGCGGAAACGCTCGGTGTTGACGATTTTGCGGTCGGCGGGCAACGCGACGCGCAGGGACGGCGGCACGGTGACGCGCACGCTGCGGCCGCTGCGGGCGACGAGTTCCACGTCGCGGTTCTCGGCAAACGCCTCGCCCTTGGGATTGTGCAGCCGGAAACAGCCGTAGAGTTCGTCGAGGTAGGCGTCGTTGCCGAGCGCCAGGGTCTCCAGGCGGGAGGGGTCGCCGGTCTTGATCAGGCGGGTCATCGGGTGTCCTTGGGGGCGGCGGCCGGCGTCGGCCGGGCGAGCGGGCCGGTGTCCGCCATGCGCAGGGCGCCTGCCGGGCAGAGGTCCACGCAGGTCGAGCAGGCCAGGCAGGCCGCGCGGTCGATGCGGCACTGGCGGTCCGCGATCGTGATGGCGTTGCAGTGCCCGATCGCGGCGCAGAGCCCGCAGCCGGTGCAGCGCGCGGGGTCCACCTCGGCGTAGCCGCCATGGAGCGTGAGCTTGTCGGCCGAGGTCAGCCGCGGCACCGCGCCGTCGCGCAGGGCGCGGCAGGAAGCGTGCCCGTGGCGGCCGAGGTAGGCGCCCAAGTCCCGCAGCCAGCGCGGCAGGAAATCGAAGCCCTTCAGCATGGTCTCGGTGCAGACGCCCACGAGGTCCGCGCCGCACAGCATCATCTGGATGGCGTCGCGGGCGCCGGCCACGCCGCCGGTGCCCTGGATCGCCGGGCCGGGCCCCACCCGGCGCCGGATTTCGTAGACGTCGCGCAACGCCAGCGGCTTGATCCAGGGGCCCGAAAAGCAGGCCAGGGTGGGTTCTTCCTGCAGGCGGTAGGGGCCCTGGGCGAGATTCTCGATGTCGAAATCGGCGATCGCCAGGCGATTGGCCACCGAGGTCACGCCGTCGGCTCCCTGCTCGAAGCAGGCCTGGGCGACCTCCGCGATCCGGCCGCCTTCCGGCGTGATCTTGACGAACAGCGGCAGGTCCACCGCCCGGCGCACCTCGGCCGTGATCAGGCCGACCGCCACGGCGTTCTGGCCCATGCTCGCGCCGGTCTGTTCCGTGCGCGCGGTCTCGGTCATGGCCACGTTGAAGGACATGTTCGGGCAGCACATGTTCAGCTCGATGGCGTGCGCCCCGGCGTCCTGCGCCCGGCGCGCCATCTCGCTCCAGCCGCTCAGCCCCGGCCGGTCGCCGATGTAGGTGATGTTGGCGAAAAGGAGTAGCCGGCGGGTCGCCGCCCGGCCGTCTGCCAGCAGGCGCAGGCACTGCTCGAAGGTCAGGCGCTTCTCGGCCGTGAAGGCGTGGTAGCCGGCCTTCTTGAAATAGCGGTAGCGCGGCGGCAGGCTGATGTAGGGCTCGGGATCGAAGGCCAGCTTCAGGCTCGCCCCCGCCCAGCCGCAGGTCTCCGCCAATGCCAGTTGCTCCACCCACTTGACCGTCGGCCCGGAGGCCACCACGAACGGATTGCGCAGGGTCAACCGCCCGGCCGTGACGGCCAGGCGGGGATCGTCGGCGGGCGGCGGCTGGGGCGCGGGTCTCATGGATGGCGGGTCCTCCGATCCCGGGCGACCAGCCGCCCGGACAGCCAGCCCGGCCTACATATACCGCGACCCGCCGAAATGCAATCCCAAATGAAACCCAAAACGGGGGGGCGTTGACAGGATGAACAGGAGACACAGGAGACCGACCGTCCCGGCCACGGGGTGGCTGTATGGGAGGGCGCCAACGGAGGCGGGCGGGACGCCCGCGCTCCGGCACGCGGCCGTGAGGCAGCGGAAGACGGATCTCACGGAGCGCCCGGAAGGGGGCGCTGAAAATAGAACCCACAGCCTACAGCCCCCAGCCCAACGTGTCCGCGCCATCCCAGGCGCGGCCCCATGGAAGCGCGGAAGAGCGGCTCGCTCGGAGAGCTCGCCCTACCATTTCCTCGCCATCCCAGGCGCGGGCCGACGGCCAAGCGAGATCAGGGGCGGGGAAATGTCCGCGTTGCGGCGCGGCGACAGCGACGCCACACGGCGCCGGCGTCCGGCCTCACGTCACGGGGTAGTGCGGGTCGATCATCGGCGAGGGCCCGGCGTGGCGGGCGAAGAGGGCGAACTTCTCATAGGCCTCTTCCTGGACGGGGCGGGAGCGGGAATGATGGTGTCGCAGTTCGCAGTGCGGCGTGTACATGATCTTGTGGCCCGCCCGCACCAGCCGCAGGCAGAGATCGCTGTCGTTGAAGGCAATCGGGAACTGCAGTTCGTCAAAGCCGCCGACGGCCAGGAAGGCCGACTTGCGGACCAGCATGCAGGCGGCGGTGACACCGCTGACGTCGCGCTGGACGCGCGTGTAAAACCCCTCCTCCTGGTGCAGGTTGATGGCGCAGGTCAGGATGCTGGGGTGGAACACCATGCCGCCGTGCTGCAGGGCGCCGTCGGGATAGACCAGCCGGCAGCCGACCGCCCCGACGCCCGGCCGGTGGATGTGTTCGAGCAGCGCCTCGAGCCAGTCCGCGCGCACAATCTCGATGTCGTTGTTGAGGAACAGGATCAGCTCGTTGGGGATGTGGGCGACCGCCCAGTTGTGCAGCCGCGCGTAGTTGAACGGCTCGTCGAACACCAGCAGGCGCAGGGGGCCGTCGGCGGAGATCGGGAGGCTGGCGAGCAGGGCGCGCGTCTCGGGCTGCTCGGAACGGTTGTCGACCAGGTAGACCACGCGCCGGGGATAGGCCGTGCGCTCGAGGCCGTCCAGCAGCGTGCGCAGGCAGGCGGCCTGGTCCTTGAACGGGATGACAATGGCGACCTCCTGCGGGGGATCGGGCAGGGCGTACTTGACGCGATACCAGTAAAAGGCGTCGTCGGTGACCTCGGCCCGGATGCCCTGGCGGTCCAGGTAGGCGCGGATGGCCGCCTTGCCGCTGCGGTAAGACTTGGGGAGCTCGGCGTCGGCGCGGCGGTCTAAGGCGCGGATGTCGTTGGAGGTCGCCTCGCCGTGGGCGCGCCAGGCATAGAGCGCCAGCGGCAGGTGGCAGAAGCGCAGCCCGGCCTCCAGGGCGCGCAGCATCAGGTCGTGATCCTGGGCGCCGTCGTAGGCGGGGTTGAAGCGGCCGATGCGGTCGAGCGCGGCGCGCCGCATGGCCAGGATGTGGAGGACCGTGTTGCAGGAGAGCAGCAGGTCCAGCGTGACGGGACACTTGCGCATCCGGCCGACGACCCGTCCGGCGCGGTTGATGATCGCCTCGTCGGCATAGAAGATGTCGGCCTCCCGGCCGGGTTCGGCGTGCATCGCGCGCACGACGCAGGCCAGGGCATCGGGGTGCAAGAGATCGTCGTGGTCCATGAACGCCACCCACTCGCCGCGGGCGCGGTCGAGCCCGACGTTGGTGGCTCCGCTGATGCCGAGGTTGTGCGGCGTGCGGCAGCGGACGACGCGCGGGTCGCGCGCGGCAGCCTCGAGCGCGGCGAGCGTGGCGGGGCGCGTCGACCCGTCATCCACCAGGACCAGTTCGAGTCGGTCGTAGGTTTGCGCCAGCACGCTGGCGACGGCTTCCGGCAGGAACGCGGAGTTGAACACCGGCATGACGATCGAGAACAACGGCCGGGTTGTCAACAGGCCGAGATAGGCCTCGGCATTGGAAGGCTTGTGTTCCGGGAAGCGCTCCAGCATGGCCTGTCCCAGCGGGGGCAAGGACCTGGCACGGCCGACCTTTTCGAGCGCCAGCCGCAGCGCGTGCCGAATGCCATGATTCCAGCAGGCGCGCCAGAACAGGCGCGGCCATGCCAAGGCGGTGCTCAACGCCAAACCCTCCCTCTGACGTCCCGCTCCGGCCGTTGCCGGAATCCCGAGCCCCAAGGGGCCTTCCCCACGCAGGGCAAACACCCTACCGGGCATCCCATGGTTTGTCAATCCGCCGCCTTGTTCACACGTTATGAACAGGCGCGGAAAGGCCGGCAGATAGCCCCGGTCGCCGTCCGACCGCCATTCATCAACAGACATGGCGAATTGACGGCCTTTTTTCTGTCCGCCACTCGCAAAAAAACCAAAAAAAATGTTGACACGCGGTGGGGAAGAATGTCAAATAGTGGCAAGTAGAGAGGGTGGTGTGGAGAACAATGATATAGAGCGGCCGGTTCCGATGGTGGGCAATGGTGGATTTGCCAGTAATTTCCTCTATTCGCTCGATCCCAAGAAGCGGGTGACCGTGCCATCCGTCTGGCGCACCGAGGTTGGCGAGCCCAAGAGCCTTTACGTGCTGCCGGGTCTCAATAACGAGAAATGCCTGTACGTATACCCGGCGCGGGAGATGGCGCGGCGTCTCGACAAGTTTCGCCGCATCAGCATCGGCGACCGCAAGGCGCGGCTGTTTGCGCGCGTCCTGGCGTCGAGTTCCGATCTTGTGACCTGGGACATGCAGGGCCGCATCCGCATCAAAGACGAGTTGCTGGCGCATGCCGAGATTCGCGACCAGGTGCAGTTCGTCGGCGCCTGGGACCGGTTCGAGTTGTGGAATCCGGAACTCTGGAAGCAGACAACGGCGGCGATTGACACGGTCACGATGGACGACGCGATCCGGTACGTCGACTTTTGAGACCCTTGGCATGGCCGGTCCGTGCGCCGGCGGAGAGCGAGACGACCCATGATGATGACGAGGTATTTGGCGGTGACGGGCGCGTTGCGCGGCGGGCGGCAGGACCGGTGGTTCAGCCTGCCGGAATCGCGACGCACGGCGCATTCGGCGCGCTTTGGGCGTCATACCCTGGTGATGGGCGACACGATGGGCATCGTGCCGATCGGCGAGGGACGCGGCGCGGTCCGCGCGCGTCCGGAACCGGCGTCGGAGAACGAGCGGCCGCGCTCGCGGACCTGGCAGTTCCGGAACAAGTTGTTGTCCTTCCTGATGTAAGCGCGCGTCCGGGCGGGTCCGCGCGCAGGAGACGTGGCCATGGAAGCGCCGAGGCTTGTGGTGCGCTGCTGTATTTGCGGCCGCGAAAAGACCGCGCAGGGCTGGCAGTTCGTGTTCCGTTCGGGCAACCAACCGTCGGCCTGTTCGCACGGCGTGTGCGAAGCCTGTTACCAGGTCGAGATCATGAAGGTGCGGCTGCGGACGGCGGCGACGGCGGCGGCAGGCCGCTGAGCCGGGCCGGGGCCGGAGCGGCATGCACATCCCGGTGATGGGCCCGGAGGTGGTCGAGCGGCTGGGCGTACGGCCCGGAGGCACCTACGTGGACGGCACGGTGGGGGGCGGGGGGCATGCCCGCCTGATCCTCGAGCGGTCCGGGCCGGACGGACGCCTGTTGGGCCTGGACCGCGACGACGAGGCCTTGGCGGCGGCCGCGGAGACGCTGGCGGAGTTTGGGCCGCGCTGCCGGCTGGCGCGGGGAAATTTTGCGGACATGGCCGCGGTGGCGGAGCGGCACGGGATCGCGGCGGTGGACGGAATTCTCCTGGACTTGGGGATGTCGTCGTTGCAGGTGGACCAACCAGACCGCGGATTCAGTTTTATGCGCGACGGTCCGCTGGACATGCGCATGGACCGGCGGCAGGCGTTGACGGCGGCGCAACTGGTCAACACGCTGGAACCGGCGGCCTTGGCCGGATTGCTGCGCCGGTACGGCGAGGAGCCGGCGGCGGGGCGCATTGCGCGGGCCGTGGCGCGGGCGCGCGCGCGGCGGCCGCTGGCGACGACCGCGGAACTCGCGGACGTCGTGGCGCGGGCGGTCGGCGGCCGGCGCGGCGCGCGCCATCCGGCCACGCGCGCGTTCCAGGCGTTGCGCCTGGCGGTCAACGGGGAACTGCAGGCGTTGGAGTCGGGATTCGAGGCGGCCGTGGGGCTGCTGGCGCCGGGCGGCCGGCTGGCGGTGCTGGCGTACCACAGCCTCGAGGACGGGCTGGTGAAACGGCTGGCGCGGGCGCACGTCGGCCGCGCGGTGTCGCAGCCGGAAGGCGGGGTGCGCTGGGAGCGCACGCCGCCGGCGCTGGGCTGGGTGACGCGCCGGCCGCTGACGGCCGGGCCGGAGGAACAGGCGCGGAACCCGCGGGCGCGCTCGGCCAAGCTGCGGGTCATGGAAAGGATGGCGGACGATCATGGCGAAGCGCAACCGGCGCCGCGGTAGCGGCGGCTTTATCACGGTGATTCCCTGGGCGGCGGCCCTGGCGGCCGGCGTGGTGCTGTTGCTGGCGTATCTCTGGCTGGACGAGCGCGGCCAGACGCTCGGGGTTCGGATCCGGCGGTTGGAGTGTCAGCGCAACGATTTGGACAAACGGTTTGATATCGAGTGGTCGAAGTGGGAGGCGCTCAAGGCGCCTTCCAATATCGAGGAGGCCCTGGCGCGGCACCAGATCGCTCTGACGTGGCCGGCGGAGACCAACCTGGTGCGGTTGCGGGATCCGGACTGGGTGTTCGGCCGGAGCCGCCCCGCCGACGCGTGGGCGCAGGCGTCTGCCCGCCAGGGGCAGGCAGTGCATGATTGAGCAACGCTCGAGAACCCGATTGCTCGTGGTGGTGTTGCTGCTGCTGACGGCCGTGGCGGGCGTGTCGGCGCGCCTGGCCTATCTGCATTTTCAGATCGGCCCCGGCGTGGACCGCGGGCTGCGGATCACCGCCATGCGCCGCTTTCAGGAGCGCGTGGCGGTCTCGCGCGGCCGCATCCTGGACGCCAACGGCGCCGTGCTGGCGCTGGACGTAACCGGGCAGCAGCTCTGCGCCGATCCCCGCCAGGTGCACGCCGCGACCGGCGTGCTGGCCGTCTGCGCCACCCTCGGGCGCGTCTTGAACATCGAGCCGGCTGTGCTGGCCGAGCGCTTCGCGCCGCCGGACCGGCAGTTCGTCTATGTCTGCGGCTACGGCCAGACGCTCGCGGAAGCGCAGGCGCGCGCGGTGGCCGGGGCGGACCTGCCCGGGGTGTTCCTGCGCGAGACCATGGTGCGGACCTATCCGCGCGGAACGAGCCTGTGCCATGTGCTCGGCTACGTGAATCTCGATCCGGAACGGCGGGGCAGCGCGGGCATCGAGCTGCGTTGGGATCGCTTTCTGCGGGGCGTGCCGGGCCTGCTGGTCGGCGAGCGCGACGGCCGCCGGCGCGAGATGTACGACCGCCGCATGCTCGACATCCGGCCGCGGCCGGGGGCCAGCGTGACCCTGACCGTGGACCAGTACGTGCAGTACGTGGTCGAACGCGCCCTCGACCAGGCCGTGCGCGAGCAGCAGGCCTCGGCCGCCTGGGCGATCGTCGAGCGCGTGCGCACGGGCGAGATTCTCGCCATGGCCAGCACCCCGGTGTACGATCCGGCCGCTTTCCGCGCGGCCCCGCCGGACGCCATGCGCAACCGCGCCATCGCCACGGTCTACGAGCCGGGGTCGACCTTCAAGGTGGCGATTGTCGCGGCCGCCCTCAACGAGAACGTGGTGGCGCCCTCCGATGTCTACGACTGCGAAAACGGGATGTGGTTCTACCAGCGGCGGCCGCTGCACGATTTTCATCCCTACGGGTTGCTCAGCGTGGCCGACATCATCAAGAAATCCAGCAACATCGGGGCCGCCAAGATCGCCCTCAAACTCGGCAACGCGCGCCTCTATAGCTACCTCCAGGCGTTCGGCTTCGGCGCCCCGACGGGGATCGAACTGCCCGGCGAGGAAGGCGGCCTGCTGGCGCCGCCCGACCGCTGGTCGGGCCTGACCCCGACGCGCGTGGCGATCGGCCACGAGGTCGCCGTCACGGCGCTGCAGATGCTCGGCGCGCTCTGCGCCATCGCCAACGACGGGGTGCTGATGAAGCCCCAGATCGTCCGCCGGGTCGCCGATGCCGAGGGGCGCGTGCTCTACCAGTTCGCGCCCAAGCCCGTCCGGCAAGTGCTGAAACCGCAGGCGGCGCGGGTCATGAACCATCTCCTGGTGCGGGTGACCGAGGAGGGCGGCACGGGCACGCGCGCCCGCGTCGACGGGTATACGGTCGGCGGCAAGACCGGCACGGCGCAGAAGGCGATCCCGGGCGGCTACTCCGACACCCTCAACATGTCCTCGTTCATGGGGTTCCTGCCGGCCGAGGACCCCGACGTGGCGCTGATCGTGGTTCTGGACGAGCCCAAGACCGCCGTGCGCACCGGCGGCTACGTGGCCGGGCCGGTCTTCCGCGAGATCGCCGAACAGGTCGTGCGCTACCTCGACATCCCTCCCCAGCCCCCGTCCAGCGTGCTGGCCGCCGGACCTGCTCGGCCGGCCGGTTCCCGGGCCTTGTCCCTATGATGCGCCTCGGCATGTTATTGGCGGCGGCCCAGGTCCGCGCGACGGCGGGTAGCGACCCCGACATCCGCGCGCTGGCCTACGATTCCCGCAAGGTCCATCCCGGGACGCTCTTTTTCGCCCTGCCCGGCCGGCTGCAGCACGGCGGCCAGTTCGTGGACGACGCCCTCGAACGCGGAGCCGCGGCCGTGGTGTCCGACGCCGCCCCGCCGCCCGCCGCGCGCGGCCGCGCCGCGGTGCACGTGCGCGTCGAGCAGCCGCGCCGGGTCATGGCCGACATGGCGGCCGCCTTTTTCCAGCAGCCCGCCGCCCGCCTGCAGGTTGCCGGAATCACCGGCACGAACGGCAAGACGACCGTGGCCTTCATGCTGCGGGACATCCTGGCGGCGGCGGAACGCCAGCCCGGCCTGCTCGGCACGGTGGCCTACGAAATCGGCGACCGGCGCCTGGCCGCCAGCCGCACGACGCCCGAGGCGGTCGACCTCCAGGACATGCTCGCGCAGATGGTGCAGGCGGGCTGCCGCGCGGCCGTCATGGAAGTGTCGTCCCATGCCCTGGTCCAGGAGCGCGTGCGCGGGATCGCCTTCGATGTCGCCGTCTTTACCAACCTGACCCAGGACCACCTCGATTACCACGAGACCATGGAGCGCTACTTCGAGGCCAAGACGCGGCTGTTCCGCGACCTGGCGCGCGGCGCCAAGCAGCCGGCGGCGGCGATCAACCTCGACGATCCCTATGGGCGGCGCCTGGCGGCGCTGGGGCCGTTTGGGGCCGCGACCCTGACCTTCGGGATGGCGGCGGACGCGGCCGACGTGCGGGCCGAGCGGGTGCAGGTCTCGGCCGCCGGCAGCCGCTTCGCCGTGCGCTCGCCCTGGGGCGACGCCGACATCGCCCTGCGGCTGCCCGGCCGGCACAACGTCAGCAACGCCCTGGCGGCCCTGGCGGCGGCCGGCGCGTTGGGCATCCCGCCCGCCCGCGCGGCCCAGGCGCTGGCGGCGATGGTGGCCGTGCCGGGCCGGCTCGAGGCCGTGCCGTCGCCCGGAGGCTTCCAGGTGTTCGTGGACTACGCCCATACCGAGGACGCCCTGCGGAACGTGCTGACGACCCTGCGCGAGATCACGGCCGGGCGCCTGCTGGTCGTCTTCGGCTGCGGCGGCAACCGCGACCGCGGTAAGCGTCCGCGGATGGGCGCGGCGGCCGCGGCGCTCGCCGACCACGTCGTCCTGACCTCGGACAACCCGCGCAAGGAGGATCCCGGGGCGATCATCGCCGAGATTCGCGCCGGCTGCCCGGAGGCCGCCCACGTGGAAGTCGTCGAGGACCGCTACGAGGCGATCGCGCGCGCCATCGCCCTGGCGGAACCGGGCGACGCCGTGCTGGTGGCGGGCAAGGGACACGAAAACTCCCAGGAGTTCGCGCACACCATTATCCCGTTCGACGACCGCCAGATTGTCCGGGACATTCTGGGACACCGCCATGACTCGCCTTGAGGCCGCCGACCTGGCGGCATGGACCGGCGGCCGCTGGTCGGGCCGCGCGACACCCGTGGCGGGCGTCTCGACCGACACCCGCAACCTTCTTCCCGGCACCCTGTTCGTCGCCCTGCGCGGGCCGACCTTCGACGGCCACCGGTTCTTGGATGACGCCTTCCGCCGCGGGGCGGCGGCGGCCATGGTCGCGACGGTTCCGGACCCGGCGCCGGGTCCGCTGCTGCGCGTGCCCGACACCGGGCGCGCGCTGCAGGACCTCGCCGCCGGCTATGCCGCCCGCAACCGTGCGCTGCGCATCGCGGTCACGGGCAGCGTCGGGAAAACCACCGTCAAGGACATGCTCGCCGACGTCCTGGCCGCCGGCGGCCCGGTGGCGCGCAACCCGGGCAACTGGAACAACGCGGTCGGTCTGCCGCTGAGCCTGCTGGCGATGGCGCCGTCCGCGGCCGCGGGCGTGTTCGAACTGGGCGTCAATCACCCGGGCGAAATGGCGGTGCTGGTGCGGGTGCTCCGGCCGGCGTGGGGGGTGGTCACGAGCATCGGGCCGGTGCACCTCGAGGGGTTCGGCTCGGTCGAGGGCGTGACGCGCGAGAAAGGCGTGCTGCTCGAGGCCCTGCCGGCGACCGGCGCGGCGTTTCTCAACCGCGACGACCCGTTCTTCCCGGCGCTGGCCGCGCGCGCCGCCTGCCCGGTCGTGAGCGTCGGCGCGCACCCGCGCGCCGACTACCGCCTCGAACCCGGCGCCGCCCCGGACGCGCCGTTCACCGTGATCGAGCAGGCCAGCGGCGAACGCGGCGTCCTGCGCCTGCCGCTGCCCGGCGCGCACCAGGCCGCCAACGCCCTCCTGGCCGTGGCCGCGGGGCGCCGGCGCGGGCTCGGCTGGGACGCCATCGCCGCGGCGCTGGCCGCGTTCCGCGGCCAGCCGATGCGCTGGGAACGCAGCACCCTGGCCGGCGTGACCGTGATCAACGACGCTTACAACGCCAATCCCGTCAGCATGGCGGCGGCGCTGCGGACCTTTGCCGCGCTGCCGGCGGCCGGCGCGCGCTGGCTGGTGCTCGCCGGCATGCGCGAACTCGGCGCCTCGCAGGACGCCCGGCACCGCGACCTGGGCGCCGCGCTGGCCGGCGGGCCCTGGGCCGGGCTGGTGACGGTCGGCCCGCTGGGCGCCCTGCTGGCGCAGGCGGCGCGCGCGGCCGGGATGCCAGGCGCGCGCGTCCTGGCATGCCCTGACCATGCCGCGGCCGCCCGCGTGCTGTCCGAGCGGCTGCGGCCGGGCGACGCCGTCCTGTTCAAGGCCTCGCGCGGGGAACGCCTGGAAGACGTGCTGGCCCTTTGGAAAGCCGCGGCGGGACGGAACGGGATTGCGGGCTCGGAAGTCCCCGGGTGCGGCGCGGCCGCATCCCGCGTGCCCGGCACCCCGTCGCCGGCATAGAGCGCAATGGTGCTTCGCTGGTTTTCAGTGGCGACTCCTAGTGGCGTGCGTCAGAAGTCCCTTGACACCAGAAACGGCCCGCGCCCGGAGGTCGCGCGCCGCCAGACGCGCCATTTTCGAAGGTGGGCGCCGACCTCCGGGCGGCGCCGAATGTAAAGAAGCGTTAGACGCACCACACTAGCGACATCAACAGCCCTGCTCAATGTCCCTCAACCTTGCCCCCGGCCTGACGGCGGGATACTCCCATGCTCTACTATCTGTCCTTGTTTGCGGACCAGGTGTCGTACCTGCGCGTGTTCCAGTACATTACCGTGCGAATCGTCGCCGGGGCGGGCACGGCCTTCCTGCTCAGCCTGGTCTGCGGCCCGTGGCTGATCCGGCGCCTGCAGGGGCTGTGCGCCGGGGAACGCTATTGCCGGGACCTCCCGGCCCTGGACGGGCTGCATCACCCCAGCAAGAAAACGACGCCCAGCATGGGCGGCTTGCTGATTCTGGGGTCGGTGACGGTCTCGGTCTGGCTGTGGGCGATCCCGTCGTGTCTGCCGGTCTGGATCGTCCTCTGCACGTTCTGGGTGATGGGGGCGATCGGGTTCGCCGACGATTACCTCAAAATCGCGCGGTCAGCCGGTGGACTGACCGCCCGCCGCAAGGCGCTCTACCAGGCGCTGTGGGTGATCGGTCTTGCCGGCCTGCTGCTGCTCCTGCCCGAAACCCGCGAGCGCGCGCGCCAGGTGATGGTGCCGTTCCTGAAAACGCCGCTGATCGCCGACCTTGGCCTCTCGGGCCTGGGCGTCTGGGTCCTGTTCGTGATCCTCGGCGCGACCAACGCGGTCAACCTCACCGACGGCCTGGACGGCCTGGCGATCGGTTGCGCGGCGGCCGTCGCCCTGGCCTATATGGTGATGGCCTACGCCGCCGGGCATGCCCAGTTCGCGGCTTACCTCCAGGTGCCCTACGTGCCTGCCGGCGGCGAACTGGCCGTGTTCTGCGGCTGCCTGCTCGGCGCCTGCCTGGGATTCCTCTGGTTCAACTGTCACCCGGCCATGATCTTCATGGGCGACACCGGCAGCCTGGCGCTGGGCGGCGCGATCGGCTGCCTGGCCCTGCTGATCAAACAGGAGGTGGCGCTGGTGATCGTGGGCGGCGTGTTCGTGATGGAAGCGTTGAGCGTCATCCTGCAAGTCGGTTATTTCAAGTGCACCCGCCGGCGGATTTTCGCCTGCTCGCCGATCCATCACCATTTCGAAATGAAGCCGGTCCGGCCCTGGAGCGAGACGCAGGTCACCATCCGGTTCTGGATTCTCTCGATCATCTGCGCCCTGCTCGGCGTGCTGCTGCTCAAGATCCGCTGATCCCCGGACCGTCGCCCGCGAATATGGAATAGGTAAGGGCTGTCCCTGACGAGGGGGACGTGCCGGATCAGGGATGCCGCCGCAGGACGCCGAGCGCCAGGCGGCGCCCGATCTCGCGGTAGAGTTTCTGGGTCAGGAGCGTCTCGCCGGCCTGGCTGTAGGGAATCATCAGGCGCAGGGCGGGCACGCCGAGGTCGGCGCGCAGGAACGCGCCGATATCCGCGCCGGCGGGGGCGTTGCGCTTGAACTCCGGCGCGGCGAACTGGGCCTGCAACTCCGTCCGCAGGACGTTGCACCACTTGGTTTCCTCGGCGGCGGTCGCGCCATCGGGATCGCCGCCGGCCAGGGCGTAGACGCCCTCCTGCTCGAAGGCGCCCGGGGCCTGGATGTCCAGCGCCAAAATCGGGCGGCAGCGCCCTTTCCAGCGCTTGAGGTCGTCGCGCAAAACGCGCACCGCGTGGCGGCCGGGCGCCGGTCCCCAGGCGGCATCGAAATCGCCGGGCAGGGCGCCACGCCCGTAGCTCCCGTCCGCGACGCCGTCGGGATCAGCCAGCGGCACGGCCCAGACGACGTACCCGGCCTTGCGGATCTGGGCCAGGTGCTGCAGGAAGCCTTCCAGCACCCAGGACCCCGGCGTCTCGCCGGCGTGCTGGCGGGCCACGAGGTAGAGGCCCGGGTGCGTCCCCCCCGGCGCGCCGGCGTTGTTGAACAGCCGCACGATCGGCCGGCCGCCCCCGCTGATGCCGGGTTCGGCCGCCGCCCAGTAGTCGCCGTAATGCTGCCGCAGCCAGTCGAGCTCGGCGGTCCCGTAGGGGAAACAGAGCGCCACGTCGGTCGCCGGCGCGGGGTACGGGATCATCCAGGACAGCGCGATCCGCCCGTCGGGCTCCAGGGTTTTTTCGCCGTGCTTGAGCCGCGTCCAGGCATGGCCGACGGGCTGGAACACCGGCCGGCATCCGGCGGGATCGCCGACGCCGCCGGGCACGCTGTCGACGTGTTCCCAGGTCAGACGCACCTTGCCCTGGCGGTTGGCCTCGGAGGCGGGGTCCGCCAGCCGGAAACAGAACCAGAGCGCGGTGGCGCCGTGGCGGGGGTCGGAGGAAAACCGCACCTCGGGGCACTCGCCGTCCTCGCGGAGGGTTACGGCCGCCGCGTTGCCGGCCGGGATGCGCGTATTGACCGTCAGGCTCATGGCGTCTCCTGGTCGTCTGCGGGGACGAGGCGCCGGAAGCGCCGGCGCGGCCGCCCGCAGGGGACATCGTCACTGTAGACGCCGGGGACCGCGATGCAAGCGGATTCGGCGGCGATCAGCGGTACAGTTCGAAGCACTCGGTTTCGGCAAACCGCTGGAACTGCCGGCGGACGTGGGCGACCGGGGCCGGCCAGTTGGGTTGGCGCCACCGGCCGTCGGCCAGGCGGCGCCCCTGGAATTTCTGGACAATAATGACCAGCTGGCCGCGGCGCTCGTCGAGCGTCCGGATGACCCGGTCGTGCAGCGCCGTCCGGTCGAGCAGCGGGTCGGCGACCCAGTCCAGCGGCAGCGGGTTGGCCTGCCGCGCGCGCGGCCAGTGGCCGGCCAGGTCGGGCAGGAGGGCGTAGGGCTGGCCGGTGGCCTCGGCTAGGCGGACGGCCTCGCGCAGGTCGCGCAGTATGGCGCAGACGTTGGTGCCGGTGCGCAGGCCGGCGCCCCCGTCGAGCACGCCGGTCAGGAGGCATACCCGCTCGGCGCGGGGCACGTCGAGCGGCGGCGGCCTCCAGTAGCCGGCCGCGCGGCGGCCGTCGGGCCGGAGGTGCGCGGCGCCCAGGATCACGGCCAGCCCGGCGGCGCCGGTCAGGACGAAGGCGGCGCGCCGCCGCCAGGCGGGCAGGCCGCGCCAGCCCCACACCAGCAGCGGCAGGCTGACGATGCCGGTCGAGACGGTCAGCGGGCGCCAGTCCCGGAACGAGCAGCAGGCGAGCGCGGTGGCCAGGACCAGGGCGCCGAAGGCGATGGCGGCGCGGGCGGCGGCCCACTTTTCGAACAGCAGGTAGCACCAGGCGCCGGCCAGCGCCCACCAGAGCATGGCGGGCGCGAAGGCCATGTCGGTGTAGTAGATCATGCGCCCGACGAGCAGCAGGATCAGGCCCCAGGCGGCGCCGCCGGCCAGGCGCTGCCAGCCGCGCGTCCGGGTGGGGACATGGAGCGGGGGCACGCCGGCGATCCAGCGCATGGCCAGGTAAGCGTAGAGCGCGGGCATCGAGTGGCTGGCGAGCATGTTCCAATACCACCCGGGCGGACGGATCGAACCCCAGAGTTGCCCGCCGGCCTCGCCGAGGGCGCCCTGCGCGGCGAGGCCGGCGGCCAGGGCTGCCGGGGGGGCGGCGGCGGCTAGCCAGGCGCCGGGCCGGCGGGCGTCGCCCAGCGCCAGGATGGCGACGGGCGCGACGATCCAGAAACTGAACTGGCAGAGAGCCGCCAGGCCCATCAGGCTGTAGCCAATCCTGGCGCGGGATGTTTCCGCCGGCGCCGCGGCCCGCAGGGCGAGGCCGGCCGTTGCCCAGAAGAAGGCCGTCGCCGTGACACTGTCGTCCGGCAGCGCGGATACGGCCGCCACGGCGAACGACAGGCCGGCCATCAGCGGCAGCCCGGCCGCGCCGAGCGGCCGGCGCAGGAAGCGGTCGGCCATCCAGGCCCAGAGCCAGGACGCCGCCGCCAGGTGCGCCCAGAGCAGCGTCCGCGCCCAGGCGAAGAGCGCGTCGCCGGCCCAGGCCGCCAGCGGCAGGTGCAGCCAGAGGGCCAGCGGCGTCTGGGTCCAGATGAAATCGCGATACGGAACCTGGCCGTCAAGCAGGCGGCGGGTGGCCGCCAGCAGGACGCCGTCCCGGGCGATGTTCCAGCCCGAGGGCGACCAGACGAGATGGGCCAGGGCGGCGGCGGCGGCGACGAACGCCAGCCCGCCGAGCGCGGCGCCGTGCCGGACAATCCAGTCGCGGACAGCCTTCATCGGAAGAGTTCGAAATAACGGGTTTCGGCCTGCCGGACGAACGCGCGCCGGACATGGCGCGCCACGGCGAACTTGTCGTTGCTGGCCAACGGCTTGAACCCCGAGCGCAGGGGAAACGCCTCGACTTTCTGGACGATGACCGTCAGGCGGCCGCGCTGGGCGTCGAGGGCGTCGGTCACCCGCCGCAGCAGGGACTCCTTCGGCAACTCGGTGTCCTTGGCCCAGTCGATCGGCAGCGGGTTGGGCTGGGCGGCGGCCGCCCAGTAGCCGGGGAGGTCCGGCACGATGGCGTAAGGATCGGGGAACTGCCGCGCCAGGGCCACCGCCTGCTGGAGGTCGGCGAGGAAGGCGAACGTGTTGGGATTGGTTCGGAGACCGCGTCCGCCGGGGAACACGCCGTCGAGCGGGCAGGTCAGATTGGCCGCCGGCTGTTCCATGTAGACGCGCTGGCGGCGCGCATGGCGCATCCCGGCCACGGAGAGGCCGGCCAGCACCAGCAGCACGGCCGTGCGCCAGGCCGGCCGGCCGATCGCGGGCAGCACCGCGGCCAGGAAGGCGACGATCATGGCGCCGCCCATCAGGACCGGCGTTTTGGCCCCGATGGAGATCGTGGCGCTCCAGGCCAGCACCACGATCATCAGGATCAGTTGCAGAAACGGATGGCCGCGGGGCGCTTCAAGCACGAAGTAGAGGGCGCCGCCCAGCAGCAGGGCGGCGAGCGTGTAGGCCGCGGGATAGAAATCGGCATGCACGAAAGCCGGCACCAGGATGTCCAGCGCCGCCACAACGGCCGCCAGTCCGACGCCCAGGCCGGCCGCCAGCCGGGTCCGGCCGGCCAGCCCGCCGACCGCCGGCTTGCCGGCGATCAGGCGGAACACGGCGTAGCCGACAAAAATATGGATCGTCAAGCTGCGGGTGTTGGACAGCAGCACGTCCCCGAGCGAGGAATGGGCGGTGATCTGGAGCACGGCGTCGCCCAGGGCGCCGGACAGCCCGAGGTAAGCCGCGTAGAACAGGCCCGGCAGGATCACCGCCAGCCAGAGCCGCAGGTCGCGCCAGTCGCGGTGGATCAGCAGCACCAGCGGACCGGCCGGCAGAAACGACTGCTTGCACAAAGCGGCCGCCCCCAGCAGCAGGTAGCCCAGGAACCGCAGGCGGCGCCGCGGCCGCCCGCACACCAGCCCGACGCCGAGCGTCGCCAGCCAGAGCCCGTCAATCGTGTGCCAGGCCATCACCGCCCAGGCATTGGCCGTGAACACCAGCCCGATGACGGCGGCCAGCAGGCAGTCCGCCAGCCGGAACGGCCGGCCCGCCAGCCGGTTGATGGTCATGGTCCAGAGCCAGGCCATGCTGGCCCACTGGAACCAGACGAAGGCCCGCGACCACCAATAGAGCCGGTCGCCCGCCAGCGCCACCCAGGGCATGTGCAGGACCGGCGAGAGAAACGGGCGGATGATGATGAAGTCGCGGTGCGGGATCTGGCCGTCGAGCAGCCGGCGGCTGTAGGCCAGGGTGAACCCGTCGTCGGTGGGGTTGTAGCCGATCCAGGAAAAGGCGGCGTGCGCCGCCAGCGTGGCGAGGCCCACAAAGACGACGCCGGCCAGGGTCTTGACGACTGGCCGGCGCGTGTCCAGAATGACAGTCCAATCCATCGCCACCTTGTAGCGGGACGGCGGCTGGGTGTCAATCTCCAGGGGGTCCCCCCCGAGTTGCGGGAGTTGCGCCGAGCCGCGGGCGCACGGTCTGGCGCCTGACTGGGCAACAGGGGCAGGCGCAACCCCCGCAGTTTTTGGGGTCCCACGGGAGCATGGCAGCCTCCTCGCGCCGTACCGGTGGGGCGAGTCCTCCGGGCGAGCCGCGGCATCCGGATGGGAACCCGGCAATACGCCGGACGGCTGTGCCGGCCTGCCAGCGGCCGCAGGCCGGAGGCATTGTCCTTGGGGCGAGCCGTTTCAACCCATGGGATTTGAAAGTGCTATCCTGTAACCGGCGCGCGGGATCAGGCAACTACACCCCATAGTCCGGACGGGCGGGCGACCGGAGACGCGCCGCAACAGCCCGTGCGTCGGACCCACGGAGGAGCTCGGATGAACCGGTACCTGGTGCCCGTGCTGGTGCTCGCCTTGCTGGCGGCCATGGGGGTCGCCGACCATTTTCGCCGTCAGGCGGCGGCGCTGCGGACGGCCGTGCGCGATGCCGAGCAGCGCATCGCGGCCCGCGCCCGGCCGCCCCGTCCCCCGGCCGCTCCGCCCGCGGACGTTGTCCGGCCGGCGTCCGCTCCCGTCGGCCTGCGCACGGTAGCGAACGCCACCGCGAGCAACCGCGCGCCGGACGCCGCGGCCTTCGCGGACGCCATCCGGCGCCTGGAAGCCGACGTGCACAACAAGGACCTGCTGATCGCCTCGTTGCGGGCGTCGGCCACCAACCGGCCGGCGGGCGCGCCGCGCGGTGGCAGCCGCGGCGCGTGGCTCGACCCGATGCGGACGAACAATCCCCAGCAGGTTGCCGCCCTGCAGCAGCAGCGGGAACAGGCGCGCCTGGCGGTGGAGACCGCCCTGGCCGAGCGGGAAGCCTATATCCTCAACCACGATCCGTCCACGATGACGCCGGAGGAGCAGGCGGCCTATGGGCGGCTCGGGCAGTTGCTGCAGCAGAGCCGCCTGCTGATGGACCGGCTGCGGGCCGACATCCCGGCCGCCGAACGGCGCGCGATCATGCAAACGCTGATGCAGAACCGGCGCGAGATCGAGCCGATGCTCGACTATGCCCGCGCGCGGGAATGGGTGCTGCTCGGCCAGCAGCTCGGCTACAGCGAGCAGGAAGCCCAGGCGTTCGGACAATACATCGACCGGGTGATCGACCTGACCTCGCTGCACTCGATGTACCGGGGCGTCTTGCGCGGCATGGACGGCAGCCGGCGCACGCCGCGCCAGCCGTCGGCCCCGGTCCGGTAGCGGACGGACGATCGTCTGCCACGGCAGCCGGCGGCGGACCGGGTTCTGGCTACCAATAGCGCAGGGTGCCGCCGTCGAGCCCGAGCCAGAGGCCGGTGGCCGGCTGGTAGAGCGCGACCTGGGCGTTCCCGGTCCCCAGAAAATCGGCGGGCGCGCCCAGAAAACCAGCCTCCCCAAACGTTCCTTCCGCGCGGGCATACCCTGTGGACGACAGCAGGCCAACCCAGTGGCCGGAAGCCTCCTGGTAAGCGACGAGGTCGGCGCGCCGGTCGCCGTCGAGGTCGGCCGGCAGCGGCGCGAACCCCGCGGCGCCGAGCGGCACGCGGACCGGCGCATATCCGCCGGCCGATGGCCAGACCGTCCAGGTCCCCGTTCCCGTCTGACATAGGGCGGGGTCGTCCTTGCCGTCGCCGTCGTAGTCGGCCGGCGCCGGGTTCCAGCCGGCGTCCGAAGTCAGCGGGGCGCTGGCGGCGGCATATCCCGAGCGGGACAGGTAGGCGATCAGGAAGCCCGTCTCGGGCTGGTAGACGGCCGGGTCGGCCTTGCGGTCGCCGTCGTAATCGGCGGGGCACGGCGTGCCTTGCGCCCCAAACAGCGCGCCGCCGCCGGCGGCGTAGCCGGCCATCGAGGGCAGGATGGCCCAGCCGCCGGAATCCCGGAGGTAGAGGGCGGGGTCGGCTTTGCGGTCGCCGTCGTAATCGGCCGGGACCGCCGCCTGTCCCGGCCCGCCGAATCCCGAGACGGTGGCCAGGCTCTTGCCCAGGGACGAGAGCCGGACGCCCCAGTAGCCGCCCGCCGCGCGATAGACGGCGGGATCCGCGAGGCGGTCGCCATCGAAATCGCGCGGGATGGGAATGCCGCCGGCGAGCGGCGCGTCGATGCCGGAATCGGCGCCCACGCGGACTGGGGCCGGCGCTTCGCGCACCGTGGTGTGGACCCCGTCGGACACCACGGCGCGGATCCTATACACCCCCGGGGCAACCCGCGAGGTATCCCAGACATACGCGCCGGGACCTGGCGCCTGGCGCAGCGTGGCGATCAGGGTGACCCCGGATGCCTGGGGATTGACACCGTACCCCAGGGAGACGGTCAGCAGCTTGCTGTCGGGGTCGTCCGCGGTCCAGGCGATCGTGTAGCGGTCGCGCACGGGCCGGTTTTCGGCGCAGAGCTTGACGTCGTCGAGCCAGAAGCGGGTGGGGATCACCGTTTCGAGCGGGTCGAACCGCAGGGTCCGGATGGCGGCCTGCGCGCGCCATGGAATTTGGGCAGGGTAGGGGTTGTGGGGTTCCAGCAGCGTGCCGTCCGGGTCCCAGAGATCCATCGCGTAGGCGTGCCAGTCCTCGAGCACGGGCATGTTCTGGCTCTCGGCGCCGTCCACGCTAATGTCGGTGTTATACCAGATCGTGCGGGTGCCCCAACCGCGTAGGATGCGGTCCACCATGTTCGTGTAACCGGCGCCGTCCACCTTCAGGCGGTAGGTGAAGTAGCGGAAGGTGGCGGTATCGATCGGCACGCACATCCCCTGTCGGCGCGTTTGCAGCAGTAGCAGCACGTCCGAACCGGCGACCGCGCCCGGCGTGGCGTTGGTGGGCAGGGCGACCGCCGTGAACACGCCGTTGCTGAACTGGGCGTCGCGGCAGAACTTGTAGAGCTCGATGTCGGCGGCGTCCGCCATGTCCCAGGGGTTCCCGAGCTCGGCGGTGGCGTAGTCGGCGCCGGAGGTGAAGGACGGGGCCGTGAAGGCGACGGCCGGCGCCGTGCCGATGCGGATGGGCGGCGAATAGGCGCTGCGGGCGCGCTCGGTGATGGCCGTCGTGCCGTAGTGCAGCAGTTTCAGGTAAAAGTAATACGTGCCCGGCGGCAGGGCGGCGGTGGCCAGGTCGTAGCGGCCGTCGTTGAGCAACCCGGACTTGAGGAGGTCGCCAGCATAGCCGGACGGCCGGCGGTCCACCCAGATTTGGACGCCGAGCAGCGAGTGTTCGATGGGCGGGATATCGCCCGGGGTCGACGTCCAGACGAAGCCGAGCCGCGGGGACGTGGCGGGATTATACGCGCGGATCCAGTCCAGTTTCACCGGCGTGCCGGGCGGGGCGGTCAAGCTGGGCGTCAGCGCGAATCCGTAGAGCGTGCCGGCCCAGCGGCCGATCTGCTGGAACCCGTAGGTCCGCCCGGCGGCCGCCCAGAGGGTGTCGCGGAAATACTCGGCCTCCGTGAAGGCGATATCCACGATGCGGAAGCCGTCGGCGTAGGACGAGATGCCGTTGGCGCTGTTGATCTCGTAATCCGGCACGGCCACCACGTTGGTGCCCGGCGTGACGCGGTTGACGTTCGTGTACCAGGCGATCGCCAGGTAGGAACGGACGGCCTTTGGCAGGGACAGGCGCAGCGAAAGGCGGGCATAGCGGCTGGCGTCGAGCGGGCAGCGGGTGCCGAACGGCATGCCGCCGTCGTAGGCGTAGTTGTAGTTGGTGTTGATCTCGTCCGACCAACCCTTGAAGAGCGGGTAGCAATAGGCGGGCGACCCCTGGGTCGTGGCGGTCCAAGTGCCGTTGCTGACGGTCGGCTGCCGGAACCCGTCGTCCTCGAAGGGGATGTCCCTCAGTTCCGCCATGTCCCACGGATTCCCGGCCACGGCGGTGGCATACTCGTCCCCGTCGGGAATGTCGGCGGCCCGGGATGGCGCCACGAGGGTAATGCTGGCGTTCGTTGCCGCGCGGCCGGCGGCGCAAGTCGCCGCCAGCGCCGCCAAGATGATGGCGCCTCGGTTCATGGGACAATCCCTCTTGCCCTCGGCACCATCATGACCGGTGGGATGGCCGGATGCAAGCCTAAAACGCCGGCGTCGGCGCGGCGGGTCAGGCCGGGCGCGGCCTGCCAGGGAGCGGCAGGCGCCCGGCCTGCTGCATGGCATGCAGCGTGTCCAGGATCAGCCGCGCCGCGGCGTGCCCGCCGTGCCCGTGGAGGTCGTGGGCCGGAACGAATTCGGCGAAATCCAGGCCGACGATCTGTCCGCGGGACGCCAGGCCGGTATAGAGATCGAGCGTTTCCGGCCAGGTCAGCCCGCCCGGTTCGGGGTGGCTGACCGCCGGACAGACGGCCGGATCGAGGCCGTCAAAATCGCAGGTCACCAGGTAGCGCGCGCCGGCCGGCACCTGCTCGAGCACCCACGGGATGCCCTGGCGGTGTACCTCGCCCTCGGTGATCAGGAGATGGCCGGCGGCGCCGGCGGCCCGCCACTGGTCTTCGGGAGCGAACCCGTGCAGGCCGATTTGTATTACCCGCTCGACCCACGGCATCTCGGAAATCCGCCGCATCGGGCTGCTGTAGCCCTCGCGCACCCCGCCGACGTCCTCGGCGTAATCCAGGTGCTCGTCAATCTGGATGACGACGATCGGCCCGCAGGATTCATAGGCGCGGGCGACGGGGATCGGGATGGCGTCATCGCCGCCCAGCACCACCGGCAGGGCCCCGCGGGCCAGGATTGCCCGGACGGCCTCGGTCGTGCGGGCCACTGTGCCGGGGACGTCGAGCGGGTCGCCGACAATGTTCCCGCAGTCCACGAGGCGCAGGGCCGCAAAGGCAAAGGGCGCGCGGTCGGTGTCGAGGGCGCAGGCCCCCTTGCGGACGCGGGCGAAGCGCAGGGAATGTTCGCGCAGGTAGTCGGGCGCTCCGAAACTGCGGCATTGTCCCATGCCGTAGGGTATGCCGTAGGGCGCGCCGAGCACGGCGACGTCGGCCTCGAGCCGCTCGAGGTCCGTGCAGACCGGCGCATCCGCAAAACTCGTGAATCCCCGGGGCGGCGCCGAGACCAGCGGCAACCTCATGGCGAGCGTCCTTTCCCGCGTCCTTCCATCCGTTGGCTGGGCACGATACCGGCCTCCGGGCCGGCTGTAAAGCCCGCAGCGTTTCTGCGGACTGGTCATCGCCGGTTTTGGTTCTTCGCTGTTTTTAGTAGCCAACGGGAAAGGCTCAAGCTATTCACGTGTTCCAGCGGCCGCCCAGGCGGTGCGGCCCTACCCGTTGCGGGCGTCGCGGGTAGGGCGGGACAGCCTTGTCCCGCCGTCATTGTTTCAACCCTGGCGATGTGTGACGGTTGCCCGTAGCGACCCGCGTGGCCACTGAAATTAGCGAGGAACCCCGGTTTTCCGTTTCCACCCTCTGTGCCCCTGCGCCTCTGCGCAGGTGTGAAATAATTAATCCGGACGCCGCGTGAGGCTTGCCCGCCTCAGGTGGGGCACGCGGCCTACAGTTTTCCTGGACGGGTCGCCCCTTGTTGTAGGCCCGGTGCCCGCACCGGGCGATTATTTCACAGCTTTTCAGTATGGAGGGGCATCCCCGCGGCCTTGCGCCGCGGGACGCTGAAAATCTGGGCTCCTGCCGGACAAGCCGGCAGGGAGCCCGAGCATGACTGAGGCCTCTTGCATGGGGGCTACAGCCAGAGTGGCGCGGGGCCGGGCGAGGCGGCGTCCAGCGCGCCAGACTCGAGCAGGGCGTCCAGGTCGGCCAGCAGCCGCGCCCGGTCGCGCGGCAGGCGGCCTTCGAGCGGCACGACGTTCGAGGCGTGGTTGGCCCGGAAGACCGTGCCGCGCACGTCCAGCCGCGCGAGCAGGTCGCGCAGTTCCCTGACAGCGTCCTGCTCCGTCAACTCGCGGAAGGCGCCGGCGCGCGCCTGCGCGTGCAGTTCGGTGCCTGGGACGGGAATCACGCGCAGCGCCGACAGCAGCCGCGGTTGCAGCCGGTTAAGCGCCTCGGCCGTGCGCGCCGCGTGCGCCCGGCTGCCGGCGGCGCCGCCCAGCCCGATCAGCACCATCACCGACAGCCGCAGGCCGGCGGCCTGCGCGCGTGTCCCGGCGGCCACCATGGCCGCCGCCGGTTCCGGCTTGCGGCAGCGCCGCAGCACCTCATCATCCCCGCTTTCCAGTCCCAGGTAGAGTGTGTGCAGGCCCAGGGCGCGCAACGCGCGCAGCTCGGCGTCCGTCTTGGCGGCGATCGAACTCCCGTTGGCGTAGAGGCTGACCCGCGCCAGCCGCGGGAAGCGTGCCCGCAACAGGTCCAGGATCGCCCGCAGGTCATCGAACGACCGCTGCATGACGTCGCCGTCCGCCAGGAACACGCGCTGCGCGCCGGGCTCGCGCCGCGCCTCGGCCGCCACTAGCGCGGCGACCTCCTCGAACGGCCGCCGCCGGAACGCCAGGCCGCGGTACATCCCGCAGAACGTGCAGCGGTTGTGCGGGCAGCCCTGGTCCACTTGCAGGATCAGGCTGTCGGCTTCGGCCGGCGGACGGAACAGCGGGTTGTTCACGGCCCCGCCCTTATACCAGGAGCGCCGGCGACCGCAAGGCCGCGGCGGCCCGCGGGCGGCAAGACGGGGCCGGCCGCTGGTGGGCGGCAACGTCTCCCTCGGAGAGGTCGCCCCACCCAGGATACCGGCCTGATGGGAGGACGGGTTGTCCCGTCCACTCGGGGAGTGAGCTTGCCGTTGATGGCGTCAGGATTGAGCGGCATGGGTCATTCTCCTGTGAATATGTTTTGCCGCTCGTTTCATTAGCGACGATGGTCATGGGCACGCCGCGGTCAGGGCGCGGGCCTGCCATCCGTGGCGGAACAGCCGGTCGCGCGCCCGGCGCGCGACCGGCAACGACCGGGTCCGCAGCGAGGCGCGGACGCGGTCCTTGGTGTAGTCCGGCCGGTGCACGGTGAAGTGCACGAACCACGTGCCATGGTTCCGCCAGAGGTGATGGGTGGGATGGCCGGGATGGACCCGGATGCGCAGGCGGGGAGGGGCGCATCCTCCCGGGCGCCCGCCCCGAAGAAGCCACCGTGGGTCCCGTTCCCCGGTTGGCAGATCCGACCTGCGCCGGATCATTCCTGATGCGCGATCAGGCCGTCATATTGGCGCGTGCCGGGCAAGCGAATTGTGTGTCATAACGCGCATCTCGATATTCTGTTCTAGGCCGGGTCCCCTGACCCGGCGTGCCGTGGGCGTTACGGAAGGGTACGCGGCGTCCACCCGCAACGGGGCGCGCGGTAGGCCATCCGTGTTTCGCGTTCGCATTCACGATCTGCCGGTTGTGCCGTCCTCCAGACCACGCGCCGCTGCCCCCTGCCCGTCCACGGGAAGTCCGCGGCAGGCGCGCTGCGATTAGACGAGGATTTGGAGCGTGCGACGGAAGGTTGTCAAAGTCCGGAGTTTTCCATATGCTGCAGAACGAGACGGACCGGCTAATCCGCCGTCGTCTCGGTTCACTCCGACCGGAGGGTAATGGGATGAGCAAACATGTGTTCGCCTTTATCGGCAGCCCGCTCAAGGAACGCTCGAATACCTGGACGCTGACGATGATGCTGCTCGAGCGCCTGAAGGAGATGGACCCGCAGGTGACCTTCGAGGCGTTGACCGCCGGGCATGTGACGGTGCGGCCCTGTCTCGGCTGCTGGTGCTGCATGACCAAGGGGGTCTGCCCGCTCGACGCCAAGGACGACATCGGGGCGCTGAAACAGAAGATGCTGGCGGCCGATGTCATCATCTTTGGCTCGCCGGTCTACACGTATTCGGTGTCGGGCCAGATGAAGACGTTCCTCGACCGGCTGGCCTCCTGGTACCATACCATCCGGCTGGCGGGCAAACCCGGAGTCACGGTGGCCACCACCGCTGGCAGCGGGATGGACCAGGTGCACCAGTTGCTGGGCCTGCTGCTGAGCGCCCTGGGCGTCAAGGTCGTGACGACGCTCGAGACGCACGGGTATTTCCCCAAAACCCTCAAGGACCCCGAAGGCGCCCGCCGCGCGGCGCACGCGGCGGCCGAGGCGCTCTATCCCTACCTGTCCGGCGCCCAGCGCGTGGAATCGGACCCGGAGATGGAAGAGGCGTTCCGGATCATGAAACAGAAGTCGGTCATGGGCCGGCAATGGCTGCCGGCCGACCATGCCTACTGGGAACAGCACGGGATGCTGGGCGTGGAGTCCTACGCCGCTCTGCTCGCCAAGCTGCGCGCCGCGCCGCAGGCTGCCGCCCCGGGGGAATCCGCCTAGCGCCAGCGCGCCGGGGTGCCGGCCGCGGCGGCGTCCAGCCAGTGCGCCTCCCGCAGGCGGTAGGCGCGGTCGGCCAGGACGGCGCTCACCAGGACGCCGGGGCTCCCGGCCGCCCCGGCGGCCAGCGGCACGGCGCAGGACGGCGTGGGTTTCCGCGCAGGGTTCCCTGCTGTTCATGACGGGCGCCACCCCGGCTTCGTTGAGCATCGCCAGGGGGGCGGTGAACGGCAGGTCCACCGGTCTCCACCAGCGGAGCGTCGCGGCCAACACTGCGGGAGTTGCGCCTTCCCCTGTTGCCCCGTCAGGCGCCAGACCGTGCGCCTGCGGCTCGGCAAAGCCTCGCCCTCCACGTCCTCCCGTCGGTCAGCGTGCAGGCGTTCCATGACAACTCCACCTGGAGGGCG
>CAZEVX010000013.1:17196-27784 GCA_964515705.1 uncultured Verrucomicrobiota bacterium | reverse complement strand
GGCCGGTTGGTCCCAGCGTCGAGAGGGTGAAGGAGACGTCCACCGGGTATGCGGCCGTATTGGCGGCCAGCAGCACGCAACCGCCGGCCGGGTGTCGGAACAGGGCGGCCTGGACGTCCGGGAAGGCGCCGCCGGGGGGATAGCGAATGTCCTGCGCGAGTTCGGGGGCCAGGCAGGCCGGCGCGAGCGCCTGGACTTCGCGGGCCAGTTGCGCCAGTGTTTCGGCCGAGGCCTGGTGCACGAGCGGGTAGGAAAAATAGAAAAGCCCCTTGGACCCGTGAATCAGCGCCAGGTAGGTCTGGCAGCGCTGTTCGGCCGGCAGCAGGGCGCGCGGCACGCGGAAGAACTCGGCCAGCGGGACGGTCATGGTCGCGCGCCGGGCGCTGTCGGCCAGGCGTTTCGTGCGCGCCACCATGCCGGCCACGTGGTTGACGCCTGATTTCGAGGACCCGGCGGCGCTGCCCGGCACCCAGTAGGGGTCCTGGACCAGGACATCGCACCAGCTTGTGGTCCGCTTCCGGTAATCGCCTCCTTCCCAGAGGGTATTGTAGAGCACGAAGACCGGGTGGTAGCCGTCGGCGGCATGCAAGTGCTCGTAGACATCGCGCCCGGCGTCGTCCTGGTTGAGGGCCGGCAGGTTCGGCTCGTCGAAGGGCTGGTACCCGATGAGATTCGGCGCCGACTTGACGGCTTCGGCCACCGCCAGGAAGAGCGGCCGCTGCTGTTCGTAGGCGCGATAAAAAACCCGCGCCTTGGCGGACACCGGCAGCGATTTCAGGATCGGGTCCGTGACCAGCGCGGTGCGCAACCGGGTCAGATCCCGCCCGCGTTCGGTGGCGACGAGCGCCCGCAGTCTTGAAAAAGCCTCCGGCGGTAGGGCGGACGCGAGGTCGTCGAGGGTCACCGGCGCGCTGTCGTGGTCCGGCACGGCGATCACCGCCAGGCCGTGGCGGCCGGCGGCGTCGAGGTAAACCCGCGCGGCGGCGGCCACCTCCTGGGCGTTCGTGAGCCCGGAGGCCTTCCAGTGAATGACGCTGTTGGCGCCCAGGGCGGCGGCGTCGCGGAAGGCCCAGTCGTCTCCGGCCCCGATGCCGTACATCACGAACCCGAACGGGAAGAACGGGACGCCGTCGCGCAGCAGGACGCGGCGGACCTGGTCAATCTTCCACTCGCTGCCGGGCCGCGGCGCGCGTTTCGTCAGCGTCACGGACTGACGCGCCAGCGTTTCTCCGCCCGGCCTGCAGAGTTCGACAGCCAAGGCATGCGCGCCCGGCGGCAACCCCACCAGCGGCAGCGCGAGCGTCGTGTCCGGCCGCGGAGCGCGGACGTCCGCCAGGAGATCGCCGGTGGGCGTCCGGGCGCGGAGCACCAGGGTCGCCAGTTCGGCCGCCGGCAGTCCGAGCCGGCAGATGGCGGCGGCTTCCGGCTCGGCGGTGTAATAGTTGCGATCAAGGAAGACCGACAGGACATCGAGGGCCGCTGTGTCGTCCAGCGGCATCCGCTGGCGGACGTCGCCCGCCGCGTCGGCCAGGCTCAGGACCGCCGCGCGGGCGCCGAGCAGGTCCGCGGGCACGGCTAGGCTGACCGCGCGGCTGGCGCCGGCGGCGAGCGTGAGGGACTGGGTGACCGTGTGTCCCGCCCCCTGCGCCGGCAGGTCTTCGAGGCGCAAGCCGATGTCTCCGCCGACGCCGCCCAACTCGCGCAGGTCCGCCCGCACGTCGTACTCATACCGGCCGTCCGCCGCGCGGTACGGTCCGACCGCGGCCAAGGTCACGAACGGCAGGAACGCCGGCTGGAACTGTTCGCGATCCAGCCCGCGCAGACGGCCAAAGCGCTCCGGCTCGTCAAACTGGCGCTCGAGCGGCGCCCAGCTCCACTCCTCGCTGCGCACGCCGACCTGGGCGGCGCAGGCGTCGCGCAGCACCACGAAGACATTGACCAGCGCGTTGAAGCGCGCCCGGGTGGGATCGCCGTTGCCCTTGAGAAACGCCAGCGGCAGCGCCAGTTCCGCGGTCCAGCCCCGGTCATCGGCGGCCGTCGCCGAGCGCCAGGGGGCGTTCCAGCCTTCCCGGTCGCGCCCGCTCGCGCGCGTCATGCGGAAATCGGCGCGCACGTTGGCCGGGCTCACCAGGACCTGGTAGTAGAACGCGCCGCCCGTGCCGGGATCGAAGGACACCTGCACGGTATCCTCGCGCTGGATGTCCTCGTCGTGCTTGCGGAAGGTCGGGGGATTGCGCTCGGCCACCGCCTGGACCACGCGGAAGCTGACATAGAGCCAGGCCGGATCGCGGGTGACGCAGACCGTGTGCCGGCCAGCCGCCGCGCCGGGTGTCCCCACGAGGTGCAGGTTGGTGAGGCAGGCCGCCGCGGCCCAGCAGGCGTCGTCGAGCCGGCCGTCCAGCCGGGGCGGCGCCGCGCAGAGCGGGACCGCCAGTTCCGGGACCGGGACGGGCGACGGGGTCGGCGCGGCAAGGCCCCGCCAGGCGGCCAGGCAGACTGCCGTCCACGCCGCCAGCTTGATGCGCCTCATGGCTGTCTTTCCTCCAGGGCGCGCCGGATAGCGTCCGCCACCTGGCGGCCGAGCTGCTCGTACCCCGGCACGGTAAAGTGGCAGCGATCCGGCCGCTGCCATTCCTTGACGTGCGGCATCACGAACCCGAACAAATCGTTGACAGCGATCCCACGCGCGGCCATGAGGTCGGCGGCGACCCGGTTATAGGCGGGGATGACGTCCAGGCGCTCGCCGGCGCGGTGGAGCACCGGGGTCGAGCTGGCCCAGACCAGGGCGGCGCCCGTCCGTTCGAGGCGGTCGACGATGCGTTCCAGGTTGGCCCGGTACTGCTCGGGCGTATGGCGGATGCGGACGGCAGTCGGCGGGACGGCCGGCGCATCCGTCACGAGCGCTCCGCGCGCGTCCAGCAAATGGGTGTCGTGGATGCCGAAGTTGAAATGGATCACATCCCAGCGGCCGGCGCCCAGCCAGGCCTCGAGGTGTTCGAGGCCGAAGGCCGTGTGCTGGCAGTTGTCGGGGGGATGCACCACCTCGGCCGCGCCCGCCAAGGCACGGCGCACGGGCGGGGTATACCCGAGCGAAATCGAGTCGCCGAGGAGCAGGACGCGGGGCATTCCGGCGCCTGCGCCGCCGCCGTTCGCGAGGGTTCCGGCCGTCGCCATCATCAGCAATGCTCCCGCCAGCGTGTTCATGACATGGCCGCCGGCCCGGGCGGGCCGGCGCCCCTACCCGTTGATTGCCAGGGTTTCACCGGGCCGCAGGGCAATGTCCCGGACCGCCGGGGCGGCGTAGCGCGGGTTCCAGACCAGGCGCCGGCGCAGGGGCCGGGCGCCGTCATTGCGCAGGACCACGCGGCGCACGCGGCCGCGGACCGCCCGCAGCGAGACCAGCAGCCCGCCGATCATCCGCAGCCGGTCGAAGGCCAGGTCCGACCAGGTCCCGTCCAGCCCGGGGAGCAGCGCCAGGGCGCCGCCCGGCCGGTCGTGGCAGAGGGCGTTTTGCACGGCCCAGAGGTAGTAGGCGTGCGCGGAGGTGTAGCCGTAGTTGACCGGGTACCCGTCCAGACGGATTTTTTCCGGGATTGCCCCCAGCGCGCTGGCCGTGCGCGGGGCGCGCACGAGATCGGCGAAGGCGCGGCGTGACTGGCCCCAGTGGCTGTAGATTATCGCCCGCCACATCGGCGACCAGGACCACTCGAGGATGTTCCCGATGTAGCCATTCGAATCGTCGCTCCGCGTTGTCCGGCGGCGGCCGATCGCGTGGCGCACGGATTTCCGATCGATCCCCTCCGGCAGGTTGAAGAGGTGACCGATAATGGCGTCGCCCCCGGAGAACTTGGCGTCGCGGAACGGCAGCAGGACGCCGTCGCGGTAATTTTCGCGGCGCCCGACCGGCAGCTTGGCGGCGATGCGGCGGTAGGCCTCGGGGGCCGGCTGCCCGGCGGCCGCGGCCATCTCGCAGTAGCCGCGCAGCGCCCGCTCCATCCAGATCGAGATCACGGAATCGTTGGTGACGTCGTGCTTGCCCTCGTAGGAGGGCTTGCTGACGCCGATATAGGCGCGGTCCTCGCGTTCGACGATCGCCACCGCGACGGCGTGGTCGAGCAGTTCGCGCATGATGGCGAGCGACTCCCCAATCCCGTCGTCGCGGCCGCCGATCGCCCAGTGGTCGTAGAAGCTGTAGCAGGCCTTGGCGTTGGCGCCGATCTTCTCGGTGCGGATCTTTTCCGGGTCGGCGTGGTAATCCTGGCCGGCGGCCGAGGCGAAATAGCAGAGGCGCGCGCCCGGCCGGCCCAGGGCGCGGGCCACCGCGCGCGCCCGCGGCATGCGGAACCGGTACCAGTCGAGCAGCCGCCGGCTTTCGGCGAGGTGGTTGCTGCCCAGCAGCGCCCGCTGCATGCTCCAGGCGTCGGGGATCGCGTTGCAGCCGCCGCCCCAGTGGCAGGGGAACGGCCCCAGGTTCAGCGACCCGTTGACGGGGTACTGGTTGGCGCGCATCCAGTACAGGCTGAAGTCGTAGAGCCCCTGGCACACGGGGTCCGGAACGCGGATGGCCGAACGCCCGCTGAATTCATCCCAGGTCCGCCGGTGGGCCTGCCGCAGGCGCGCCGGGGACACCGCCCTTACCCGGCGGCACAGGGCCGGCAGCGCCGCCGGGCGGCTGGCCGTTCCGGGCGCGTCGTCCACGGCCCAGAGGAACCGCGTCACCTCGAACCCGCGGTGGAGCGCGTCAAACTCCAGCGTGCGGACGCCGACCCGGGCGGCCGGGACGGTCCACAGGCAGCCGCTGCCGACAGCCTCGTTGGGCGCGAGGCGGTACCGGAACGCCAGGGCGCCGTCGCGCGGCCGCGGGCGGACCGTGAGCACCGACTGCCGCACGACGGTCAGCCCTCCCAGGTGGGGCTCGACATACGACCGCAGGAAAAAGGACAGGGAAACGGCCTTGTTGGCGGGGACCCGCAGGCAGCGCAGGCGTTCGACCCAGACCGAATCGTCCGTGAGCCAGGCGGTCACCTCGATCTCGACATCGCGGAGCATGACCCGGGTCGTGACCGTCGCCCGGCGCGGGTCGAACGTCTGGCGGTAATCCGTAACGCCGGCCATTTCCCCATCCACGCGCACGGCGTAGCCCGCCTGGATGACGGGGCTGGCATTCCCGGTCTCGATTCCCGGATTGACTTCGAGCAGGCTGGTGCGCCGGACGGCGGCCGGGATATAGTAGACGCGGTGCGCGGCCTTGTACCAGCCGGGGAGCAGCCCCTGGTGCTGCTCGTCGTGCCCGCGGCTGTTGCACATCGAGCCCGTGAATCCGATCACGAGGCAATCGGTGCCGTTGCCGAGCGCCAGGGGGACGTAGGGCCGGGCGGACGCCGGTGTGGCCGCCCAGGCCGTGCCGGCCGAGCCGCCGCGTAGCGATGCCGTAGATTGCATGAGAATGCTCCTTTAGAACCCCATGATAGACGTCCGGCCGCCCGCCGCCTACTCAAATCCTGCCAAAACCATACGCATTTCTGGACATCATGGCGCGGCCGATGTAGGCTGTAGAGCATGCCTGCCATTCGGAGCCTGGAGCCGCCGGCCGCGGAGACGCCGGCGGCGTCGTTCGCGGCCCTGGCGCGGCTGCCGGCCTGGCGCAGCCTGTTCCGGCTGATGTGGCGTCTCTTCGGGCTGAATATCGGCCTGCTCTCGGCCGACGGGCAAAATTTTATTCCGTCCGGCCGGCACGGGCGGGTCAACCGGTTTTGCGCCGCGATGCAATGCCGGCCGCTGACCTACGCCGCCTGCCTGCGGTCCGATCGCCTGGCGCTGGAGCAGGTGCGGAAGACCCGACTGCCGCTGGCCTACCGCTGCCATGCCGGCCTGCGGGAGTTCGCGCTGCCGATCCTGGCAAACCAGACCCTGGTGGCCGTGATGCTCAGCGGCCAGATTCTCGACCATCCGCCCTCCCCGCGCGACTGGCGGCACACGCGCTCGGCATTGCGCCGGCTGGGCCTGCCGGCGCGCCGCGCGGCCCTGCTGAAGCCGCTCTTCCTGCAATCCCGCTGGCTGCCGAAGGACCGGCAGCGGGACGTGCTGCTGTTGTTGAACCTGTTCGCGACCCAGATCATGCACCTGCAAGCGCGGCGCGGCACGGCCGGCCAGGCGCTCCCGGAACGGGCCCGGCGCTACCTGCAGGACCATGCCGCCGAGCCCGTGACGCTGGCGGCCGCGGCGCAGGCGCTGCGCGTCTCCGTGCGGCACCTGGGGCGCACGTTCAAGGCCGCCGTCGGCACGACCGTGCACGCCTATCTGCGGGACCTGCGCCTGGCGCGCGCTTGCGACCGCCTGGTCCAGACGCGCCAGACCTGTTCCGAGATCGCCTTCGCCTGCGGGTTCGGGAGCATCCAGCAGTTCAACCGGACCTTCAAGCGGCACACGCGCCTGACGCCCACCGCCTGGCGCCGCCGGGCGCGCGGGACGCTGAATCCCGGCTGACGGCAAGCAATCCCGGCCGTGCGACGGCGCGCGCAGCCCACCCGCATGGTCCCGGAAACGCCGGCGTTTCGCGCCTGCCCGACCCCAAAAACTGCGGGAGTTGCGCCTGCTCCTTTTGCCCAGTCAGGCGCCAGACCGTGCGCCTGCGGCTCGGCGCCATGCGCACCGTAGCGGCGGCTTGACGCGCCGCGTAGGCGGGAGCCTCGCCCTCCAATTCCTCCCGTCGGTCATCGTGCATGCGTTCCTTGACGACTCCACCTGGAGGGCGAAGCTGCGCTGAGCCGTTTCCCCGCACGGATCGTGCCGGGAGTGACCGCGGACAAGCGCAACTCCCGCACATCGGGGCGACCGCACAGGGCTTGCCAATCGCCAAGGCTTTGTTTATGTTGAGCACCAGTCATGAGCCCTTCAACCCATCGCCGCCCGCCAGCGGCGCCCGCGGATGTACGCGAACAGACACGGGCGCTATGGGAACGGCACCGTCTGCGCTGCGGCTGGTTCATGCGCCCGGATTTTTCCCCCCATTCCCGCGCGGAACTCTCGCGCTGCCTGACCCTGCTGGCCCGGCATGGGGATCGCGCGACTTATGTGCGCGCCCGGAAACTGATGCAATGCCTTTGACCGGACACCAGCGCCGCATCTGCCGTCTCCTGGCGGCGGAACGGATTGCGAACGGCGAACGGTATGTCGCCGGAGGCGCCGCCCTCAACGAACTCCTGGCTTCGCCCCGCGTGTCCCGCGACCTCGATCTGTTTCACGATACGGCGGAAGCCGTGTTGGCCGCTTGGGAAGCGGATCGGCAAACGCTGGTCCGCGCGGGATACGACGTGCGGCCGACGCGCCAATTTCCAGCGTTCGTGGAAGCCGAAGTGCTGGCGGATGCGGAGGGCGTGATCTTGCAGTGGGTCCAGGACAGCGCCTTCCGTTTTTTCCCGCTGGTCGCGCATCCTGATTTCGGGCTGGCCCTGCATCCCTTCGATCTGGCGACCAACAAGGTGATGGCCCTCGTCGGCCGGGCCGAGGTCAGGGACTGGGTGGACATCATCCATTGCCACGCCCGGCTGCAGCCCTTCGGGTGCCTCGTGTGGGCGACTTCGGGAAAAGACCCGGGGCTCAGCCCGGCATTCATCCTGGAACAGGCCTCGCGCTCGGCGCACTACACGCAGCAGGACTTTGAGACGCTGGCCTTCGAGGGACCGGCGCCGGACATGGTCGCACTGGGCCGGACATGGCGCACGATGCTGCGGGAGGCCACTGACACCGCGGCGCTATTGCCTGAAGATCATGTCGGCGCATGCGTCATGACGCCGGACGGCGCGCTCTTCCGGGGGGCCAACGACGCCCTCCGCAACGCTCTGGAACAGGCGGCGATCGTCTTCCATCCGGGCAGCATCCGCGGCGCCTGGCCCAGGATTCGCGGCGGGTAGCCCCCTGCAAATGGTGCTTGCATTTTACGGGCAAGCATGTCAAACACCACCCAACGGTGGAAGTGTCCGTTCGCCGGCGAACGCCGGGGCCATGTAACGGCATCACGTCACGGGAGGACCCCATGAACAAGGCAGTCGTCGTGTTCGTCGTTTCGATCCTGGTCGGCCTGGCGGCGAGCGGCCAGGGGCAAGCGCCCGCGGCCGCCGACGTCCCGGTCAACGTGGCGCCGTTCAACCTGGCGCTGGTAACGCCGATTCAGATCCAGCCGATGGACGCCTCGATTCACGGCCTGCGGCTGAACCTGATTTACGGCCTGAACGACCACCTCGTCGGCATGGACATCGGCCTGGTGAACGACCTGATGGGGACGCTGCGCGGGGCGCAGATCGGGGCGGTCAACATCGTCGAAGGCGAGGCCAAGGCCTTGCAGATCGGGCTGGGCAATGTCTGCCTCGACAACCTCCAGGGCATGCAGTTGGCGCCCGTCGGCGTCAACTTCACCTCCGGCCAGGACGGCGGCTGGCAGATCACCGCCGCCGGCCTGGACCTGGTCCTCGGGCGCCATGACGGCGGGCAGGCGGCGCTCCTCGGCTTGAACTTCGCCGGCGAGGACGCCGACAACCAGATCGTGGGCGGCGGCGCCAACTGGGCCGGCGACAAGTCCAACGGGGCGCAACTGGCGGGCATCGGGGCCAACGGCGCGGGCGATGCCGCCGACCTGCAGGGGGTCGGCATCGGCCTGAACTTCGCGATGGGTCCGGTGAACGCCGGCCAGGTGGACGTCATCGGCATGAACCTCTCGCTCGATGCGGCCGACAAGCAGCTCTGCGGCATCGGCCTCAACTATGCCGACGGCAGCGTCCTGGGCGCCCAGTACGCGGGCATTGGCGCCAACTGGACGATGGCCGCGGCCGACGCCCAGGTCACCGGCATCGGGCTGAACGGCGCGTTCGACCAGGTCACCGGCGGCCAGTTTTCGGCCCTCGGCATCGCCTTTGCGCTCAACGACGTGAACGGCGCCCAAGCCACCGCCGTCGGCGTCAATCTCGGCATGGGCGCCGTCAACGGCGCGCAGGCCGTCCTGCCGCTGCTGGGCGTCAACTATGCCGGCAGCGTCAACGGCGTCCAGTGGGGCGGCGTCAACCTGACCGGCTCGCTGACCGGGTTCCAGTTCGGGCTGATCAACTTCTGCCGCGACCTGGACGGCCTGCAAGTCGGCGTCCTGAACCTGGCGATCCACAACGTGACGCCGGTGCTGCCGATCGTCAACGCCACCTGGTAAGCCTGGATTTCCTCCCCGCGACCGCGGCGGGAACGCGCCGTCCCGACAAGATGGCCTGGCGCCGTGTGGGGGCACGCGGTCTACAGCGCGGACCGCGGGGACCGGTACGCGGGCCTGAACGTCCCGGGGCGCCGTCCACGATTCCGCCCGGCGATCTCGGCCTGCCCGTTGGCGATTGGGCAGCGAGCCGACGCCATGCCCGTTGCAGGCCGGAGTTCCCGACCCGGCAGCCGCGTCCCCGCCGGCGCCCGTCAGCGCAGGCTCGAGACGATGTCGATCAGCGGCATGAACATGGCGATGACGATCGTCCCGACGATCACGGCCAAGAAGATGATCAGGATCGGCTCGATGATCGAGGTCAGGGCGTCGACAGCAGCGTCGACCTCGGTGTCGTAGGCATCGGCGATTTTGATGAGCATGTCCGGCAGGCGGCCGGTTTCCTCGCCAACGGCGATCATGCTGACAACCATGGGCGGGAAGACGCGGGCCGTCTCGAGCGGCGCCGCCATCGTTTCCCCCTCCTTGATGCTGTCGTGGACCGACTGCACGGCCTGGGCGATGACCTCGTTGCCGGCGGTGTCCTTGACGATCGTGAGGGCCTGTAAAATCTGGACACCCGAGGTCAGCAGGGTGCCCAGCGTGCGGGTGAAGCGCGAGAGGCTGACGCGCAGCACCAGCGGCCCGAAGATCGGGGCCTTCAGCCGGATTTTATCCAGTTCGTAGCGGCCGAACCGGGTGCGGCCGAAGAGCTTGATGAGGACGAAGACCCCCGCGATCACGCCGAGCACCAGCGGGTAGCGGTTGACGACCGTCTCGCTGGCCGTGATCACGAACTGCGTGATGGCCGGCAACCCTTTGCCCTGCAGGAGTTCGCGGAAGATCTCCGTGAACTTGGGAATGATCACAATCATCAGGAAGGCCGTGATCCCGAGCGCCATGCAGAGCACGACGATCGGGTAGACCATTGCCCCGCGCACGCGGGTCTTGATCTTCTGGGCCTTTTCGATGAACTCGGTCAAGCGGTTGAGCGTCAGTTGCAGGACGCCGCCGATTTCGCCCGCGCGGACCATGTTGACGAACAGCTTGTCGAAGACGCGCGGGTGTTGGGCGAGCGCCTCGGCGAAGGTGCTGCCGCCCTCGACCGAATCGCAGAGTTCGCCGATGATCTCGCGCAGACCGCGGGCGCGCTCCTGCTTGCCCAGAATCTGGAGCGCCCGCAACAGCGGCACGCGGGCGTCGATCAGCGTGGCCAGCTGCCGCGTGAACGTCATCAGCTGTTTCGAGGCCACCCGACGCCGCAGGAACCTGGGCATCGGGATGGAGAGCGTCATATTGAGGCCGCCGGCCTTGGGGGCGGCGCCCGGCGCGGCGCGCCGGGGCGCGGCGGACGGC
>CAZEVX010000013.1:0-17186 GCA_964515705.1 uncultured Verrucomicrobiota bacterium | reverse complement strand
TTCCTCGCTCGCGGCGGGGGTCAGGCCCTGCCCGCGCAACTTGACGATGGCCGCGGGTTTGCTGGCGGCCTCCAGGATCCCGGAGGTTTCCCGCCCCTGCGCGTCGGTTGCCGTATAGCGGTATTTCGGCATGGCCTTGCCCCTGAACAGCGGGACGACCGCCGCTCGCGCCGCGCCGGCTATCCGCCGCCGGCCTTGGCTTCGTCCTTGGACGCCGGCGCCTTCTTCTTCTTGTCGACCGGCGCGATGGCGACCCATTCGAGGATCGCGAGCGGAGCGCCGTCGCCGCGGCGGTCGCCGGTCTTGACGATGCGGGTATAGCCGCCGGCGCGCCCCGCGCATTGGGGCGCCACCTGGTCGAAGAGCACCCGGACGGCGGCCGGCCGCCGCAGGCGGGCAATGGCGCGGCGCCGCGCCGCCAGCGTCCCGCGGCGGGCGAGCGTCACCAGGCGTTCCGCCAGTTGGCGCGCCGCGCGGGCGCGCGGAAGCGTCGTGACGATGCGTTTTTCCTCGAGCAAGCTGCAGACCAGCCCGGCCAGCAAAGCACGCCGATGGGCCGAGGAGGTTCCGAAGGTTGTCGAGACCACGTGATGTCGCATGGCGCCTTCCTTGTCCGGTCGCTCGCCGCCGCCGGGAGATCCGGGATTACGCGTCCTTCTTGGCCGCCGCGGGCGCCGCGGCCGACATCGCCGCGCGCGCGGGCAGCAGATCGGCATCGAACTTCATGCCCAGGGACAATCCCAGTTCGCTCATTTTCTGCTGGATTTCCTGCAGGGATTTCTTGCCGAAATTGCGGTACTTCAGCATTTCGGCCTCGCTCTTCTGGGCCAGTTCCCCGACCGTCAAGATGTTGGCGTTGTTCAGACAGTTCGCCGCGCGCACGCTGAGCTCGATCTCATTGACGCTCATGCCGAGCTTCTTGCGCAGTTCCTCGCGACTCTGGTCGAGAGTCTTTTCCGTCTGCTCGAACTCGATCAGGTCCTCGTCGTAGTTGACGAACACGTCCAGGTGATGGCGCAGGATGGCGGCGGCGCGGATCATGGCGTCGTCGGGCAACATGCGCTCGTCGGTCCAGATCTCGATGACCAGTTTTTCGTAATCGGTGCGCCGGCCGACGCGCACGTTTTCGACCGTGTAATTCACCCGGCGCACGGGGGAATAGATGCAATCGATCGGAATGATGCCGATCTCGCGGTCGGGCCGCTGCTTCCATTCCGCGGGCACGAAGCCGCGGCCAAGCGTGACTTCGAGCTCGGCCTCGAACTTGCCGTCCTCGGCCAGGGTGGCGATATAGTGGGCCGGGTTGAGGACCTCGACGAACGGGTCCGTCTCGATGTTGGCGGCGGTCACTTCGCCGGGCCCCTTGGCCTTGATGCGGACCTTGCGCGGCTCGCGGCTGTAGAGCCGCAGCAGCACTTTCTTCAGGTTGAGGATCACGTCGCTGACGTCCTCGACGACGCCGTTCACGGCGCAGAACTCGTGGAAGGCCCCCTCGATCCGGACCGCCGAGATCGCGCCGCCCTCGAGCGAGGACAGCAGAACACGCCGCAGGGAGTTGCCGATGGTGTGCCCGTAGCCGGATTCCAGCGGCTCGGCCGCGAATCGCGCATAGGTCTTGGTCGCGCTGGCCTCGTCCTTCGCGACCCGTTTCGGCATCTCGAAACGACCAATTTTAACTGTCATGAACCGGTCCTTCTCTGCGGGCGATGCCGGGCCGCCCGCGGTCCTTCCGGCGGGCCGGCGGGCGCGCGTCGGCCCGCCCCGGCACGTCGCCGGGTTGTTACTTGGAGCACAATTCGACGACTAGCTGCTCGTTGACGAAAGGACTGATTTCGTCCCGGGTGGGAACATGCAGCACTTCCCCGGAAAACGTCGACCGGTCGAACGCCAGCCACGGGGAGAGCGCCTTGCCCTCGTAGGCGTCGAGCCAGCGCTTGGCCTGCTCGCGGCTCTGCGGGCGGTCGCGGACCTGCACGCGGTCGCCGGCCTTCAGCACGATCGAGGGCACGTCGGCGCGGCGGCCGTTCACGGTCACGTGCTGGTGCAGCACGAACTGGCGGGCGGCCGGCCGCGAGGGCGCCAGGCCGAATCGGTAGACGAGGTTGTCCAGACGCATCTCGAGCATCTGCAGGAGCGTCTCGCCGGTGATGCCGCGGACGCGCGCCGCCCGCCCGAAAAACACGCGGAACTGGCCGTCCTGCAAGCCGTAAAACCGGCGCAACTTCTGCTTTTCGCGGAACTGCCGGGAAAAATCGGAGGCCTTGCTGCGCCTTGAGCCATGCATCCCAGGCACGGCCCGCCCCCTGTCAATCGCGCACTTGGCCATGGTGCACCGGTCGCCCTTCAGGAAGAGCTTGACCCCTTCCCGACGGCACAACCGGCAAACCGGCCCGCTATAGCGTCCCATGCCTGCTCTCCCTTGGTACGTCCTGCCGCTCGACTGTTTGCGCCCGCCGCGGGCGCGCCTAGACCCGGCGCCGCTTGCGCGGCCGGCAGCCATTGTGCGGAATCGGCGTCACGTCCCGGATGAGGGTGACGTTCAACCCGGCTGACTGCAGGGCCCGTACGGCCGATTCGCGCCCGGCACCGGGACCCTGCACGCGGACTTCGACTTCCTGCATGCGATACGAGGCCACTTGACGGGCGGCTTCCTGGGCCACGACGGTGGCGGCATAGGCCGTGCTTTTGCGCGTCCCGCGAAATCCCATCCGGCCGGAACTGCTCCAAGCCAGCACCTGGCCGCGCGTATCCGTGATCGAGACTTGCGTGTTGTTGAAGGTGGCGTTGATATGGACAATGCCCGTGGAGACCGTGCGGGTCGGCTTGGCGCGCGCCGCCTTGCCGTCGTCAGTCTTCTTGCCCTCGGCCGCCTTGCCGTCGTCGGCCTTCTTGCCCTCGGCCGCCTTGCCGTCGTCGGCCTTCTTGCCATCGGCGGCCTTGCCCTCGGCCGCCTTCTTGCCATCGGCGGCCTTGCCGTCGCCCTTCTTGCCATCAGTCTTCTTGCCCTCGGCGGCCTTCGGATGCGGCGCCGTGCGCTCGCGGGGCGCTTCGCCCGCCGGCTGAGTCGGGACCGGCTCTGGGGAAGTCTCTTTCGGGTCGCTTGCCATACGTGCGGTGTCCTTGTCGCGGGTGTCCGGTTGCAGGAGTCTTACGCTTTGGCCGGCGCCGGTGCCGCCGCCGCCGAGGCGGGTGCGGCCTTGGCCTGGCTGCGGGCCTCTTTGCCGCGGACGACGCCCACCGTCTTGCGGACGCCCTTGCGCGTGCGCGCATTGGTATGCGTGCGCTGCCCGCGCACCGGCAACCCCTTGCGATGGCGCAGGCCGCGGTACGATCCGATGCTGATCAGCCGGCGGATATTCTGGGCCACCTCGCGCCGCAAATCGCCTTCCAGGACATAGCCCTCCTGGAGCAGGTTGGTGATCTTGGTGATGTCCTCGCCCGTCAGATCGTCGGCCCGCTTGCCGGGGTCGATCTGCGCCCGACGCACGATGGTTTGGGCGCGCGTCAGCCCGATGCCGTAGATATAGCGGAGCGAGTATTCGATCCGCTTCTTGCCGGGAATATCAATGCCTAGAATCTTGGGCATGAAGGCGCTCCTATCCCTGCCGCTGCTTGTGCCGCGGATTGTCGCAGATCACCCGGACGATCCCCTTGCGCCGCACGATTTTGCAGCGCTCGCACATCCGCTTCACGGAACTTCTGACTTTCATCGGTCGTCTCCACCGTCCGGACACACCTGCCATGCGGCCGAAGTTGCATTACTATCAGTTGCTTCCTGTCTTCGTCAAGAGTTTTTCGCGGTTTGCGGCGCGTCCGCCCTGGTAAGAATCTCCGCCGGGCCCTCGCCCACCGCGACCGTGTGCTCGACGTGCGCGGACGGCCGCCGGTCGCGCGTCACCACCGTCCAGCCGTCCGCGAGCACCGACACCTCCGGGCCGCCAAGGTTGATCATCGGCTCGATGGCCAAGGTCATCCCCGGATCGAGGCGGGGGCCCTGGCCGGGCGGCCCAAAATTCGGAATCTGCGGCTCCTCGTGCATGTGCCGTCCGATCCCGTGCCCGACGAACTCGCGCACCACCGAAAATCCCGCCGCCACGGCCGTCTGCTCAATGGCGTGCGAGATGTCCGACAACCGCCGTCCCGCCCGGGCCTGCGCGATGCCGGCCGCCAGGGCATCCTCGGCCACGTTCACGAGCCGAACCACATCCGGATCGGTGACGCCGACCATGACCGTCATGGCGGTGTCGCCGTAATACCCATCGGCGACCACGCCCACGTCCAGGCTGACATTATCACCCATGGCAATGCGACGAGGGCCGGGCACGCCGTGGACTACCTCCTCGTTGACCGACACGCACACGGTCCCGGGATACCGCCGGTACCCCCGGAACGCGCTCCGCACGCCATGCCGCCGCATCAGATCGTCGGCCAAGGCATCGAGGTCGGCCGTCGTGATGCCCGGGCTGACCCGCGCGGCCAGTGCCTCGCAGATCTGGCGCGCGATGCGTCCGGCGACGCGCATGGCGGCCAGATCCGCCGAACTCTTGATCGGGATCATGGCAACCGATCCAGGACCGCCGCCACCGTCCGGTCGCGCGCGCCGGAGGCGTCGATCCGCGCCAGCACGCCGCGCTGCTCGTAGTAGGCGATCAATCCGGCCGTCTGCCGATGAAACACGTCCCAGCGCCGACCGACCGTCTCGGGGCTATCGTCGGGGCGCTGTTCCAGTCGCCCACCGCAGCGGTCGCAGACACCGGGCGCCCGAGGCGGCAGGTTGATCAGGTGGTAGGTGGCGCCGCAGGCCCCGCAGACCCGGCGCCCGCTCAACCGCATCTCCGAAACCTCGCGCGGCACCTCCAGCAGCAGCACCCGTTCGAGACGGGCGCCGTCGCGTCCAAAGGCGGCGTCAAGCATACGGGCCTGCTCCAGCGTGCGGGGAAACCCGTCGAAGAGGTATTGGGCGTCCGCCGGACCGGCGGCAAGGCGGTCGTTCACCAGACCCAGGATCACGTCGTCCGGCACGAGGGCGCCGCGTTCCATGGCCCGCGCCGCCGCGCGTCCCACCTCCGTGCCGGCGCGGACGGCGTCCCGCAGCATGTCGCCGGTCGACAGATGCATCCACGGACCGGCGGCGCAGACGGCCTCGGCCATCGTGCCTTTCCCCGCGCCCGGCGCGCCCAGCAATACCACGGCCCGGATACTCATAGACTCAGCGCCGCCCGCGGAGTTTACCCTTTTTGAGGAACCCGTCGTAATGCCGCATGATCAGGTGCGATTCCACCTGCCGCATCGTGTCGAGCATCACGCCGACGATGATCAGGAGACTGGTGCCGCCGAAGAAGGACGCCACGATCCAGGGAATGCTGAAGTGGCGCGCCATCAGGGTCGGGATCACGGCGATCACCGTCAGGAAGACGGCGCCGGCCAGCGTGATCCGGGTCATGGTGCGGTCGAGAAACTCGGCCGTCGGGGTGCCGGGACGGATGCCCGGGACATAGCCGCCGGCCTTTTTGAGGTCGTCGGCGATCTGCACGGGGTTGAACACGGTGGCGACCCAGAAGTAGGAGAAGAACAGGATCATCAGGGCGTAGAGCACCAGGTACAGCGGCCGCTCCATGCGGAAGGCGACGCCGAGGTGCTTGAAGAATTCCCCCGGCAGCATGTCGAAAATCTTCTGGGGAAACATCAGGATTGCCTGGGCGAAGATGATCGGCATGACGCCGGAGTAGTTGATCCGCAAGGGCATATAGGTGCTCTGCCCGCCATAGACCTTGCGGCCGACGACGCGCTTGGCGTACTGCACCGGGATTTTGCGCTGCGCCTGGGTCACGGCGATCGTGCCGGCGACCACCAGGACCATCATCAGCAGCAACCCCGCCAGGTGGAAGACATTGAACTGGGCCTCCCCCCCGCCGGCAGGGCGGAACATGCGCAGGGTCGCCTGGACGGCGCCCGGCAGCCGGCTGATAATGTTGATGGTGATGATCAGGGAGATGCCGTTGCCGATGCCCGTCTGGGTGATCTGTTCGCCGAGCCACATCATCGCCATGGTGCCGGTGGTCATCGTCACCACCGTCAGCAGCCGGAATCCCCAGACCGACTGCATGCTGACGATCTCGCCCAGTTCGCGCCCGAAGAGCGCGGAAGGGTTCTGGAGGGCGACGGCCATGAAGTACCCCTGGACCACGCAGAGCCCGAGGGTCAAGTAGCGGGTGTATTGGCTGATCTTCTGGCGCCCGACGTCGCCCTCGCGCGCCAGGCGTTCGAGGGCCGGCACCACGGCGGTCATCAACTGCAGGATGATCGACGCGCTGATGTAGGGCATGATCCCCAGCGCGCCGACGGCGCAGTTGCTCATGGCGCCGCCGCTGAAGAGATCGACCAGGCCGAGCAACCCGCCGCCGACCTGGCTGGAAATCCGCTGGACCAGCGCCTGCAACTCGGCGGCGCTCACCCCGGGAGTCGGCACGACGCTCAAGAGGCGGCAGAGAAACACCAAGCCGAGGGTGAAGAGAATCCGCCGGCGGAGCTCCTCGACTTTGAACGAGTTGATGAACGCGGACAGCATGAGCGGGTCAGGTCTCCTGGTCGGCCGTGCCGCCGGCCTTGACAATCGCCTCCCGGGCGCTGGCGCTGAAGGCCTGGGCCTTGACGCGCAGCCGTTTCTGCAGGGGGCCGCCGCCAAGGATTTTGACGCCTTCGCGTCCTGGCCGGATCAGCCCGGCGGCTTCGAGCACGGCGGGCGTCACCTCGCTGCCGTCCTCGAAACGGTTCAGGCGCGGCAGGGCCACCAGACGGAAACGCCGCGGGTCGGGACGGTTGAAGCCGCGCTTGGGAATGCGGCGCAATAGGCGCATCTGCCCGCCTTCGAACCCGGGCTTGTGTTTGTGGCCGGACCGCGCGTACTGGCCCTTGTGGCCGCGGCCGCAGGTCTTGCCCTTTCCGGAGCCGCGCCCGCAGCCGACGCGCATTTTGGGCCGCCGGGCCCCCGGCGTTTGGCGGAGTGTCTGGAGGGTCGTCGTCATGGCGGCCATGTTCCTTTCCGCGGTCTCCCGGGCGAACGCGCTCACGGCGCCGGCGCCAGCGCGCCAATGCCGCGCAGGGCATCCGACTCCTGTTTGGAGCGCAGTTGCTGGAGGGCGGCAAGCGTGGCGTGGACCACGTTCCACTTGTTGCAGTTGCCGAGCGACTTGGCCAGCACGTTGTGAATGCCGGCCAGGTTCAGCACCGCCCGCACGCCGCCGCCGGCGATCACTCCCGTGCCGTCCACGGCCGGCTTCAGCAGCACGCGCGAGGCGGAAAACTTGCCGATGACTTCATGGGGAATCGTGGTGCCGCAGCGCTTGACGCGCACCATGTGCTTGCGGGCATACTCGCCGCCCTTGCGGATGGCGTCGGCCACCTCGTTGGCCTTGCCGAGCCCGTAACCCACGCGCCCGGCGTGGTCGCCGACCAGAACGACGGCGCTGAAACTCATGCGCCGGCCGCCCTTGACCACCTTGGAGCAGCGCTTGACGTCCAGCACGTATTCTTCCAGTTCCGAGGAGCGGTTCTCGTCGTCGAGCCCGGCTTCGTTCGACCGGCCCTTGCGATGGGGGTGCGCATTCATAATGTGATCCCGGCGCTGCGCGCCGCCTCGGCGATCGCCTGGACACGCCCGCGGTACAGGCGGCCGCCGCGATCGAAGACCGCGCGGCGGATGCCCTTGGCCAGAGCCAGTTCGGCCGCCTTGGCGCCCAGCCGCTGGGCCGTGGCCCGGTTGTTCGGGCCGGCGAGTTGCTTGCTTTCCGTGGAGAGGGCCGCCAGCGTGACGGCCTTGACATCGTCGATGAACTGCACCCGCATGTGCCGGTTGCTGATGTGCACGCACATCCGCGGCCGATCGGCCGTGCCCGTAATCTTCTGGCGCAAGCGACGATGACGCCGGGCGCGATACGCGATTCTATTAGTGAGCTTCATAGCGTTACGCCACCGTCTTGCCGGCTTTGCGCCGCACGTATTCGCCCTTGTAGCGGATGCCCTTGCCCTTGTAGGGTTCGGCGGGAAAGAGGCTCCGAATCCTGGCTGCCAGGTCGCCCACCGCTTGCTTGTCGGCCCCCGTGACGGTCACCAGCACGCCGTCGGCCACCTTGACGTCGAGGCCGGCCGGAACGGCCAGCACTTTCGGGCCGGCAAAGCCGAGGCTGAACGACAGGGTCCGCCCCTGCAGGGCGGCCTTGAACCCGACGCCCTGGATTTCGAGATCGCGTCCGTAGCCGCGGGTCACCCCCTCGATCATGTTGGCGGCCAGTCGCCGCGTTAGGCCGTGCAGGGCGCTGACGGATGCGCCGGCAACGGGCGCTATCCGCAGCTGGCCCCGGTCTACCGCGGCCGTCAGGCCGGGCGGCAAGGTGCGCGACAACGCGCCCTTCGGTCCCTTAATCTCCAGGACGGCGCCGTTCACACGGACCTCGACACCGCCGGGAATGGGGATCGGTTGCTGTCCGATTCTCGACATCGTCCCGGCTCTCCTTCTTGTCATGGGGCGTCGCGCCGCGGGCGCGGCGGCGACGCGCCTTACCACACCGTGCAAAGCCACTCGCCGCCAACGCGCTTGCGCCGCGCTTCGGTATCGGTCATCAGCCCCGCCGAGGTGCTGATAATCGCGAGTCCGGTGCCGCCCCGCACCGGGCGGAGGTCAGCGACCGCCACATAGCGCCGCAAGCCCGGCTTGCTGACGCGCCGCAGGCTGCGGATCACCGGCTGGCGGTCGGCGTCGTACTTCAAGTAGATTCGCAGCAGCTTGCGGGCTCCACCGCCCTCGGCGGTGAAATCCTGGAGGAAGCCCTCGCGCTTCAGGAGCTGGACGACGGCCTCCTTGAGGCGCGAGTGCGGCAGCTCGACGACCGCGGCCCGCACGCGGTTGGCGTTGCGCAGGCGGGTCAGCAGGTCGCTAATCGGGTCGGTCTGATTCATGGGGATGCGCGCCCTCTACCAGCTGGCCTTGACCACGCCCGGGATCTGCCCCACCGAGGCCAGTTCCCGGAAACACAGACGGCACAGTTGAAACTTGCGGAAAACCGCCCGCGGGCGCCCGCAGCGCCGGCAGCGCGTATACGCGCGGGCGCTGAACTTCGGCGGCCGGGCGGCTTTCACCATGAGCGACAATTTGGCCAAGCGACGGTCCTCCCCTTAAGGCGTGGCGTTTCCGGCGGCGGCGAATGGCATTCCCAGCCGGCGCAGCAGCTCGCGCGCGGCGTCGTCCGTAACCGCGGTCGTCACGACGGTGATGTGCATGCCCTGGACCTTCTTGACATCGTCGGCGACGATTTCGGGAAAGACCGTCTGCTCCCGCAGGCCGAGGGTGTAATTGCCGCGACCGTCGAATCCCTTGGGAGACACGCCGCGGAAGTCGCGCAGACGCGGCAGGACGGTGTTCACCAGACGGTCGAGAAACTCGTACATCCGCGCGCCGCGCAGGGTCACCATCGCCCCCACCGGCATCCCCTCGCGCAGCTTGAAGTTGGCGATGCTCTTGCGGGCTTTGCGCAGCACGGGCATCTGGCCGCTGATGGCCGCCAGGTCGCGCAGGAGGGTCTTGATGACATCCTTGTCGACGGTGGACTGGATGCCCATGTTGACCACGATCTTCACGAGCCGCGGCACCTGCATCGGGTTGCGGTATCCGCCCTGCTGAAGCAGGGCCGGCACGATGTCCCGGCGATATGTGTCTTGCAGTCTGGCCATACGATCACCCGTCGAACATGTGCCCGCACCGCTTGCAGGTGCGGACGCGGCGGCCGTTCTCCTGCCGCACACGGGTCGCACGGACCCCGTCCTTGCAGTGCGGGCAATACAACATCACGTTGGCTGCGGCGATCGGGGCTTCCTTGCGGATGATCCCGCCCTGCGGCCGCTCCTGGGATTTCCGCAGCGCCTTGTGGACGAGGTTGACGCCCTCGACAATCACGCGCCCGCGTCCGGAGAGCACCTGCAGCACCTTGCCCGTCTTGTTCCCGACGGCGTCGCGGCCGATGCACACCAGCACGACATCATTGCGGCGCACATGCATGTGGGCCCCCATGGCTACAGCACCTCCGGCGCCAGCGAGATGATCTTGGCGAAGTTGCGCTCGCGCAGTTCGCGGGCCACCGGCCCGAAGATGCGCGTCCCAAGCGGGTTCAGGCTGTCATCCACCAGCACCACGGCGTTGGTGTCGAAACGCAGGGTCGAGCCGTCCGGCCGGCGGATCGGCTTGCGGGTGCGCACGATCACCCCCAGGCGCACTTCGCCCTTTTTCACCAGGCCGCCCGGCTGGGCCTCGCGGATCGAGACCTTGATCAGGTCGCCCAGGTGGCCGTAGCGCTTACGCTGGCCGAGAATCCGGAAACACTTGGCCAGACGCGCGCCGGTGTTATCCGCCACCTCGAGACAGGTTTCTTCGGTGATCATGATGGCTCAATCGCTTTCCCGGGCGCGGCCGCGGCGCGTTCCACGGCCACCAGCCGCCAGCGCTTCCGGCGGCTCAGCGGCCGCGTTTCCATGATGCGGACTTGGTCGCCCACCTTGGCGGCGTTGGTCTCGTCGTGCACGACGCAGGTGTTTGACGCCCGCATTTCCTTGCCGTAGAGCGGGTGGCGCACGCGCCGCTCCACGCGGACCACGACCGTCTTGTCCATGGCATCTTGAATGACGATGCCGGTCCGTTCCTTCCGCTTGGCGCGCTGCGTGTCCATAACCGCGTGTCCCAATTAGTCCGCTGTCCGCCGCTCGCGGACGATGGTCCGCAGCCGGGCGATCTCCCGCCGTATCAGCCGCAGCTGGAGCGGATTATCCAGCTTGCCGGTCGCCTTCACCTTGCGCAGGTCGAAATGTTCCTTGACCCGGTCCTGGATCCGCTGCTCCAGCTCCTCCGGCGACAGTTCCCGCAATGCCTTGGCCTTGCTCATGACGCGTGTTGTTCTCCCGCGACCGCCCGCGCCGCTCCGTTATCCGGCCAGCCCGTGGCGCGCCACGAAGCGCGTGCGGATCGGCAGCTTGGAGGCCGCCAGGCGGAGCGATTCGCGCGCCAGGCGCTCGTTGATCCCATCGAGTTCGAAGAGCATGCGCCCGCGGCGCACCACGGCCACCCAGAATTCCGGCACGCCCTTGCCCTTGCCCATGCGGGTTTCGAGCGGTTTCTTGCTGACCGGCTTGTCCGGAAAAATGCGCACCCAGACCTTGCCGCGCCGCTTCAGGTGGCGGTTGATCGAGACCCGGCAGGCCTCGATCTGGGTGGCCTTGATCCAGGCCCGGTCAAGCGCCTGCAGCCCGTATTCTCCGAAGGCCAGCGTCGCCCCGGCCTTGGCGTTGCCCTTCAGGCTGCCCCGCTGGACTTTGCGGTACTTGACGCGGCTAGGCATGTCCGGCACGACGCGATCCTCCCGTGGCGGCGGCCGACGCCGAGGCGTCCGGCCGGGTGCAAATCCACACCTTGACGCCGATCTTGCCGGCCACCGTGCGGGCCTCAGCTAACCCGTAGCTGATCAGCGCCCGCAGGGTGTGCAGCGGCACGGAGCCTTCCTTGTGCGATTCGCGGCGCGCCAGTTCCGCGCCGCCCAGCCGGCCCGAGACCGAGACCTTGATGCCGAGGGCCTTCATGTCCATGGTGGTTTTGATGGCCTTTTTAACCGCCCGCCGGAACGACACCCGCCGCTCGAGTTGCAGCGCGATGTTTTCGGCCACGAGCTGGGCATTGAGGTCGGCCTGGCGGATTTCCTTGATCTCGAGATACACTTCCTTGCCCGTGCGCTTGGCCAGTTCTTCCCGCAGCTTCTCGATATCCTGGCCCTTGTGGCCGATGACGATCCCAGGACGCGCGGTGAAAATCGTGGCCCGCACGCGGTTGGCATAGCGCTCGATTCCCACCTCCGGCACCGCCGCCCCCGCCAGGCGCTTCATGATCCGCTCGCGGATCAGCAGGTCCTCGTGGAAAAAGGCGCTGAACTGGCGCTTCTCGGCATACCAGCGCGACTGCCAGTTCTTGTGGACGGCCACCCGCAAGCCGATCGGATTGATCTTCTGTCCCAAGACCGTGCTCCTTTCCTCGCGCGGCCCCGTCCGGCGGGGCCGCGTCTCAAGCGTCGGCCAGAATGACGCGGATATGGCTGGTGCGTTTGGCCACCGGCCGCGCCATGCCCCGCGACCGCGCCCAATGCCGCCGCAACATCGGCCCCTGCTCCACCAGCACCTGTTCCACGCGGAACGCGTCGGCCGAGAGTTTGTGATTGTGTTCGATGTTGGCAATCGCCGACTTCAGAAGTTTGACGATCAATCCGCAGGCTTTCTGGCGTCCGAAGGCCGTCGTGCGCAGCGCGTCGGCGACGGTCAGCCCGCTCAACCGGCGCGCCACGGGGATCGCCTTGGAGGGCGCAATGCGCGCGAATCGCGTGGAAACCTCGATCTTCATGCCTTAAGTCTTCTCGGCGGTCTTCTCGGTGTGCACGCCGTGCTTGCGGAACAGGCGCGTGGGCGCGAATTCGCCCAGGCGGTGCCCGACCATGTTTTCGTTGATGAACACGGAAATATGCGTCTTGCCGTTGTGGACAGCAAAGGTATGCCCGATGAACTCCGGAACCACCATCGAGCGCCGGGCCCACGTGCGGATCGGCCGCTTCTCGCCGGACTTGTTCATGCGCTCCACCTTGCGCAGAAGGCAGGCTTCGACGTACGGGCCTTTTTTGAGGGATCGCGACATGGATCAGGACCTCCGGGAAACGATGAAGCGGCCGGATTTCCGGTGCGGACGGCGCGTCTTCTGGCCCTTGGCATACAGGCCCCATGGCGAGCGCGGATGGCCGCCGGTGGACTTGCCCTCGCCGCCGCCGAGCGGATGGTCGATCGGGTTCATCGCCCGCCCGCGCACCGTCGGACGGATGCCGCGCCAGCGCGCCCGTCCCGCCTTGCCCAGCAGGCGGCTGCCATGATCCGCGTTGCCCACCTGCCCGATCGTCGCCATGCAGCGCACGCCAATCCGACGCACCTCGCCGGAGGGCAGCTTGACATTGGCGTACCCCCCCTCGCGGGACATCAGCGTCGCCGCCAAGCCCGCTCCGCGCACCAGTTGACCGCCGCGGCCGGGTTGCAGTTCGATGCAATGGATCGCCATCCCCAGGGGAATCCGCTCCAGCGGCAGGCGGTTGCCGACGGCCGGCTCGGCGGCGGGGCCGGCCATGACCGTGGCGCCGACGGTCAGTCCGGCGGGCGCCAGGATATAGCGCCGCTCGCCGTCCGGGTAGACTAGCAGGGCGAGGTTGGCCGACCGGTTCGGATCGTACGCGAGCGCCACCACCCGGCCCGGCTGGCCGGGCTTGTCCCGCCGGAAATCCACGCAGCGCAACAGACGCCGCGGGCCGCCGCCGCGGTGCCGCACGGTAATGCGTCCGGCGGTGTTGCGCCCGGCGGCGCGCTTGGCGGCCCGCACCAGGGCCCGCGGCGGCCGGCTGCGCGTCAGTCCGTCGCGCGCCGCGACGGCGGTGAAGCGCAGGCTGGGAGTCACGGGACGGTAAGTGCGCAACGGCATAGCCAGATTCCCCTATACGACGTCGATCTTGTCGCCCGGGCGGAGCGTCACCACGGCGCGCTTGTGTCCGGACGTGCGCCCATAGCGCGCCGTCCGCTGGCGCTTGCGCTTGCCTTTGCGGTTGAGGGTGTTGACGCGCTCGACGTGCACCTTGAACGCCTGCTCGACTGCCTGCTTGATCTCGATCTTGTTGGCCGACGGATCGACCTTGAAGCAATAGCGGTTGGCGCGCTCCATTTCCCGGGAGATTTTCTCCGACAGGATCAGGGTCTTAAGAATGGCATAGGGAGATTTCATGACGGGGTCCCCGCCGCCGGTTGCAGACGGCCGGCCAGCACCGCGATGGCCGCCTGCGCGGCCAGCACCACCGGGTACCGGACCACTTGGTAGGGATGGACATCGCGCGCCAGGGCCACCTCGACCCGCGGCACGTTGCGCGCGGCGCGCCGCAGGGCCGCGTCCGGCTGGGCCAGCAGCAGCAGCACCGGCGGCGCCACTCCGACGGCCTTCAGCAGCGCCATCAGCTCCCGCGTCTTGGGCGCCGGCAACGACAGGTCCTCCAGCACGCGCAATCCGCCCGCCGCCAGCTTCTCGCTCCAGGCCCGGCGGAAGGCCAGGCGCGCCACTTGCCGCGGCACCTGCTTGCGGTAGGAACGCGGCTTCGGCCCGAATACGACGCCGCCGCCGCGCCAGACGGGCGACTGCCGATAGCCGGCGCGCGCCCGCCCGAGCCCCTTCTGGCTCCAAGGCTTGCGGTTGCTGCCGGCGACTTCGCCCTTGGTGCGCGTCGAGGCGCCGCCGGCGCGCTGGGCTGCGCGGTGCGCGACGAGGACATCCTGCAACGCCTGGGCGCCGCGGGCGCCGTCTAGCGGCGTTGCGGGGAGTTCGACCTCGCCGCGCACCTCGCCGGACCGATTGATCACCGGAATGCGACTCATGACGGACGACCCCGTTTCACGGATTTGCGGACCCAGACCAGGGTGCCGGCGTGTCCGGGCACGGCGCCGCGCACCAGCAGGGCATGGTCCGCGGCGCGCACTTCCTGGACCTTCAGGTTCGGCATCGTGACGCGCCGGGCGCCCATGTGGCCCGGCATGCGCTTGCCCTTGTGCACGCGGCCGGGCAACTCGCGGCAGCCGATCGATCCGATCCGGCGCTTGGAATGGCCGCCGTGCGTCATCACGCCGCCGCGCATGCCGTGGCGGCGCATGACGCCCTGGAAGCCCTTGCCCTTGGTGACCCCGATGACGTCCACATAGGACACGCTCTCGAAAACGCCGACTGTCACCACGTCGCCGGGCTTGACGGTCACGTCGGGGGCAACCGCCAGTTCGCCGCGGTAGCGCTGCGGCGCGCACTGCAGACGGCGGCAGAGCCCCGCCGCGGCGCGCGTCGCCCGGCGCTCCGGCACGTCCTCGAACCCGAGTTGCACGGCCTCGTACCCTTCGCGGGCCGCCGTCTTGCGCTGCAGGACGATGCACGGTCCGCAGCGGATCACCGTCACGGGCACCTGGCGCCCCTCGGCGTCGAACACCCGGGTCATGCCGACTTTTGTTCCCAGCAGTCCGTCCATGGCACGCTCAAATCTTGATGGAAATATCAACGCCCGCGGGCAAATTGAGTTTCTTCAACTCGTCCACCGTCTTGGCGGTCGGCCCGAGAATGTCCAGCAGGCGCTTGTGGGTGCGAATCTCGAATTGCTCCATCGACTTCTTGTCGGCATGCGGACTGCGGTTGACGCAATACCGCTCGATCCGCGTGGGCAGCGGCACCGGCCCCGCGACCCGGGCGCCCGTGCGTTTGGCGGTCTCGACGATGTCCCCCGCCGATTGGTCCAGGGCGCGGAAATCGTAGGACTTCAGGCGAATGCGTATGCGTTGCTCTTCCATACCCATGGCTACCGGCTCACGAGGCGTTTCTGGATCGGTTCCGGAACGACGGCAAACTGGCTCGGCTCCATCGTGTAACTGGCGCGGCCGCGCGTCAGCGACCGGATGGCGGCCGCGTACCCGAAGAGTTCCTGGAGGGGGACCTCGGCCCGCACAACCTGCGTGGCCGCCTCGCTGGAGAGGCTTTTGACCTTGCCGCGCCGCGCGTTGAGGTCGCCGAGCACCTCGCCGAGCGTCGCGGACGGCGCCAGGATTTCCATGGCCATGAGGGGTTCGAGGATCGCGGGCGCGCCGGCGCGGAAGGCCTCGCGGAAGGCCATCACAGCCGCCGACCGCAGGGCGACCTCGCTGGGATCGGGGGTTTCGAAGACCGCCGCGCGGACGCGGACGGCGACGTCGGTCACCGGGTAGTGCGCCAACAATCCCGTGGCGAAGCCGTCGCGAATACCGGCCTCGACGGCGGCGCGCAGGGCCGCCGGCAGGGCGGCCGGCGACGCGGCGATGTCCACGGCGTTGCCGGCGCCGCGGGACGCCGGCGCCACCTCGAGGTCGACCCGCGCGAAGTGCCGGCGTCCGGCGATCTCGCGGTCAAAGACATGCACGGCCGCGCCGGCGACGGTCACGGTCTCGCGGAAGGCCACCATCGGCTCGCCGGTATTGGCCTGGACCTTGAACTCGCGCCAGAGGCGGTTCTTCATGATGTCCAGGTGCAGTTCGCCCATGCCGTTGATGAGGGTCTGCCCGGTCTCGGGATCGGTGGTCACGCGGAAGGTCGGGTCCTCGTCGCTCAAAGCCGCCAGGGCCTTCAGGAGCGTCTCGCGGTCGGCCTGGGTTCGCGGCTCGATCGCCATGGCCAGCACGGGTTCCGGGAACCGGATGCGCTCGAGGACGATCGGCTGGTGCTCGGCGCAGAGGGTGTCGCCCGTGGCGATGTCGCGCACCCCGGCGAGCGCCCCGATTTCTCCGGCCTGCAGCACCTCGACGTCGTCGTGCTCATTGGCGTGCATGTGCAGCAGCCGCAGAACGCGTTCGCGCCGGCGGGTGCGCGGGTTGTAGACCATCTGCCCCTTGCGCAGGCAGCCGGCATAGACGCGCACGAACACCAGTTTCCCCATGTAGGGATTGGCGGCAATCTTGAACGCCAGGACGCTCAACGGAGCGTCGTCGCGCGCCTCGCGGACGAGCGGGCGCTCGTCGCGGGGATGGAATCCGCGCACCGGCGGCACCTCGAACGGCGCGGGCAGATAGTCGACGATCGCGTCCAGCACCGGCTGGACGCCGCGGTTGCGCAAGGCGGCGCCGCAGAGCACCGGCACCGCCCGGCGGGCGATCGTCGCCCGTCGCAGGCCGGCGCGCAGCAGCGCCGCGGGCACGTCGGGAGAGTCGAGGTAGGCAGCCAGGACGGCTTCGTCGACCTCGGCCACGCGCTCGACCAGCGCCGCCCGGGCGCGCTCGGCGTCGGCGGCCAGGTCGGCCGGCACCGGCACCGTCCGGGGGGTCGCGCCGTCATCGTCGCCGGCATAGTCCAGCGCCTGCAGGGCGATCACGTCGATGACGCCGCGGAAGCCGTCCGCGACGCCCCAGGGCAGCTGCACCGGCACGGCCACCGGGGACAAGCGCTCGCGGATCTCCGCGACCACCCGGTCGAAGTGGGCGCCGACCCGGTCCATCTTGTTGACGAAGGCGATGCGCGGCACGCCGTAGCGGTCCGCCTGGCGCCAGACCGTCTCGGACTGGGGCTGGACGCCGCCGACCGC
>CAZEVX010000012.1:0-32266 GCA_964515705.1 uncultured Verrucomicrobiota bacterium | reverse complement strand
CCTCACCGGGCGTGCTTATCGGTGTCGCTCGTGTGGTGCATCCAACGGTTCTTTATGCGCTCTCTTATGTCAATGGACTTATGACGCACCACCCTGGCCTGCTCGTCGTCCGCCGGGTTCGTCATGGCTCAAGGATGGCACGGCGGACCCGCCTTGGCGCGCCGCTCGTCGCAGGCCGGACAGGCGCCCGGGGCGCACAGCAGGAAGTCGGGATCGCGCGCCAGCACTCGCGCAACCAGGTCCAGCAGCGGCCGCGCAGGCGCGGTCTTGACCACGGCCCGGCCCAGCGGCCGTTCGTCGAGCAAGCCGTCCTGCCGCGCCAGGGGCTCGAGCCGGTGAAACGCGGCGCTACAGCCGGGCACCTCGTGCAAGTCCGCGAGTCGCGTGCTGCCGTCCGGCGCGCAGACCCGCGCCCGGGATTCCCAGCCGCAATGCGTCCAGCAGAACCGGTCGCGGTAATACACGCCGGCCAGCGATTCGCCCACGTGGATCAGCGACAGGCTGGTGAACCCGCAGCCGATCAGCAGTACGCGCGCCCCGCGCTCGGCCATCCGGTGAAACGGCGAGTCCGCCCCCAGCGCCGCCAGCCGCTCGTGGCCCGCCACCAGCGCCGCGGCGTCCCGGCCGCGCGCGGCCACGGCATGCGTCGGATGCAGGCTGCGGACCGCGCCCGGCCGCCGGCGGAACACGTCCGTCAGCGCGCCGGTGCGCGAGAGACTGGCCGCCGGATCGAACGGCGGACATGTGTCCGAGCCGACGAACGAATACGTGAAGACCGGCATCGCCAGCAGGCCGGTGTCGCCAAGCGCTTCGTCGAACAGATCCAGCAACGCCTCCGGCCCGCCGGGAATCGGCCCGATGCTCTTGAGCGAGGCATGCACGATCAGCACCGCGCCGGGTGTCACGCCCAGCGCGCGCAGGTCCGCCCGCAGCGATTCCGACACGGGGTTAGAATGGATCACGGAGAGCCTGTCGTTCGCCGTCACCCGACATCCCCCTGGCCGGCCGGCGCGCGGCGGGCCCAGTCAATCCCCGAGAGCCGCGCCAGCGCCAGCATCAAAGCATGGGTACCGCGGCGGCCGTGCCCCTGGGCGCGCGCGGCGAGGTAGAGTTGCTGCGCGAGCGCCAGACCGGGCAGGCTCAGCCCCAGGCGCCGCGCCTCGTCCAGCGCGATGCCCAGGTCCTTGATGAAATACTCGACCAGAAACCCGGGCGCGAAGGCATTGGCGATCATGCGCGGCCCGAGCTGTTCGAGCGACCACGACCCCGCCGCGCCGCCCGCCACCGCGCGCAGTACGGTCTCGAGGTCCAGGCCCGCGCGATAGGCGTAGAGCAGCCCTTCGCAGACGCCGATCATGTTGCCGGCGATCAGCACCTGGTTCACCATCTTGGCGTGCTGGCCCGCGCCGGCCGGCCCCTGGTACACGATCGTTCGCCCCAGGGTCTCGAACAGCGGCTGCAGCGCCGCGGCGGTCTCGGCGTCGCCCCCGATCATGATCGCCAGCCGCGCCTCGCGCGCCCCGACATCGCCGCCGGACACCGGCGCGTCGAGCGCCGCCACGCCGCGGGCCTTGGCCGCCGCATAGATCTCCGCCGCCAGCGCCGGCTGGCTGGTGGTCATATCCACCAGCACGCCGCCCGGCCGCACGCCCGCCAACGCCCCCGCCGGGCCGAGCACGACCTCGCGTACGTCGGCCGGCAAGCCCACGATCGTGAACACGATGTCGGCTTCCGCCGCCGCCGCGTTCGGCGTGGCCGCCCAGCGCGCCCCCCGCGCCAGCAGCGGGTCCGCCTTGGCGCGCGTGCGGTTGTGGACCGTCACCGCGTAGCCGGCGTCGAGCACGTGGCCGCACATCGCGGCGCCCATGACGCCCGTGCCGATCCATCCGACCCGGGTCTGGCCGGGCACTACCGTTGTCATGCCGTGGTCCTCCCTCCCCGCGCACGCCGCGCGCCGGCGCCCTGGCGGGCCGCGGCGCGCGGCCGGGCGGAGAGCGACGGCCGGCGTCCGCCGCCGCCGGCTGCCGCGGCACAGACCGGGCCGGCGTCGGGCGGCCGGTCGGACGTCCAGGGATACTCGATTTTGACGAGCTGGCCGCCCTGGCGCGCCGACTCGGCGGCGTAGATGCCGGGCAGCGTCATGCGCAATCCCTCGCGCAGGGGGATCGGCGACGGACCGCCGGCGCGCACGGCCTTGAAAAACGCCGCAAGCATGGCGTAATCCAGCCCGCCGTGCCCAGCCGCCGCGGCCTTCGCGTCGAGGCCCAGGGGCGAGTCCGCGACCGGCAGTTCGATCCAGTTCCGGGCGCCGGGCAGGGCGGCGGAATACCAGAGCGTCCGCGCGCCTTCCGCCGGGTCCCGGCAGGCCGTGCGGTAATCCGGCGTGCGCTCGAAGCAGCCCTTGGTCGTCAGGAACCGGTAGCTGTGGTGCCCGCCGACGTACTCGTTGATGAACGAGATCAACAGCCGGACGACCACGTTGCGCGGGGTGCGGAACAGGGCCGCCATGGCGTCGTGCTGGCCGGGGGTCTTGTGGATGTGGCTGCCGGCGTCGAAGCACGACACCCAGGCCAGGTCGTCCTCAACCAGCCGCAGCACCGGCCCGAGCGAATGGGTGCAATACTGGATCGGCGCGTGCGGCGCGTCCGGGCGGGGCTTGCGCCAGGGGGTCAAGGCCCACAGGTTGCGGCAATCATGGATATAGGCCGTCTCGATGTAATAGGGCTCGCCCAGCAGGCCGCGGCGTTGCAGGTCGAGCGCCGTCTCGATCCAGCCCGAAAAGTTCGGGTTGGCGCCGGCCATGTAAAAGGCCCGGCTTTCGCGCTGGGCCTTCCACAGCGCCCAGGCCTCGTCGAGCGTGTCCACGCAGGGGATGTCGGAGAGCACGTGGATCCCGCGCGCCAGCGCCTTGACGGCAAAGCCCGCGTGCAGGTGCGCCGGCGTTTCGATCAGCAGGGCGTCCAGGGGCGTGTCGCGGAGCATGCCGTCAACATCGGCATAGGGCCGGGCGCCGGGGAACTCGCGGCGGGCCGCCGCCAGGGAGCGCGGTTCGATCTCGCAGATCGCGGCCGCCGTCACCCCGGGGAACGACCCCGTCGCCAGCTTGAGCAAGTGCCGTCCGCGCCCGATGTTCTGTTCCGGACGCGCTCCGTAGCCAACCAATCCCAACCGAATCTCCCGCGTCATATGTACGGCTCCTGTCCCCACGAGGGGAAACGCCACCGCGGCCGTTCCGTCAGGCTGGCGCCGGCGCGCGCCACAAGTCGTGCAGCATCGCGATGGCGGCGTCGGTCATCATCGTGGCGGCTTCCGGCACCAGTTGCCGCGAGAGGAACGGCCATTCGCCATAGCCGCCGCGGTGGGCCTGCTGGACCGGCGGAATATACCCGACATGGCGGTTGGCATAGGCCACGACCAGCGTGTGGGCGGCCGGAGAAAAGCGCTTGATTTCCAGCCCGAGCGCCGTGAAGGCCTCGCCGGGCAGCGTCGCCAGCGCCAGGTCGCCCAGCCGCAGGCATTGCACCGGCGCCTCGAGTGCGGCCGGTTCGGGATCCCAGGCGTCATAGAACAGCGGCCATTGCTGTTCCAGGTAGTTGGGGTTGGGCTTGGCGCGGATGGCCGCGATCATCCGGTCGGTCTCCGGGGTCTTGACCAGGCGCGGAATGGACAGGCTCGTCCAGCGGGCATCCAGCGGCGCCACGGCCAGCGGCGCCAGTTCGCGCTCGATGGCCAGCAGCACGGCGCCGGCGATCCCGCGCCCGACCTGCTCCTTGGTCAACCCGCGCGCGCAATCCACGTCGCCGGACGTCCCCTGCAGGAACAGGCAGGGCACTTCCGGCCCGTAGACCGCCGCCAGCGCGCGCGCCATCTCGCCCGGCCATTCCGCCCAGATCGCCTCGACGCTGCTGTTGGGATGGGCGGCGAAGTTGACGACCAGCGCCCGCAGGCGGTTCTCCGCGTCGTAGGCCCCCAGCACCTGCACGGAAGTGTCCAGCGCGCCGGCCGACAGGACGCCCGCCAGCAGCAACGCCGCCAGGCGCGCGACTTTTGGGAAAGACATGATGCTCTGCATACGGCGCTCCTTTCCGCGGCGGCAGACAATGGCGGCGACGCGCCACCCCGGTTGATCAAGAGGCCGACTCGTGATGCTCCCTTCTTGATGCCATGACCCGCAGTCCATGCGCGCTCTCAAGCGTCCGGCAGCCCGGCCGGCATGACCGCGACCTGGCCGAGCGCCAGGCGGCGGGGCGGGGATTTTTCCTTGCAGGGGTCCAGGCATTCCAGGCGCACCCAGCGGGCTTCCAGGCCGCGGCCCGCGAACGTCAGGCGGGCCGCCGCGCCCGCCGGAAAGCGCTGGACGCCGAGAACGGTCCAGGCATCCGTGTCCGCGCCGAGGCTGACGCGTACGCTGCGGGCGCCGCCGCCGGCGGCCCGCCGGATGCGCACCTGGCCGACGCGCCAGTGGACACCCAGGTCCAGGATCGCGGCCAGGGGAGCGTCCGCCTCCCCAAACGACCCCAGGTGCACGGTCCGCTGGGCCGGATGCGGCGTCAGGATCGCGGCCAGGCGATACCCCGCGCTGCGGCGCACCCCGTGCAAAAATACCTGGTCGGCGCCCTCGTTCCGCCGCCAGTAGACCACCCCGTTCAGCGCCGCATCGCGCGGCCGCGGGGGACAGAGCCGCGGCCAGGCGGCGCGCGCCTTGGGGCGGAACGCGGGCGACCGCAGATAGGCCAGGATGGACTGCGCCAGCCAGTGGCCGACCAGCGGGTCGTTGCGCAGCCGCAACATGCAGCCAAACACCCGGCCGGCGCCGGACCGCACCTCGAACAGGTAGGGCATCCAGCCAAACTGGAAATGCTGCCGCGGGGTCGTCCAGCCCTCCTGGACGCCGCGCACGCCGTAGGCGATGGCATCGTGCGGGAACGGCCGGCGCTCGAACACCGGCACGCGGGTGGTGGGCAGGAGCCGGCCGGCCAGCCGCTCCGGGAACTCGCAGGCCTCCTTCGCCATGAACAGCCGGAAGAACGGCCAGTCCGCCACCCCGGCGCCCGGCCAGCGGGCAAAAACCGGGTGGCGCTCGAGGACCGCCCCGGTGAACCGGTGCGGCCCGGCGCTCCACCAGCCCGGATGGGCGACGATCGGCTGGCTCGGATAATCGCGCGCCGAGACCAGCAAGACCCGGCCGCCCCGGGCAACCCAGCCGGCCAGGCCCGGTCGCGCCAGCGAGTCGGTCAGCAGGATCGTGCGCGCTTCCTGGCCGGCCAGCGCGCCGGCGTCCGGCACCCGGCGCACGGCGGGCGCAACCGGAAAATGGTCCGCGACCGCGCCGCAGACGGCCAGGTCCGGGCGCGCGGCGGCCGCCGCGCGCGGGAAGGCCCACAACGACCAGGTATTCGCCGCGGAGACGGTGGCGGCCCGCAATGCCGCCTCGACCCGCACGGCGCACGGCGCGTTCCCGCCAGGCATGGTCCAGCGGATCGTGCCGCAGCGCGCGATCGCGCCCGGCGCGCCGGCGATCGCCCGTAGGCGGCCCGCGGCAATCACGCGCCCGGCGGCGGAGACTTTCCAGTCCAGCACGCCGTCGCGCACGGCGGGCGCCCCGGCATGCGCCAGGAAGAGCGTCAGGGCCACCCGCTGCCCGCAGCGACACACGCCCTCCACGCGGTCGGCGCCATACACTTCCAGGTCGCCGCCCACGGGCATGCCGGCGACTTCCATGCCGGCATACGCCAGGTTGGCGATCAGCACGGTCTGGCCGTTATAGACGCGCACCGCGGCGGGCGCGTGGTCCTTGTCGGCGCCGTGCACGGTGACAAGGCCGATCCGGGTGGGGTACTGCCAGAAATCGCGGTAGCGCCAGAGGCCGTATCCCTGGATGCCGGGAATGGCGCGCGCCTTCTCGATGCCGTATTTCAGATGGGCTTCCTGCAGGCGGTGCGACGCCACGGATAGCCGGCGCAGCCGCGCGCCGGAGAGCCCCGCCCGCCGCGCCCAGGCCCGGTACGCCCGCAGCGCGTCCGGGACCCGCAGGCCGCCGCGAAACCGCCGCGCCTCGCGCGCGTCCGGCAGGGTGGGAAGATTGAGAAACTCGTGCAGGACCACCGGCGCCGCGCGCAGCGACGCGGCGTCGTTGTGAAACCCGGCCACGAAATCGTCGGCGCCGGGATGGTAATGATACTGGCCGTCGGCCGAGATCGCCAGGCGCGTCGCATCCATGGCCTTGACGGCCGCGACCCAGCGCTTGCGGGTCGCCAGCTTGTGGTCGTAATACTCGTTGCCCATGCAGTAGACGGCCAGCGACGGGTGGTTCCCAAAATGCGCGTGGATGCGGGCCGTCTCGCGGATGTGCCACTGCGCCTCGGCGTCGCCCTCGCGTGCCAGGCCGGGGTCGAACTCGATCTCGCCGCCGGCTTTCACCGGCTCGTTGCTCACCCCGCCGTACGGCCGGTTCTCCGGCTGGACCAGGACGCCAACCTCGTCGGCGGCGTCGAACAACTCGTCGTACGGGGTCTCGGTGTGATAGCGCACCCAGATAAACCCATAGGCTTTCAGGCGCCGGAACTCCCGCCGCAACGCCGCACGGTCGGTCGTCGGGCCAACGGTCTCGGGCGTGTGCGTCATCGTGCCGCACCCCGCCAGGAACAGCGGCTGCCCGTTCAGCAGCATCCGCGTCCCGCGCACCGCCAGCGACCGGAACCCGAAACGCACGGTGGATTCGTCCAGCACCTCCCGGCCGCGACACAGCTGCACGGTCAGCCGATACAGCGCCGGCGTGTCCGGCGCCCAGAGGCGCGGGCGCGGCACCGGCAACCGGAACGGCACCCGCACCCCGTCGCCGCGCGCCGCCGGCGCGACCGGGATCTCCAGGACCTGGCGGTCGGCGCCACGCCCCAGGCAACGCGCCATCAGGCGCAGCGTATACCCCCCCGCGCCGACACGCGGCTCGTCGCCGCGCAGCTCGACCCAGCCCGTGGCCGCCCGCGCGGCGGGCACGCCGTCCACGCGCACGGCCGCGATCCAGACCGGCGCGGTCTGCTCGAGCTCCACGCCCTGCGTCAGCCCGCCCAGCACGCCCAGGGCGTCGCCGGCGCCGCCGCATGAGGCAAGATCGTTGTCCGCGGCGATCAGCAGGGTGTTGCCGGCCGGCCGGCAGGCCGCCGTAATGTCGAAGCGGTAGGCGCCGATCGTCCGCGACAACGCGCCGATCGGGCGGCCGTTGAGGGTGATCGCCGCCGTCCCGTGCACCACCCCGACCTTCAGCCAGATGCGGCGATCGGGCGACGGCAAACGATAGTCGAAGCGCACCCGGTACCAGCCCAGGCCGCGGTAGGTCCCGCGCACGCGACTCGTGCTGTAGGGCGTGCGCGTCAGCCGGCCGGCGCCGCCGACGCCCTGCGCCTCCCAGCAGCCTGGCACTCGCAACGTCAGCCGCGCGGCCGCGCGCGCCGCGCGCGCCGGCGTCAGCCGCCGATCCGGGTCGGGCAGAAACGCCCAGCGCCCGTTCAGCGACCGGACCTGCCGCGCCGGCGACGGATCCAGCGCGTTCACCTGGCAGGGCAATACCGTCATGCGCGTCATGTTGCGCTCTCCCGGTCTCGCGCGCCGCTTCGATTCGTTGATGCCGCCGCCGGACCCGGCGCTAGGGCCCGCCGCGGAACCCCGTCACGTTTCCAGCCAGCGGCACACGGCGGCATAGGCCGCCCGCGCGCCCGTCCAGGCGTCCTCGACCGCCAGGTATTCGTCCGGCTGGTGATGATAGCCGTGCCCGGTCAGATGCTGCGGCCCGAACGACACCGTCGGAATCCCGGCATACTTGTTGAAGATGAAGCTGTCCTGCATCGAGATGGTGGTGATCTCCGGGTCGCGGCGCGCGTGCTCGGCAACGGCCGACGCCAGGTGGCCGATCAACGGCGTGTCGCGCGGGATCAGGGTCGGCTCGAACCAGGGTTCCCAGTACTGGAACACGAAGTGATCGGCGTCCGGCCCGAGGGCCGCGGTCAGCCGCGCCTCCAACTCCCGCCGGAACCGCGCGCGGTCGTCTTCCGGAAACAGGTAGAATACCACCCGGTAATATGGCCCGCCGGGATCCTCGACGGCATGAAAGGCCACGCCCTGGTCGCGGGCCAGGTTCTTCCGATAAACGTCGCGCTCGAACAGCGGCCGGCGCTCAAGGCTGGCCGCGCGGCAGGCCGCTTGCAGCCGCGCAGTCTGCCGGGCGGCCTGATCGGCGCTCCGCGGGCGGCGCGGACGCAGGTCCAGGACGGATCCCCCCAGGTTGCCGATGCAGACCTGCAGGTCGCCGCCATCCAGGTACAGCGCCGCTTCCGCCCGCACCCCGGCCAACATCAGCAGCAACAGCCCGTTGCCGACGCCGTGTTCCTCGTCCACGGTCGAGGCCAGGATCAGGCGTTTGCGGAGCGGACGGCCGGAGTCCCGCAGCGCCCGCAGGATCGTCAGCAGCATCGCCGTGCCCCACTTGTCGTCGCCGGCGCCCAATCCGCGGATATGGCCGTCGTGAACGTCGCCCACGAATGGGTCGAACGTCCACTCCGCCGGGCGGGTGACCGGAACCGTGTCGCTGTGCGCCAGGACGATCAGCGCCGGCGCGGCGGCCGGTCCAATCTCCCCCACCACCGTCGGCCGGCCGCGGTAGTCGCGCTCCGGACCGTGGCAGAGCGGATGCCCCCGGAACCCCGGGAGGTCATCGGCCTCGAAGGACCGCACCCGGGCGCCGCCCGCCCGCAGGCGTTCGAGGACTCGCGCCTGGATCGGGCCTTCTTCGCCGCCGGCCAGGCTGCTGCGGCTGGGAATCCGGATCAGCCCGCACAGGTCCTCGACCAGCGGCGCGTGATACTCGGCGGGCAGGCGATCGGTGTGCATGATGGCGGAGCACCGTCCCGGTCAAACCATCGTCCGCGCAGCGCGGCGCCGCGCCTCCCGGACGATCCCACGCAGGGATGCTTGTCTTGCGGACGACGGTAGCCGAGCCGCCCCCGGCTGTCCATGTTATTCCCGGCTTTTATGATGTGTATTCAGGCAGGCGCCGCGGCGGCCGACGCGGTCGCCCCGGAGGGCTTGGGCGGCGCCGCGCCGTCGGGATACCGGCTGGGCGGGCAGCCCCAGAACGCCTTGAAGGTTTTAGAGAAATGGAAGGCGTCGCAGAACCCTAGGCTGGCGGCCACGTCCGCCACGGCGGCGCCGGCGCGGAGTTCGTTGGCGGCGCGCTCCATTTTCGCGCGCCGGATATACTGCTGGGGCGTCTGCCCGAAGGCGGCGACCGCATGGTGCGTCAGGAAGGAAACCGACAATCCCGCCGGCCGGGCAAGACGGGCCAGGGTCAGCCGTTCCGCCAGGTGGGCCTCGACGCAGCGCTTCAGCCGCTCGACCCAGGGCGCCCCCTCGGCGCGGATCAGGTCCGCGTCGCCCACGTAGGCGGCCAGGAAGGTCAGGAGTCCAACCAGGTGGGCCAATTGCGCCCGGGACTTGATGGGCAAGTGCCGGAACCGCCGGGCCATCAGCCGGCCGGCCGGGACCTGCCGGCGCTGCGTTTCCCGGGGGCGGATTTGCCCGAAAAAAACGCCCCCAGGTATACGCCCTGCCGGTTGTGCAACGGCACGACGACCTCGTACAGGCCGTGATGACAACGATAGATCTGCACGCGGCCGGTGCGGCGCGCCTTCCCCAAAACCGCTGGTCGCAGCGGAGGCAGCGCCGCCGGAAGGACGGCTGACGCTGCAACCGGCTGCAGTAGCCGACCGTGTCGCGCGGGGTGAACCCCGCCACCTTGCGTTGCTCCTGGTCCACCAGCGTGATCCGAACGCCGATCACGCGCCGAACGACCTCGATCATCCGCTTGAACTCACGGGTCCGGATGACGTAGTGCTGCATGCTGAATCGCGGCGGCGCGGGGTGCTCCCGAAAGGATTCGAACCTTCACCTCGTGTGAGACATGGTCCTAAGCCATGCGCGTCTGCCAGTTCCGCCACGGGAGCCCATGGGCGCCAGCGCCCGGAGGCCGCTGTTCCTGCCGGCGGTCGCCATGCTAGCAGAGCGGGGCTCGGAACACGACCACAATTGGCGTCCGCTACCAAGATCAGCCCTGGGATAGAGCCGCCGCCGCTGCCAGCGGGTCCATGACGAGCCGCTCGGCGGGCGCGCGCGGGGCGTTCAGCAGACCGATGACGCTGGTGGCGTGGCGGGCGCGGCTGACGCGCGCCGGCAAGGTCTCGGTGGCGCGCAACACGGCCCGCAACTCATAGGGCGGCGGCAGGGTGACCAGGCCAAAGGGGTGTTGCCGCGCGCGTTCGACGGCCCGGCGGGCGCCCTCGCGGATGCGGGCGCGGGCGGTCTCCGGCTGGAGATGAATGGCGGCCATGTTATGCAGGCGATAGGCCGCGGCCGGCAGCGCGTGGCCGGGATCGGTCTGGAGCCCGCGCTTGACGGCCACGGCCTCGATGCCGGGCACGAAGGCGCGCGCCTCCTCGGCAAAGGCCTGGCAGCCGGAGGCGAAGATCGCCGGAACGCCCAGTTCCCCGGCGCAGAGGACCATTTCGCCGAACTCGCCCACCGAGACGCCGTTGATCGTCAGGTCGCGCACCTCCATGCTGCCGGTGTGGCAGAGATGACCGCGGACCGCGCCGGCCTTGGGGTGCTGGCCGATCCAGGCGGCGGCGTCGAAGCGGCCGTCGTCGAGCGCAAAGGGATAAGGTTGCCCCTTCGGCCAGTAGCGCGACAACTCCGCGGCGGGATGCAGCAGCGCCGGGAGGATGGCGCCGGAGCCGTGGCCGTCGGCCACGAGGAATTCGGTGGCGCCGGCCTCGCGGAACCCTTCGATCGCCGCGTTGACCTCGCGCGTCAGGAATTCCTTGGCGGTTTGGATGCAGTGGCCGTCGGCAAGACACCAGTTCGCGCTGTCGAGCACGCCCGCCACGCCTTCCAAGTCGGTCATGATGTAAATGCGCATGTCGGGTCTCCGGTGGGGATCAGGACGATACGGTCTCCGGTTCCGCAAGCACCGCGTTCGGTGGACGAGCGACCAGCAACGCCAGCAGGCAATCCGCGCTGGCGTCGAGCGCCCCGGCCTTGGCGCGCACCAGCTCCGCGGCGCGCCGGCCAAGCGCGGCACGCCCGGCAGCGTCGGCCCACAAGGCCAGCACGGCGGCGTCCAGGCCCGCGGCGTCCGGCACCTCGCGGATGGCGCCCGCGGCGCGACACTCCTCGATCACGGCTGCAAAATTGGCGGTGTGCGGGCCGACCAGCACCGGCTTGCCGCAGGCCGCCGGCTCGATCACGTTCTGGCCGCCGCGCGCGGTCAGGCTTTTGCCGACAAAGACCAAATCGGCCAAAGCGTAAAACGCCAGGAGATCGCCGGTGGTGTCCACCAGTAGGATATCGGCGGGCGACGCCGGTGGCGGCGCGCCGGTCCTCACGGCGCTCCAGAGAATGGGCTTCAGGCCGCGCGCGCGGATTTCCGCCAGCACGGCCTCGCGGCGCTCGGCGTGGCGCGGCACGAGCGCCAGGCGGGCGGCCGGGTCCCGTTCCCGCAGGCGCCGAAAGACGTCCAGCAGCACGGTTTCCTCGCCCGGCCAGGTCGAGCCGCCCACCAGCCAGCGCGCGCCGGCGTCCAATCCGGCCCGCGCCAGGGCCGCGCGCAGCAGGCCGGGGTTGGGACGCGCCGCCGCGGCGGCGACATCATACTTGGCCGACCCCATCACCTGCACCCGCCCGGGCGCCGCGCCGAGCGCCTCGATCCGGCGCGCATCCGTGGCGCTCTGCATGCAACAGACGTCGATGGCGGCCAGCACGCGGCGGATGAACGGCCGTCCCCAATGATAGCGGCGGAAGGACCGTTCCGAGACCCGACCGTTCAGCAGCAGGATCGGCACGCCGCGGCGGTGGGTCAGGCGCACGAGGTTGGGCCACAACTCGCTCTCCACCAGGACCAGCGCCAGGGGACGCAGGCGATCCAGGACGCGGTCCACGACGGCCGGGACATCCACGGGCACGTACACCAGGACGTCATCCGGCGCCAGGCGATCGGCCGCCAGGGCGTGGCCGGTCGAGGTGGTGGTCGTCAGGGTGAATGCCAGTCCCGGCAGCCGCTGCCGCAGGCATCCCATGAACCGCAGCGCGACTTGGATTTCGCCGACGCTGACGGCGTGCACCCAGAGGCGCGGCCGGGCGCGCAGGCGGGCGCGCAGGACGGCATCGTAGCATCCCAGCCTCTGGAAAAACCCGCGCCGGTATCCTCCGCGCTTCGCCATCCGCGCCAGAAACCGCGGCAATAATGCCAGGAAAACGAGCGGAAACACACAGTTGTAGGCCCACCAAACCATGCCATGATATCCCCTGCGGACCACGCTCAACCCTGTCCCCGGCCCGAGGCGCGGCTGCCGAATATACTCGATCAGGTCTCGCGATCAAGCCCCCATCGCACGGCGGGCCCGGCACGGCTGCACATATGTACGGACGCCAATGATGAAGATGCGCCACCCCTGCCAAAAGCTGTCCGGCGACCCGGACGCGATGGTCAGAACCCCTTGGCCAGGGGCATGATCTGCCGGAGGAAGAGCGGGCTGGCGTCCTGGTTTTCCTTGTCCCACGCCTCGCGCTTCGGAATGGCGCGATCGCGCCGGTCGGTGACCGACTCGGAGACGGCGTCGAGCAGGGTGACGGCGTAGGACAGCCGCGGGTTGTCCAGGGTGCCGGGCTTGAAGGTGAAGATCCAGGCGTGGTTGACGACGTTCCCGCCGCCGCGGGTCCAGGCACCGATGCCGTGCGAGAGCAGCGACCCGAAGAGGACCTTGCCCGACGCATCCTTGACCTGGACTTCCAGCCGGATGCGCAGCCGGCTGAGGTCGGGTTCCCGCGCGCGCTGGGCTTCGACCCGGATGACGCCGATGCGTTCGCCGGTCTCGCTGGTTTCCCACTTATCGGTCACGCTGATCAGCCGGCCGCGCGAGTCTGCCTGGGCGGCGGCCGCGGCCGCCGCGGCCAGCAACACGGCGGCGCGGCGCATCCATCTCGTGGTCATGGTCGTGTTCTTCCGGGGTCTTCCGTTTCCGGCCGATGCGCTCAACCCCACTGCACGAACCGCCGCAGGAAGCGCGCCGGGACTGCGGCGCGCGGCGCGGCGGCGGCGGACACCAGGTAGCGGACGAGTTCGCCGGCCAGGCACTGGGCGGCCGGCGTGCGGACGAAGTTCAGGCGGCTGACCATCAGGCGGCCGCGCCCGACGCGCGCCTCGAAGAGCAGGCCGCGCCGGCGCGCGCCCATGTAACTGTCCACCGACCGCACGATTGGCTCGATCCGGCCCGGCCAGAGGTCGAGGTTGACGGCGCCCCCCTCCTCGATCCGCCGGGCGGTGGTCGTGCGGGCGAGATCATACCACTGGAGGTCACCGAACCCGTCGTGGGGAAATCGCCCCAGGGCGGGATGTCGGCGGACCAGCAGGCCGGCGTTGCCGAACGGCATGCTGTTCCAGGGGATCGAGCGGTAGCGATGGATATATTCGGGAAACAGGCGCTCCGTCAGCAGCCAGACGCGGCCGCCGGCCTCGAGGAAGTCCACCAGGCCGTTGGACCAGGCATTGCGGCTGACGATCAGCCGGGTGTTGGGGGCGATGGAACGGATCACGAGGCGCGTGTCGGTGTCCACGCGCGTTAGCCGCTCGAAGAAGAACGGCTCGTTGACGATGCCGGCAAGCTCGTGGTCCATGCCATAGTCGCGCCGGGCGGGCTTCCCGTAGCCGTAGACCCCGGCCAGGTCGCGCGGGGCGAGGCCCAGGGCGCGGGGAAACCCCCAGAAATCCCAGGCATTGTCGGCCGCCACGCCGCCGGCGCGGAACGTCGCCCGCAAGACCAGTTTCGTTGCCCGGCCGAGGGTCGGGATACGGACGCGGAGGGTTGCCAGGCGGCGGACGGCGCCGCGCGCCGCGCGCAGGCCGGCGACGCGGCCGGCGGCGAGGGGCCGACCGGCGGGCACGGCCGTCAGGTCCCAGTCCAGAACGGCGTCGCGCAGGGGTGCGGCGCCGAAGTGGGAGACCGACAGGTCGAGGGTCAGCGTCTCGCCTTCCCACAAAGTGCGGCCCTGGCAGTCGCGGCAGATATCGTGGGGATTGGTTTCCGGGACGTTGTCAGGAGGAACGACCCAGGTATCGCGCCCGCGGAAGTCCTGGCGCATGAGGAGCACCGTATCGCCGTTATAGCGCTGACACTCGCGGGCGGAGACGTTCTTGGGGTCGCCGAAATCGTCCCAGACCCCCTCGACGGCCGAGACGGTGTCGTGGCCCATCCAGAGGTGGAACCCCGCGATGGCCGGCACGCGGCGCGCGGCCTCGACGGCGATCTTGCGTTCCAGCGCCTGGAGCCGTTCGGAGACGCGCACGAAGGCCGGCAGCAGTCGCGCCACGCCCTCGCGCCGCGCCACGCGCTCGGCATACTCGATGTGGAACGGCCGCAACGGCAGGCCGCGGTACTTGGGCTTGAGGGCCGGGTTAGGATACGAGGAGAACCAGCCCAGTTCGTGCAGCAGCACCGGGCGACGGGTATGGTTACGGAGCAAGGCGTCCGAGTAACAGGCGCGGTAGCAGCAGGCCAGTTCCTCGACATCCGTGCGGCCGCGCCCGACGTTGCGCAACTGGGCGCCGTCGCGCGCCAGGACCAGCCGGGTCGGCGCCAGGCGTTTTGAGAAGGTGTAGAGCCGGTCGAGGGCGCGGACGAACCCTGGCGGGTTATCGTAGCGCTCGGCGCTCCAGGCATGCGTCATGACGCACGGGTGGTTGAGCGTCTGGCGGATCAGCGCCGTGAGGTGGTCCCGGCGCTCCAACGCGCCGCCAGCCAGGTCGCCCGGGAAGATTTGGACCAGCAGGCCTTGCTCGTCGGCGGCATCGAGGAACTCGCGGTACGGCACGCCGTACCAATCCACGCCGTTGAAGCCGTAGGCGCGGGCGGTTTGCACCTGCTTGCGAATCCAGCCAGGGTCGAGGTCCGGGGACAAGGTGCGTGGGAAGACCGCGTTGAAGCCGAACCCGCGCAGGAAGAGCGGGCGTCCGTTGAGCATCAGGCGCCGGCCGCGGGCGGCCAGGTCGCGCAGACCGAACCGGTCGGCGCGTTCGTCGAGGCGCTCGTCACCACGTCGCAGGCGGACGCGGAAGGCGTACAGGCGCGGGGCCTCGAGCGACCACGGCACGACTCGCGCCAGCGGCAGGTCGAACGCCAGGACCGCGCGGCCGCGCCGCCAGGCGGCGCGGCGCCGGGCGGCGGCCGCCGGGCGGCCGTCCGGGTCCGTGACCTCGAGCTCGACGTCGGCGGGGCGCGGCGGCGCGCCAATGGTGCGCAGGGCGGCCTCGATGCGCACCGCGCGCCGCCGCAGGTCCGGCAGGGCCACGGCATACTCGATCCAGGCGTCGCCGGTGGCCGCCAGGCCGACGCCGCGATACAGTCCGCTCCAGGTCGTGGCAAAGTTGTCGATACCGCCTTCGGCCGCCTTCGACCAGTCGCGCCCGTGCTCGAAGATGCGCACGGCGAGAGCGTTGGGCCGGCCGGCACGCCGGAGACAGGGCGTCAGGTCGAACCGGAACTCGAGCAAGCCGCCGGGATCCGTCCCGAGCAGGCGGCCGTTGCACCAGAACTCGGCGCGCGGGTGCACGCCGCCGACGGTCAGCCACACTCGGCGACCGCGCCAGGCGTCGGGCAGGGTGAACTCCGTGCGGTACCACGCCGTGCCGCGGTAGCCCGTCCGTTCCACCTGGAGCGCCGGGTGGCCCACCTGCGCAATCGCGTGGCGGTACGCGCCGCCGAATCCCTGGGCCTGCCAAGCGCCCGGCACCCGGATGGGATGGGGAAAGGCGCGGCGCGCGAACCAGCGCTCCCGTCGGCCGCGGTCATCCGGGTCGAGCGCGAACTGCCAACGGCCGTCCAGGCGGACCGCCGGAAGTGCTCCTCCCCCCGCCTGCCCTTCCGGGCACGGGAGGCCGGCCGCGCGGTCAGCCGCCGTGCTGAATGAACTCGGCATAGGTCACCCGTAAGATGCGGCCGTGCTCGAACTCGAAACGGGCGGACACGACTTCGTGGCCGCCCTCACGCCCCTGCACGGTGAGTTCGTCGTAGGTCCAGTAGGCGCCGCCGTCGGTGTCCGTGCGCCGGTCCGGCGCCGAGGAAGCCGGTGACGTCGTCCGGGGTCATGCCGATGAGCTTGCGTTCCAGCGACGCGCGCGTGTAGTCCTGGGCGGCGCGGCGCGCCTGGCGCGCCGGGAGTTCGCCGGCGCCGCCGGAGTCTGCCGGGGCGGCCGCGTCGTCCGTCGTGGCGACCGCCTGCGGGGCGTCGCCGGACGTCCGCAGGCCGCCGACGATCCGCTGATTGAGCGACACCAGGGCGATTTCAACGGCGTCCAGCCGGCGCGTGAGTTTCTGGATGTCGGCCTGCTGGTGTTCGACGGCGCGGTGCAGCGTTGTTACGGCGTCCCGGTCGGCGCAGCCGCCTGCCAGCCAGCCGCCGCCGCACAGCGCGAGGAGTGCGATGCGCGATACCGCCATGATTGTACCTCCCGGCGCGGGAACGCCCGATGTCCAGCCCTGTTGCCTGTTAGCTGCGACCGCTGACAATCCTAAATAGCCTTGGTCAACGTTACAGGGTCGCCGGCGGGAATCAATCGGGAATTTGGGGAAAAGGTTCATCCGCGTGTCCGTGACACGTTCAGCAGCCGCCGGACGTCCTCGACCATGGCCTGGCTCGACATAGCGCGGGATCAGGCGCGGCTTGATGCGGGATCGCGCCGCTCTCCTCGAGTCGCGGAATGGCCGGCCAGCAGCCGGCCGATCACGGGCGTCATGGCGTCGGCCATGCGCTGGAACCCCAGGTCGGTGGCATGGACGCCATCCACGGTGCATTCGTCGAACCCGGGGCCGAGCAGCGCCGCGCCGTCCAGGAAGTGCAGATGCCGGTCGCCGGCGGCGCGGCCGCGCGCGACCAGCGCGCGCTGGAAGCGCGCGCTGGCCCGGCGCCGCCGCTCGCTGGCCGGCTGATGAGCGTCCCGCGCGAACCGGATGCGGGAGACGATCAGGATCGGGACCGTGGGATGCCGCTGCCGCAGAATGCGTACGAATTCGGGCAACCGGTCTTTGATCGCCGGGTACCCGCAGTTGGCCTCGCAATCGATCGCCAACAGCGCCGGCCGCGGGATGGACGCCATCACGCGGGCGACGTCCGGCTCGGCCTGGCCGCTGCCGGAAAAGCCCAGGTTGATCACCTCGCGGTTGAGGCGCCGGCTGAGGATGTTGGGATAGGCCATGCCCGGCCGCGACGCGCAGCCGCCCTGCGTGATCGAGGTGCCGTAGATCACGATCGGACGGCGTGCCGACCAGGCGGACGGCGCGCGCAGCCGCGCCCCGCGCTCGAGCCCAATGGCCACCTGCGCCACCGCCTGGTACAGAGGAAAGTTCAGCGTGAATGTCCGCCAGCGCCGATCCTCAGCCTGAAACAGGTTGCTCTCGTAGGCATTGGCATGCAGGGGGAACCGGGTGACGTGATAAAATCGCTGCCGACCCGGGGCGCCGACGTAGAGGTCAAACCCGCTGTTGCCCGTCGCGGCGAAATGGTCGTGGAGCGCGACATTCGTCAGCCAGGCGCGCAGCCAGACGACGCGGCTGTCGGTACCGAAGGCCACCTGGCCGCCGGCCGTGTCGTTCGCCAGCCTGTCCACCAACGGCGGCAGCGCGTCCTGCGGCTTGCGCGGCAGCCGTCGGAACAGGCGCTCGCTCTCGAACCACGGGAAGCCGGAGAGCCGGAACGGGCGTTCCCAAGGCGCGTACCAGGTCAGGCGCGGACCGGCGGCCATCCCGGGATCGGCGACCAGGGACCCATGGCGGGCGAAGATGGTGGTGGAGGGGGCAGGCCGGCGGGGAATGGTCATAAAGGATCCTTCCACAGATGGCATGGACATGCCAGGGGGACACAACGGCCATCGCCGGCACAACCAGCCAATCGTATCGCCACCGTGCGTCGCTGTCCAGCACAGGCCCGCCGCCCACGGCGATCCCAGCCGCCCCTCACCGCCGGCGGAACAGCAGCGAGAGGACGAACAGCCCCATGGCGAAGAGCACGATCGTCGCTCCGGTGGCCGTGCCCCAGTGGAAGGATGCCACCAGTCCGGCCACGCTCGCCAGCGCGCTGACGGCCACCGCTCCCAGCATGTACCCCGCCATCGAGCGCGCCACGTTGCGGGCGGCGGCCGCCGGCAGGATCAGCAGCGCGTTGATAACCAACAGGCCGACCCACGGGATCGCCAGCGTGACCACCAGCGCCACCAGCACGGCGAACCCGGTCTCTAGCCACCAGACGGGATAGCCCCGCGAGCGCGCCAGGGCGCGGTTCAGGCTGGTCAGGAACAGCGGATTGAACGCCGCCGCCCAGAGGAGCATGACCGCGCCCAGCAGCAGCGCCAGCCGTCGCAGGTCGGCAACCGTCAGGGTCAGCAGGTCGCCGATCAAGTAGCGCGAAAACCGCGCGAACCCGCCGCCGCGCGACAGGAGCACGACCCCCAGGGCCACGGCGAAGGCCATCACCAACCCGATGGCGGTATCGGCCGAGGCCGCGCCGGCGCGCCGCAGCACGGAGACCAGCACCGCCAGCAAGGCGGCAAAGGCCAGCATCGCCCACAAGGGATCGCCGCTGCCCGCCAGCGTACCGATGGCGATGCCGGTCAGGGCGGCATGGCCGACGGCGTCGGAGAAGAACGCCATCTGGTTGTTGACCACCAGGCAGCCGATCAGCGCCAGCAGCGGCGCCAGCAGCAGCACGGCCAGCAGGGCATGCTGCATGAAGACGAACTGCGCCCACTCGAAGGGCAGGCGGCCGACGGCGGCATTCCAGAGCGACATCATGCTACGGCTCCACCCAGCGCAGCACCTCGATCCCGCCGCGCTCGTTCCGCCGTACCAGTCCGCGCACGGCGGCCTGCCGGCCGTCCAACGCGGCGCGCGCGGCCACCGAAAAGTACCGGCTGCCGGTTGCCAGGTGCGGCGCGGCCGCGCGCAGCGTCTCGGCGTCCAGGACGTCCGCCAGCGCGACCACCGGCCGGGCGTCGCGCCGCCGGCACAGCGCCTCGACGAGCGCCGCGCGGCCGGGACCCAGCACGGCCAGCAGCGCCTCGCGCCCGGCGGTGTTGACGTTCACCGGCGTCAGCCGGCCGGCCTCCAGCGGCAGGACCGCCCAGCCCGCGGGATCGCGTTCCGGCGCTGCGGGCCGGCCGGCCCGCAGGACGGCGGCCAGTTCGGCCGGGCTTTCGAAGGGAGCGTTGGGCGGAGCGAGGCCGCTGCCGACCAGCCGGTGAAACCCGGCTTCGCGCGCGCCCTCGGCATCGGCGTCCGCCCAGTCGCGCAGCGCCTGGACCGTTCCGTCGGGATCGGGCCAGCGCGCCAGCGCCAGCAGGTCGCGCGCCACGGCTGTTGGCGTCCGCACGGCCGGGTTGGTCATCGCCAGGGCAAGGTTATTGACGTTGTAATCGCGGGTGGCGTCCAGGAGTTCCGCGCGGGTTTCGATGGCATCGGGCAGCATATTCGTCCGCGGCGCCGCCCAGGCCTCGTTGGTGTGGTCCACCAGCGGGGACGTGTCCGCCGCCAACTCCCGCAGGGCATCCCAGGCAGCTTCGCCGGCCGCGGCGCGCAGGCGCGCGTGCAGCGTGCGCCGTTCCTCGGCGCGCAGGGCCGCGCGCGCCGCGGCTTGCGCGCCGAGCGCCAGCGCCATCACGGCCGCCAGCAGGATCAGGACCAGCACCAGGATCATACCGCGCTGCGCGCGGCGTGCGGGTCCCGGTTGACAAGCGGCCGGTTCCGTGGTGGAATACGCCGGCGCCGAGGCGCCTCCTGAATGGCGGAGCGTCATGCGGATGCTTGTACCAGATGGTGTCCGAAAGTCAAACGGCCGGCATCGCCAGCGGCTCCGGGCGGCGCCGCTGGCGCTCACGCTGGCCGCGGCGCTCGGTCTCGGCGGCGCGGCGAGCGGCGCCGCCGAGCCCGATCCGGCGCCTGCCGTGCGCTTCGCGGCGGCTTACGAGTCCCTGACCACGGCCGACTTCCTAGCGCAGAAAGAGCTGTTCGGCGAGGCCGCCGACCTGTACACCGAGGCGCTGAACCGCCTGACCCGGCTGGCGGCCGACCATCCCGACTGGCAACCGGACGTCGTGGCCTACCGCATCCGCTATTGCCGGCAGGCCCTGGCGGCGCTGACCGCCCGCACCCGGTCGGACGCCGCTGCTCCCGGCGGCGCGCCGGCCGCCACGTCCGTTCCGCCGGATACGGCGGCGTCCGCGCCGCCTGCCGACCCGGAACCGATCCTGCCGCCCATGGCCGCCGGGGTACCGCTGGGCCGCAACCTAGAACAGGCCGCCGCCCTCGAACGGGCCGGCAATTTACAGGGCGCGCTGTTCCTCTACATGGCGCTGCTGGAGGATTATCCGCGGGAACCGGCGGCCCTGAAAGGGGCCTGTCGCTGCGCGCTGCGGCTGGGGATGGAGGAAAATGCGCGCGCCCTCGTGCGCCAGGCCATGACCCTGCCGACCATGGACGCCGAACTATCCCTGCTGGCGGCGCTGGTAGCCTGCCGGGAAGGCCGCTTCGCCGCGGCCATCCCGCTGCTGCGCCAGTCTCTCCAGCAGGACCCGCGGCGCGCCGAGACCCATGCGGCGCTGGGCGTAGCCCTGGCGGCAGTCCACCAGCCGGACGACGCCCAGCAGGCCATGCGGCGCGCCCTTTCCATCGATCCCCGGCTCGGGGACGCTTACTATAACCTGGCGCGCCTGGTCCTCTGGCGGAATCCCGCCGACCTCGATACCGCCCGCGTCCATTACCGCAACGCGCGCCGCCACGGCGTGCCGCCCGACGCCGAACTGGACCGCCTGCTGCCGGAGTGAGGCATCCGCCTCAATCGCGTTCCGGACGCGCCGCGCGGCGCAGCAAGGCCTCGACCGCCTCGGCCGGCGGCTGCCCGTCGTAGAGCACGGCGGCCACCGCCTCGATGATCGGCGCGCGCACCCCACGCGCCCGGGCCAGGTCGCGCGCCCGGGCGCCGGTGGTCACGCCTTCGGCCACCTGTCGCATGCCGCCGAGGATCGCGGCCAGCGGCTCGCCGCGGCCCAGCCGTTCGCCCACCTGGTGGTTGCGGCTGGCGCGGCTGTTACAGGTCACGACCAGGTCGCCCATCCCGCTTAGCCCGGCGAAGGTCTCGGCGCGCGCGCCAAGCGCCGCGCCCAGGCGCGTCATTTCTGCCAGGCCGCGGGTGATCAGCGCGGCGCGCGCGTTTTCTCCAAACCCCAGTCCATCGCTCGCCCCGGCCGCCAACGCCATGACGTTCTTCAGCGCGCCCCCCAGTTCCACCCCGGCGGTGTCGTCGGAGGTATAGACGCGGAACCGCGGACCGTTCAGCGCCGCCTGCCAGGCGGCCACGTCCGCCGGGCACTCCCCGGCCAGCACCGCCGCCGCCGGCAATCCGCGCGCCACCTCCTCCGCCAGAGTCGGGCCGGAGAGCGCCGCCGCCGGACGCCCGAACACCGCTCCGGCCAGTTCCGTGAGGCGTCGTCCGGACACGGGATCGAGCCCCTTGCTCGCGCTCAACAGCCGGGCGGCGCCGCGCCGCACGGCGTCGGCAAACGCGGCGTACACCGCGCCGCAAAACTTGGACGGCACGGCCAGGACAATGCCCTCGGCCCCGGCGACCGCCGCCTCGCAGTCGGCCGTCCACTCGAGCGACTCGGGCAGTGGAACGCCCGGCAGGAACGGCGTGTTTTCCCGAGCGCGGCGCAGGCGCTCGACGGCCTCGGGAAAGGGGCTCCAGACTCGGACGCGGCGCCCGCTGCGCTCCAGGTGCAGCGCCAGGGCCGTTCCCCAGCCGCCGTCGCCGATGATCGCGATCCGGTCCATGGCGTTTCTTTGGCCTCTTGTGTCAAGGCCGCGTCCGGCCGCGGAAGGCAACCCGGTGTTCGGCGCCGCGCAGCAGGCGGCCGATGTTCGCCTGGTGCCGCCAGATGGTGATGACCGCCAGGAGCGTCAGGATCGCCGGCCGCAGCCAGCCTTCGCCGCCGTAGAAATACCAGGCCGATCCGGCCGCCGCCACCGCCCCGACGATCGACGCCAGCGAGACATAACGCCCGGCCAGAAACGTCGCGAGCCACGCCAGCAACGCCGCGCCGGCCGCCTGCGGCGCCAGCCCGACCATGGCCCCGGCGCTGGTGGCCACCCCCTTGCCGCCCCGGAACCGCAGGAACACCGGCCAGACATGCCCCGCCACCGCCAGGCAAGCATACGCCAGGGACATCCCCAAGCGCGACCCGCCGGCGCCCGCGTTTAGCGCCGCCAGCCGCGGGAACAGGAACACCGGCACAAACCCTTTCAGCGCGTCGCACGCCAGCACAACGATCCCCCAGCCCGTCCCCAGCGCCCGCATCACGTTCGTCGCGCCGATGTTGCCGCTGCCGACGGCGCGGATATCCACGCCCCGCGCGCGCGCCACCAGCCAGCCGGTCGGAATCGCGCCCAGCAAGTAGGCTGCCACCCCCAGCACGATGCCTGTGCTTGTCATCGCTTGCTATCCTCGCGGCACGACCGCCGTGCCGACCGGACCCATCATCGCCGACCGGTCCCGAAATATCAAGCCTCGCGGCGGGCGGCGTCCCGCCGCATCCAGTAGCCGACCAGCACCAGGGCGCCCCCAAACAGTAGCACGGCCACATTGCCGGCCTGCCCGGCGGTCACGGTCTGCCCCAGAAACGCGTAGGCCGCCAGAAAGGTGAAGAGCGGCGCGAACGGCTCGAGCGCCGAGGCCAAGTACACCGGCATCCGACGCAGCCCGGCGTTGTAACACAGGAAGGCGCAGCCGGTCGTCACGACGCCTTTCAGCGCCAGCAAGCCCCACTGGAGCGGGGTCAACGCCAGCATCGGGCCCAGGCCGGTCTGCCAGAGGCTGACGGCCGTCATCAGCGCCCCGGCCACGGCCAGGCGCACGGCGGTCAGTTCCACGGGACGAAAGACCTCGAGCAGCGCCTTGCCGGTCACGGTCCCGCCGGACGACAGCAGCGCCGCGGCCAGCGCCAGCGCCCATCCGGCGGTCGAGGCGCGCGCGGCCGCCCCGCTCCGCAGCGCGCCCACCAGCAACCCCGCGTTCGCCAGCGCGATCAGCAGGATGCCAGCCGCGGACCAGCGGTTCATGCGTTCGCCGAGCAACGCCACTGCCAGCAGCACCGCCGCCGCCATCTGGGTCCGCAGCACGGCGCTGACGACCCCGGGATGCAGGAGCCGCAGCGCCGCCACGTAGCAGACCTGGCAGACCGCCGTGAAGAGCACCGCCTGCGCCGCCAGCAGCAGGCGATGCCGCCGGGCCAACAGCGCCCCGCGCCGCGCCGCGCGGACGAGATGCGGCGCGAACATCAGGCCGGCCAGCAGCGCCGTCAGGCCGACCAGCAGCCCGCGCGGCACGCCCGAGCCGATGCGGCAGACCACGATCGGGTCGAGCGACCAGAGCGCCCACGCCAGGGCCACCAGCCCGACGCCGCCCCGCTCGCCGCCGGCGGCGTCCGTGCGCTTCGGGTACACGGGCGTGGTCACGATCGCGTTGCGCTCTCCGCCAAAACGATTTCGGGCACGCCTGGGGATTGGCGTTCCCACACCGACACGGGGCGATGGCAGGGTACCACCCGCGGCGCGCCGGCACAACCGGGAAGCACCGGGATGGTTTGGCCTCCGTCAAGCTGGGGCTCCCTGCCGGCTTGTCCGGCAGGAGCCCAAAAGTTCAGCATCCCGCGGCGCCAGGCCGCGGGGACACCCCGCATGAGGGGATACCGGGCCTGGGGGGACAACGAACAACGCCGGAGCGCGGGCGTCCCGCCCGCCGTCCAAGTTCTACTATAGCCTTGGGTGGAAAGCTTTCCGGCGCCTGCCGATCTGGCGTTCAAGGAGGATCCGGTCAACGTGACCATCAGCCTGAGCCGGTCGAGTGTCGCGTTCTTCAAGCACGAAGCCCGGCGCCACCATGCGCCGTACCAGAAGATGATCCGCCGCCTCCTGGACCTGTACGTGGCCCAACACCAATACCGTCGCCTACCACGGACGGTGCCGCGGGAACAGAAAACCAGGAACGTGGTTGGCGCTGCATGCTATCTTCAGGGCTGATCTCGTGCGGGTGCACCGCAAAAGGCGATTGCCGGCGGCCGGCCGCCGGTCTAGGATGGCGGCATGCGCAGCAAGATCTGGCAGGGTTGGGGCATCGGTCTGGCGGCCGCGGCGGCGGCGCTGGCGCTCTGGGCTTCGGGCGCCCTCGACCGCTTCGAGGCCAAGACCTGGGACTGGCGTGCGGCGGCGCTGGCGCGGCCCGGGCCATTCACCGGCCGCGTGCGCCTGATCTTCATTGACCAGTATAGCCTGGACTGGGCCAGCCGCGAGATGGCGCTGCGCTGGCCGTGGCCGCGCGAGGTGTACCGCCCGATCCTGGAGTTCTGCCGGCGCCAGGGCGCCCGGGCCGTGGCCTTCGACATGCTCTACACCGAGCCGTCGTACCAAGGCGTCGCGGACGACCAGGCTTTCGGGTCGGCGATCGCGGCGACGCCCGGCTACGTGGGGGCGGTGTTCCTCGGGCGCGAGACCGGCCAGGACACGAACTGGCCGGCCGGCGTGCCCGAGCCGCGGGCGGCGATCGCGGGGCTGGCGGCCTGGCGCGCGGGGGCGGACGCCGCCGCGCTCGACCTGCCGCGGGCGGTATTTCCGATCCCCGAGGTGGCGACCAACGCCGCCTGGCTCGGCAACGTCGAGGCGCGGCCGGATCCCGACGCCATTTTCCGGCGGCTGCCGCTGTTCGCCGTGTTTGACGGGCGGCCCGTCCCGGCGCTCGGCCTGGCGGCCTACCTGGCAGCCACCAACGTCCCGCTGGCCATCGAGCCGGGCTGGTTCCGGCTCGGCCGGCACCGCATCCCGGTGGACCGCCGCGGCGCGGCGATCCTGCGCTTCCGCGGCCCGTCCCAAACGCACCGGCGCTACAGCGCGGCGGCGGTCATCCAGTCGGAGATGAACCTCCAGGCCGGCGAGAGGCCGCCGATCGAGGACCCGGCGGCCTTCAAGGACTGTTTCGTCCTGCTGGGCTGCAACGCCCCCGGGCTGCTCGACCTGCGGCCGTCGCCTGTCGGCCGGGTGTATTCCGGGGTCGAACTGCACGCCACGCTGCTGGATAACCTGCTGGCGCTCGACGCCATGCGGGACGCGCCCTGGCCGCTGACCGCCGTCCTGGTGCTGCTGCTGGGCGCCGGCTGGGGCCTGGCAATCCTGCACTGCCGCACGGTGCGCGCCACCGTGCTGGCGCTGGCGGCGGCGCTGCCGGTGCCGGCGGCGCTCTGCGTGGCCGCCTATCTCCGGGGCTATTGGCTGCCGTTCCTGGCGCCGGAAAGCGCGACTGTCCTGGCGGCCGCCGGGGCCGTGCTGCTGAACTACGCCACCGAAGGCCGCCAGAAGCGCTTCATCCGCGGCGCCTTCAAGCAATACCTCAGCGAGCACGTCATCGAGGAACTCGTGGCGCATCCCGAGCGCCTGCAGCTCGGCGGCGAGCAGCGCACGCTTTCGATTTTCTTCTCGGACCTGCAGGGGTTCACCTCGATTTCCGAGGGGCTCGATCCCCAGGCCCTGACCGCGCTGCTGAACGCGTACCTGACCGCCATGACCGACTTGATCCAGGAGCAGGGCGGCACGGTGGACAAGTACGAGGGCGACGCCATCATCGCCTTCTGGAACGCCCCGCTGGCGCAGGCCGACCATCCCGCGCGCGCCGTGCAGGCGGCGCTGCGCTGCCAGGAGGCGCTGGCGGCGATGCGGCCCGGCCTGCGCGAGCGGATCGGCAAGGACCTGTTCATGCGCATCGGGTTGCATACCGGGCCGGTGGTGGTCGGCAACATGGGGTCGCGCAACCGCTTCAACTACACCATCCTGGGGGACGCCGCCAACCTGGCCTCGCGCCTCGAGGGCATCAACAAGCAGTTCGGCACCTACACCCTGGTTTCGGAGGCCACGCGCGCGGCGCTCGGCCCGGAGTTCGCCGTCCGCGAGATCGCGCAGGTGGCGGTCGTCGGGCGCCGAACGCCGGTGCGCGTCTTCGAGCCGATGCGGCCGGAAACCTGGGCGGCGCGCCGGGCGACCTTCGAGCGCTTCGCGCTGGGCCTGCGGAAGTTTTACGAGGGCCGCTTCCAGGAGGCCGCGGCGGCCTTCGAGGCGCTGGCGTCCGAGGACCCTCCGGCCGCGGCCTACGCGCGCAAGTGCCGGGCGCTGCCCGACCCGCCGCCCGCCGGCTGGGCGGGCGTTTGGGTGATGACCGAAAAATAGGGGTGGTTTCCGCCCCGCACAAGGAACCCGCATGAACCGAACCGGATGGGCCAGCGTCGGCGCGGCGGCCGCGCTGGCAGGAGGCGTCTCCATGGCAGCGCCGCTCGATCGCGCCACGCGCGAGGCGTGGGACACGCTCGACATCATCCCCATGCCCAAGGAGATTGTCCTCAGCGGGCAAACCCTGCCGCTGGGCGGGCCAATGCCGGCGGTGCTGGTCATCGGCCCGCAGCCGCTGCGGCAGTCGGTGATCGGGGCCGAGTGGATCAACGCCCGCCTGAAGGACCTGGGCGCCCCGCCGCTGGCGGTCGCGGCGCCGAACGCCGTCCCGCCCGGGGCGCTGGCGCTGGCGATCGGGACGCCGGCGGACAACCCGCTGATCGCCGCGGCCGTGGCGGACAAGCGGCTGAACGTCGGCCCGGGCAATCCCGGCGAGCGCGGCTATGAAATCCGCCACGACGCCGCGGCGCGGCGGGTCTATCTCGGCGGCGCCGACGCCCTCGGCGCGCTGTATGCCTGCGTGACCTTCGGCGAACTGCTGCGGAAAGCGGACGGCGGCGCCGTCTGGCGGGAAGCCGCGGTGCGCGACTGGCCGGACTGCATTCATGTGCTCTCGGGCTACACCGAGCTGACCAACGAGGAGCCGGAATTCCAGGAGGATTTCCGGGCATACTACGACCGGCTGCTGCGCTGGAAGATCACCGGCCTCAACCACCGCCAACGGGCGCTGCGCGGCGAGCGCTTCACCGACTCGCCGGCGCTCGACAAACTGCGCGCCGCCGTCGCCTACGGCAAGGAGCGCGGCATCGGCGCCCTGATTTACGCCGAGAAACCCTACGTCGGCCTGAAGAAACACCACCCCGAGGCGGCGCAGGACACCAACCGGGTGATCGTCGCCCCGGTGACCGATCACGAGGACGCATGGATCCGCGGCTGGGAGTTCGACGACCTGCGCCGGGAGACCGCGCGCAACCTGGCCTCCTACATCCGGGCGGTCGGCTTCACGGACGTCGCCTTCCACGACACCGACACGGGCGGCTGGGACAACCCGGCCCAGTGGAACTTCCGGCCGGCGGTCTCGCGCGCGCGCTGGGGCGACGACTACGCCGCCGCCTCGGCCCACATCCACCGGATTTACTACGACGAAATCAAGCGCCTGAATCCGGACGTGCGGATGCACGTCATTTTTTACCCTTACTCCATCTGGATTTTCGACGAGGCCGCGGCCATGCGCATCCTCGAACCGACCATCGGAGGGTCGGCGACGGCGGAGGTGCTGAAGAGTTACGTCACGCGCTACTCGGCCTTCTGGAAGACGCTGCAGGCCGCGTTCCCGGTGGAGGACGTGACCTTTGGCATCCGCGAGGCGACCCCGGAAGCCGTGCGGGGCTGGCGCCGGCTGGTGCCCGGCCGCGGGGCGTTCGTCTGGGACGCCCTGATGAGCAAGTGGTGGACGCCGCTCTTCAGCCAGAGCGCCTCCTGGACGCCGACCTTCTGCAACAACCGCCGCGACGTGCTCTTCGTGACCTACGCCGGCGCCCACACGCCGATGCAGGTCCTGGCGGTGCGCGAGTACGCCTGGAACACCAACGCCCCCGGCGCCGGCGTCTACCACATGGGGCCCGGCGACCAGCACTGGACGCACGCCGAGCCCACGGGGGAAATCTATTCCATCGTGTTGCCGAAACTGGCGCGCAATGTGTTCGGGCCGCAAGCGGCGCCCTACCTCGTGCGGGCGCTCTCCCAGAACCTCGAGCCCGACCAGGCCCTCGGCCGCGTGCGCTCGTCGGGCTTCGACCTGCTGAAGACCGCCGACCGCATGCAGTGGCAAGCTGATAACGCCGCGCGCGCCGCCGCCGCCCTCGACGAGTTGTGGGCGCGCTGCACGGCGACGGCGTCGCCGCTGGGGATGGACACCTTCGCCTACCGGCGCGTTGTGCTGCTGCGGGAATGCGCGACGCTCTGCGCGGCCATGGCCAAGACCCGCGCCTGCCTGCTGCTGGCCGAGCAGCGCGCCGGCGAGGGCCGGCTGGACGAGGCCCGCCAGGCCATCCGGGACGGCCTGGCGCTGGCCGAACAGGGCCGGGCCGACCTCCGGCGCCTGGTCGCCGAACGGCCGTCGAACGTCACCCGGCGCGCCTTCGGCCGGCGCCTGACGGCCGACACCGTCTCCTTCGACAAGGTCGAGGCCGCCCTGCGGACGCTCGAGCCGACCCTCGAAAAAGTCTCCGAGACCCACGGCGTCGTCGCGGCGCTTCTCGACCAGCTCGAACGCGGCCGGACCGTCAAGGCCTTGCGCCTCGAACCGGGCGCCGCCCCGACCGTCCTCGACGGCCGACTTGACGACCCCGCCTGGCGCCAGGCCTGGCCGATCGACTGTTTCACCGTTCTCGGGCACGGCCGCAAGCTGGCCTCGGCCTACAGCCGTGTCCGGGTGCTGTTCGACGGTGAAGCCTTCACCATCGGGGTCGAGGGGCGGGCGCCGGCCGGGCTGGCGGTCCAGGACAAGGATACCTTCGACGTCTACGTCCTAAACCAGCAAGGCATGGGCAACGACCGCGCCGGGTTCAACCTCTCTGCCAACGGCCGGCTGGTGTCGCAATACGACCACAAGACCGATCTCGATCAGCCGTGGACGGTTCCACAGGCGGGGGCGGACTGGGCGGTAGCAACCGCCGTCCACCGCGACGCCGACCGCTGGAGCGCGGAACTGCGGGTGCCCGTCGGCCCGATGCTCCACCCCGGCAAGACGTTCGGGACCTGGCGTTTCGCCGTCTCGCGCAACTGCTACTTCTCGAACGCGCCCACCGAGATCAGCGCCATGCTGCCGTTCCAGGCCGCCAACAAGCACGCGGTCGCGCTCTACCCCGCCCTGGCGGTGACGCCCGAACCGGCGCCGACGCCGGTGATCACGCTGCACCACAGCGTCCCGGCGCTCGAAACCCGCACCCTGCCCGACCGCATCGCCACGGTGGCGTCGTTCTCCGTCGGTGTCGAGGCTTCGGCCGTGCTGACGGACGCCCGGCTCACCGCCGAGGCCTACGGGCCGGACGGCCGCCGCCAGGCGTCCGTGACGCTGGCCGAGTTCGACACGGTGTGCTACAAGACGACCACCAACCGCGTCTTCGAGGTGGCCTTTACCGAAGTCGTCAAGCAGGGCGGCATCCGGCTGCGGCTGGTCTCGGCGGAGGGCGCCACGGAACGCTGGATCCGGTTCGGCGGATGGGAAGGCGCGCCGGAGGCCGGCGCGCTGTTCGCACCCGGCCCCGCCGGGCGGGCCGGGCTGGCAGCCCCCTGCTTCTTCCCCACGCAGGCCGCCCTCGAGGGCGGCGCGCGCGCGCCGCTCTTCGAGAGTGGCAGCGGGACGGTCGAACTGCGGATCTGCCGCCCGCGCTCGCGCCCGCGGGTGGTCGGGGTGAAATGGGTGCCGTTCGGCGAGGCGCTGATGTGCGTCGGGCCCTACCGCCGGGGCGTCAATCCCTACGTGGCGAAAGGCCTGCCGTTCGCCTTGGTGCTTTACAACGCTGACCGCCTGGCGGTCGAAATCAACGAACGCGGCCTGGCCGCCGTCCAGGCCGAAGCACGGCTGCCCGCGCCAATGGACCCCGGCGCCTGGCATCACCTGGCCTGCGCCTGGGATGCCGCCGCGCCCGCCCGCGACCAGGTGCGCCTCTATTTTGACGGGCAGCGCCTGCCGGCCGCCGTCACCGTGAGCGGCGCCGCTAAGACTGTCCGCATGGACGCCAATCTCCTGCGCAGTGTGCAGGTCGGCGCGCTGCCAAGCGGCTATTACCCGGCCGAGATGCTGCTGGCCGACCTGCGGATTTCACGCCGCGCGCGCTACGCGGACGCGTTCGACGCCGCGGCTCTCCGCCTGGAGTCGGACCGGGACACCGCCCTGTTCCTGCCGTTTGCCGGGTCGCTCGAGGGCCGCGGCCTGACCGCCGCCGGTCGGGCCTATGCCCTGCGGGCTACGGCCGGCGTGGACGCCTGAAGACAAGCCATGAAGCGACCATACCGCCTGTTCGTCTGTCTCGATTTTCCGGATGACCTGCGGTTCGCGGCCTACACGCGCGCCTCGCTCGAGGGGCTGTTTCGCCTTTACCATAGCTGGGGCGCGACGCGCCTGTACTGGATATACACCTGGAAGCACCGCGAAGGCCTCTGGCGCTGCCTTCCGAGCCGGGCGATCACGGAGAATACGATTCGGACCCGCCGCGCCCTGGGCGAATTTTTGCCGGCGGCCGTCTCGCTGGCCCACGGTTTGGGCCTCGAGTTCTACGCCACCTACAAGCCCTTCGACCTGGCCTTCGACATGACCTTCCCGCCCGGCAGCCCGGCCGCGCGCCGCTATGGCCGCCTCGACGCCCTCGGCGGCCGCGTGTTCTGGGCCGCCGACTGCCTGGTCCGGAACCAGGCCCTGCGCATCCAGCGCCGCCAGGACGACCTGCCCGACGACCTCGCCGCGCGCGCCATCGGGTCGCTCGTCCTGCGGGCCGACCGCAAGGGCCGGCCCCGCCTGCGGCCGGACCAGATCGCGATCACGGTCAGCGACGACAACGCCGTCTACCGGCCGCTGCGCCGCCGCGGCCTAACGGCGCACGAGTACCGCGAGGGCGGCGAGCGCGTGATCCGGCTGGACGGCCTCGCCCTCGAGAGCCCGTACCTGGCGCTCGAAACGCCGGCCGACGGCCCGCGCGGCACGTTCGCTAACCGCCTCTCGCGGCTGGCGTCGGTGCTGGACCCGCGGGGCCGCGCGCTGCCGTTTACCTACGGGCTCTACTCCTACGCCAACCGCTTCGACGGGTTCCGCCGCCAGGGGCTGGACCTGCGGCCGGACCTGCCGCGCTCCGGCTACCTGTTCAACTGGGCGCCGTCGCCCCGGGCGGGGTTTCTCGACGCCACGCGCTACGCGCTGGACAACGCACGCGGGTTCCTGGCGCTGGCTAAAGGCAAGCCGCGCTACGTGACCGGCGCGCTCTCGCCGGCCTATCCCCGGGTGCGGGCGCTGTGGCTCGAACACATCCGCGAGTGCCTGGCGGCCGGCGTGGACGGCGTGGATTTGCGCGTCGGCAACCATAACCGCAACCTCGAGTGGGAACAGTACGGCTTCGAGCCGCCGGTGCTCGAGGCGTTCCGCGAGCGGTTCGGCCATAATCCCGGCGCCTCGCCCCGGGACGCCCGCCGCCGCCAGGCAATCCTTGGCGAGAGCTACACGGAGTTCGTCCGCGCGGCGTCCACCCTGATCCACGCACGCGGGAAAAAGACCCAGATCCATATCGGCCACGACGAGGTCCGCGGCGGCAACCTCCCAATCCGCTGGGACTGGGAACGCTGGATCGAGGAGGGCCTGGCCGACGAGCTCACCCTGATGACCGATTACCCGTCGCGCTACACGGCGCGCGTCGCCCGCCTGGCGGCGCCGCGCGGGATTCCCATGTATTTCCGCAAGTACCTGAACTCGATCACCTACCGGCCGCGCTGGCCGCGCATGTTTCGGCGTTACCTGCGCCAGTCCCGGGCGCTCGGCCACGCCGGCTTCATGCTCTACGAGAGCGCCATGGTAGTCCGCGGCCGGCCTGACGGCACTTTCGACGTCCGCTTCCCCGACATTCCCCGCATCCTGGCGGAAGAAGGCTGCGGACGCGGGTGACGCGCGGCGGCACGGCTCCGCCGGAGGCGTCGCTCCACCCATGCCCCACCCGGCCCAACACTGCGGGCGTTGCGCCTGCCCCTGTTGCCCCGTCAGGCGCCGGACCGTGCGCCTGCGGCTCGGCGCCCTGCGCGCCGTAGCGGCGGCTTGACGCGCCGCGCAGGCGGGCGCCTCGCCCTCCACGTCCTCCCGTCGGTCAGCGGGCAGGCGTTCCTTGACGACTCCACGTGGAGGGCGAAGCTGCGCTGAGCCGTTCCCGTGT
>CAZEVX010000011.1:23375-32687 GCA_964515705.1 uncultured Verrucomicrobiota bacterium | reverse complement strand
GGGGATGGTCCCAGCACACCAATCCGAGCATACCGTGACTCTCCGTCTTCCCCACGCGCGAGGGGATGGTCCCGACTATGATGGGTTTGTCTGCAACTTTTGGCGGTCTTCCCCACGCGCGTGGGGATGGTCCCTGCCGGCGGATCGGTCGGTTCGGGGTTGTCGTGTCTTCCCCACGCGCGTGGGGATGGTCCGGCCGCCCTCTCCACCCTGGCCTCAGCCGTCGGGTCTGCCCCACGCGCGTGGGGATGGCCCCTCTCATTCCGCGCCGACCTCGCCACCGACGAAGTCTTCCCCACGCGCGAGGGGATGGTCCGGGACCGCGTGATGCGCGGCGGGCGTCGGGCAAGTCTTCCCCACGCGCGTGGGGATGGTCCGTCCTCGTATGCCGACCTCTCGGCCATGGAAGGATTGCTATCCGCCGCGGGTTCCGCTAGACATCGCGCGTGAGGCCCTTTACGCGCCGAGGCCGGGCGTCGGGCGGGCAGGCCGCACCGGGCGCCGGTCCGGAAGGTGATGGTCCTCGGCTCCTGATGGTTCAGACAGCGATTTGGCGGACCACGCGCTCCGCCGCGCGGCCGGACGCCGCGACGGAGCGTGGCGTCCATCCGGCCGCGGTCGAGCCGTGTCGAGACGATGGATGCCCAGAGGAGGAATCGCCATGATGACCGGCGCCGGCTCGTTTTCGCACCGCGGGTTCACGTTCCAGGAGCACACCGGGACCTGGTCGCTAACGACCGACGCCGGCCGCCGGCCGGCGTCGCTGCACGGGGCCGGCTGCCGGATCGAGGTGGACGGCCGGCGCCTGACCCTGGCGCAGGCGGCGTCCCTGTCCGCCGCCTGGCGCGGCCCGGTGCGCGACCGGCTCGGCCGCCGGGCGCGCCTGGAGGTCACGGCCCGCTTCCTCCGCCCGGCCTGCGCCTGGACGCTGACCTTCGAGGTGCTCGAGGACCGCCCGGCGGTCTGGATCGAAGCGGCGTTCCGCAACGAGGGTGCCTCCGCGCTGACGCTCGGCGACGCCGACCTGCTGGTCCTCGAGCGGCGCGCGGGCGGCCGGCTCGAGCTCGGGCCGTGGCCGGAAACGGAGCGCCTCTTCGCGTTCAACGGCGGTCCCGGTACGCAGCAGGTCAAGCCGATCACGGCCGACGGCGGGAGGCACCAGACCGCCTACCTGCTGCACCTCCACCAGCCTGATACGCGGAGGACCTTGCGGGCGGGATTCCTGACGTTCGACCGCCTGGACACGCTCTTCACCTGTCGCCATGATGCCCGCGCGCGGACAACCGATTGCCTGGCGACCTGTCGCTTCCAGGACTACGCGCTGGCGCCCGGCGCGGCGATCGCCGCCGAAACCCTGTCGATCGAACTGGGGGACGATCCCTACGCCGTCCTGACGCAGTGGGCCGACGACGTGGCGCGCCGCTACCGGCTGCGCCCCTGGCGCCGGCCGACGCCAGTCGGCTGGATCGGCTGGTCCTGGGTGGACCAGCGCGCCGAGATCCCGGAACGCCAGGTCGAAGGCGCCATGCGCGCCATCCGCGAGCGCCTGGCGGGATTCGGCGTGAACTACCTCTGGGTCAGCATTGCCAATCTCAAGGACGGGCTGCCGGGCAACTGGCTCGAGTTCAACCGGCAAAACTTCCCGCGCGGGTTTCGCCGCGCCCTGCGCCTGATGATTCGGCGCGGATTCAAGCCCGGCCTGTGGGTCGGCCCGTTTTACGTCAACGCGGCTGCCCGCGCCGCCGTCGCCGCCAACCGCGGCAACCTGCTGGCCGACCCCGCCACCGGCCAGCTCCTGCCGCGCGGGCGCTGGCTCTGGGCGCACCGGTCGCGCGACGGGCAGGAGTCGCCGAACTACGCCCTCGACGGCAGCCATCCCGCCAGCCAGGCCTTCCTGCGGCGCATCTTCCAAACCTACCGCCGCTGGGGCGTCCGCTACTACATGCTCGATTTTCTGGACGCCGGCCGGCCGCCGCGCGGGATCCCCCACCACGACCGGCGCTTGGCGCACGGGCCCGCCATCCCGCGCCAGGCCCTGCTCGCCATCCGCCGCGCGGCTGGGCCGGACACCCATCTCCTCACCGCTTCGGGCTCGACCCTGGCCTACCTCGGCACCGCTGACACCATGCGGCTCGGCCTGGATTACGGCGAGGGCCGCTCGCTCCAGCCGCGCTTCAAGTCCTACCCGGCCACCTACGTCGTCAGCGGGTCCTACGGCTCCTGCGGGACGCCCCACGACAACTGCCTCCAGAACACGGCCGCCTATTTCTTCGCCCATCGCCGCCTGTTCCTGATGAGCCAGAACCTGCTGACCGTGGACCATCCCATCCCGCGCAACGAGGCGGAACTCTCGACCACGCTCTTTGGCATGACCGGCAGCCCCGTCATGCTCGGCGACGCCTTGGACCGCATCGCCGACGACCGGCTCGCCCTGATCAAAACCATCCTGCCGCGGCCGGCCGACTGGCCGTTTCCGGCCGACCTCTTCCGCCGGGTCGCCCCGGACGACTATGCCCGCGTCCTGGTGGTCCCCGTGACGACCGGCTGGGGCGCCTGGTCGGTGGTGGCGGTCTTCAATCTCGACGACCGCTCCGCCGAAACGGAGATTTCCATGTCGGAGTTGCGGTTGCCGGCGCGGGGTCTCTACCGCGTCTGGGATTTCTGGCACGCGCGTTACGACGGGTGCGTGAGCGACACGTTCCGCGTGGCCGTGCCGCCGAAGTCCTGCCGGCTGCTGCGATTGTCGGCGGTGACGCCCCACCCGTGGGTGCTGGGGACCGACTTGCATGTGCGGCAGGGCCAGTTCGAGCTGCGCGACGTCGCCTGGGAGTCGCGCGCCGGCCGCCTGCGGGGCGTCGCTGTGCGCCCGCGCGGCGAGCGCGGAACGCTCTACCTGGCGGCGCCGCCGGCCTGGAAGCCCGCGGACTATCGCGGCCTCTTTGTGGCCAAGGACGCCCGCGACAGCACGCTCTTGATCCGCGTGCCGCTGGAGTTTCGGCGCGGACGCCTGGAGTGGGCGGTGTCCTTTTCCCGGCTGGACGGCGTCGAGCGCGATTTTCAGCGGCGCCACGGTGTCCCCGTGGCGCCCGCCTGCCGGGCGCTGGTGTGATGGAACTGGGCGGATGCCACGGCGTCCACCCGCACGGCGGACCCGGCCAGGATGGCGCCCAGCCCTCCCAAGACCGCGGACACGCCGCGCGAGATGCCATGGGCACCACGGAGAGCATGGGAGCGTCAATACGGACCGGGCAACAGTGTACGGGATTCTCGACGGCGGCGGATTGACGACGGGTGCCGCGGTGTGCTTGAATAGCCCTCACGGATGAAGACCCCTCGAAATAGACCGGCCGGCGGGCGCGGACGCCTGCTGCTGATCACCGGCTGCCGGCCGGTGTCGGCGGTGCTGTTTCACGGATTCGGGTTGCCGCCGTGGTACGACCTGCCCGCGCTGCAGCGGCAGCCGCGCTACCGGAATGCCATGACCGCGCAGGTCAACCGCGCGGCCCAGGCGGCGCGCGCGGCCGGGTTCACGGCGGTGGACGTGCACGAGGCGTTTCCGGTCAATGTCATGGCGGCCGACCCCGACCTGCGCATCCTGCGCGGGGCGGACCGCTTCCTGTTCGAGCGCCGCTACGCGGGATTCGCCCTGCTGGCGCCGCCGTTCCCGGCGGGGCGGGTGCAGCCGCGCCTGGGCCTGCTGCGGGCGATGCGCTGGAACGGACGCCCGGTGGATGAACTCGACATCCTCACGGCGCACTTGGCGGCCCACGGGGTGCCGCCGGTGTATGCCGAGGCGGCCAAGCCGTATTTTCGCGGCACGCCCGGAGGGGCGGCGGCGCGGCGCTTCGACCGCGCGGCGTTCCGGGACGCCGTCCGATTCCCGGGGCGCCTGTCGCTGGTCTTCGACGCGGCCGTCCCGATGCGGCGCCTGGACGGGTTCCCGGGCGTCGAGCGCGCCGCCGGCGGCCGGCTCGACGCGCGCGCGCGCGATGCGGACGCCCTGATGGACCTGTACCGGTTCGCCGGGATGCTGCTCCAGCAGGCGCGGCGCTATTGACCCCATGAAAATCAGCATCATCACGGATGTCGAGGGCACCAGCGGGTCGGTCTGGAGCGGCTACGGCCTGCCGGACGCGGGCGAATATTCCTGGTACCAGGAGGTCATGACCGCCGAGATCAACACCGTGGTCCGGACGCTGCAGGCCGAGGGGGTAAACGACATCTTCGTGTACGAGGCGCACCCGTTCCGCGAGGGCGTCTTGCCGCAGACCGTCCGCCGCGGCCGCGGCTTCGAGCGCCTGGCCGGCAGCGCCGCCCTGTTTTTCGTCGGCCAGCATGGGCCGGCCGGGGTCTGGGAAGCGGTCATCGCCCATACCATGAACAGCCAGTTGATTTACGCCGCCCGGCTCAACGGCCGGGTGTGCGGCGAGCTGACCATGGCCGCGGCGCTGGCCGGGGCGCAGGGCATTCCGACGGTGTTCGTCGCGGGCGAGCGCCAGACCGGGCGCGAGGCGGCGCGCAATCTGCCCGGCCCGCTCGAGTTCGTCTGCGACGAGGTCGGGCTGGCGAACCATGCCGCCATCTGCCGGCCCTACCGCAGCCTGGAGAAGGAACTGGCGGAGAAGACGCGGCGCGCGCTCCAGCACATCGGCCGCACGAAGCCGTATGATCTCGGGTCCGTGACCTTCGAACTCAAGATGCGCTACCAGGGCATCAGCGAAAAGCTGCTCCGGCTGCCCTTTGCCCGCCGCCGCGGCGACTGGGTGGTGATCGAGGCGCCGGACATGATGACGCTCTACCGCTACTATTACGTGGTCATCGCCGCCCGCGATTTCTGGCACTTCAAGACCGGCGCGCCGACCGCGCTGCCGGCGCGGCGCGGGAGCCCGAGTCGCCGCGCCTGATCGCGCTTGACAATACGCGATCTTGACATCGTGGTCGTTTGCGAGCATCATGGCGGAATGACCGGTCAACTCCATTCCATGGTGGCGGTGGAGCAGTTTCAGCTCCTGTTCCTGGATCAACTTGGCCGGAAACTGAACAAGCGGGACTACGCCCTCAAGGGGGGATGCAATCTCCGGTTCTATCTCCGGAGCGTCCGGTTCTCCGAAGACATGGACTTCGACATTCGGGCGACGCCCGGGCCCGTCCTTCAAGACCGCGTGGAACAGATTCTCAGCGGCAAGCCGTTTTCGATGATCCTGCGGTCCCGCGGCCTGGCCATCGTCCGCGTCTCGGCGCCCAAGCAGACCGACACCACCCAGCGCTGGAAAATCGTCCTCGCCGCGGGCGGGGGCGGTCTTCCGCTGCGCACCCGGATCGAGTTCTCCAGGCGCGGGTTCGACGCGGCGCCGGGTTTCGATTCCGTGGATCCGGACTTGATCCGCGATTACCGGCTGACGCCGTTTCTCGCCAGCCATTATCCGCCCCCGGCCGCCTTTCGCCAGAAGATCGGCGCGCTGATCCCCCGCGCCCAGACGCAGGCGCGGGACATCTTCGATCTCGATCATCTGCTCCGGTGCGGCGTCAATCCCCGGGAGCTGCCTCCGCATGCGCGCTGGCGGGAGGCGCAACAACATGCCTTGTCCATGCCGTTTGCGGTCTTCAAGTCCCAGGTGCTGGCCTTCCTGGCCCCGGAACGTCAGGCGCAGTACGACGATCCGCGGGTCTGGGACGAGATCGTCCTGCGGGTAGTCGAGGCGCTGAAGGGGGAGGAGGCATGAAACTGATCGCCGCCCTGGCCCGTCTCCAGCGCGTGGAGCAGCCAGTATTGGAAACGGGCGACGTGGCGGTCATTCTGGGGGTGCCCCAGTCTCTCGCCAGCAAGATCGCCGGCCGTCTGGCCGGGGAAGGGCACCTGCTCGCCCTGCGGCGGGGCCTTTTTGGGGTTCCCGGCCGGCTCGATCCCCTGGGGCTTCCCGAGCGGCTCACGGCGCCGTACCCGGCGTACGTCTCGCTCCAGAGCGCGCTGTATCACCACGGCATGATGTCACAGATCCCTTCCGTGATCTACGGGGTCTCCCTGGCCCGAACCCGGCGCTTCCAGACGCCGTTGGGAGTGGTATCGATCCATCACCTGACGCCCGATTTTTTCTTCGGATACGATACCGTCGGTGACAAGGGCATCCGTCTTGCCAGGCCGGAAAAGGCCTTGCTCGACGTCTTCTACCTGGCGCCGGCGCGGAGCCGTCTGTTCGCGGCGTTGCCAGAAGTCGAGCGGCCCGTCGGATTCGACGTGGCGGAGGCCCGGCGCATGCTCGCGCGGATCGCCTCCGCGGGCCGGCGCGCCCTGGTCCGGCGCCGCTTCGAGCGCTGGCTGGCCGGCCAACCGTGACGGGCGGCATCCGGCCGATCCCGCATCCCGCCGGCCGGTGCCGGCACGGCTTCTGAGGCCGTGCGTCCCGGGCCGATTTCGGTTGCGCGGCGCGGCCGGGCCGGTACACTGGCTGGATGCCGGCCGTTGGGGCCGCGGCGCGCGCGGCAAGGGCATCGGTCGCTCGCGGAAAGACAGGAACGCCGCATGATCGCCGCCATTTGCCATTACAGCCTGCACCGCCGTTGGAAAGCCGAGGGCTGGACGCTGCCGCGCCTGATGCAGGAAGTCCGCCAGTTGGGACTGACGCACGTGGACGTGCATGCCGGAATGCTCGGGACGCCCGACGGCGCCGCGACCGCCATTCGCGCGGCGCTGGCGGGCGCCGGCCTGTCGCTGGCCGGCCTGTCGCTCTCCAACAGTTTCAGCGGCGATGCGCCGGAGGACGTCCGCGCCCAGGTCGAGAAGGTCCGGCGCTGGCTGGAGGTGGCGGCCGAGGTGCGCGCGCCGGTGTCCCGCATTTTCGGGGGCAGCCTGCGGCCGGCCGAGCGCGGCGACCCGGACGTGCGCCGGCGGAAAACCGCCCAGATCGTCGAGACGCTTGGCACGGTGGCGCGGGATGCCGAGCGGCTGGGCGTTCTGCTGGCGCTCGAGAATCATGGCGGGCTGCCCTGTACCGGCGAGGAGCAGGTCGCGGTCATCCGGGCCGTCAACTCCCCGGCCCTCAAGGCCACCATTGACGTCGGCAACTATCTTGGGTGCGGGCAGGAGTCCGACGCCGGGACGCGCGTGGCGGCGCCCTGTGCCGCCTACGTGCACTTCAAGGATTTTGTCAAGGCGCCCGATGCGGCGGCGCCGTGGGGTTGGAAGGCCGAGCCTTGCGTGCTCGGCGAGGGCGCCGTGCGGCACCGGGAGTGTCTGGCGGCGCTGCGCGCGGCCGGCTACGACGGCGTGGTGGCGCTCGAGTACGAGGGGAGCGAGGACGAGCAGACCGGCGTGCCCCGCAGCGTGGCCCAGATGAAGACCGTCTTGCAGGAGGCATGATCCCATGGCGACCTGGATTCAGGAAGGCGGCCCGGAGCGCGAACTGTCCGTCCGCGACATCGAGGCGTTGCTCGAGGCCGTGGTCGACAGTCTGCCGGCCGGCACGCGGCGCGTGCTGCTGATCCCCCCGGATTTTTCGCGGTTCCATTCCGGCGCCGGCGAAATCGCCGCCTGCCTGTTTCGGCGGTTGAAGGGCCGGGCGGAGGTCGAACTCCTGCCGGCCCTGGGGACGCACCGGCCGATGGCGCCCGCCGAAATCGCGCGCATGTTTCCCGGCGTGCCCCCCGACCGCGTGCGGGTCCACGATTGGCAGCAGGGCTTGGCGCCGATGGGCGAAATCCCGGGCGCGCGCCTGAAGGCGCTCAGCGGCGGCCGGGTGGACTACGCCGTGCGGATCGAGATCGACCGCCTGATTGCCGAGGGCCGGCACGACGCCATCGTCTCCGTCGGCCAGATCGTGCCGCACGAGGTCATCGGCATGGCCGGCGGCAACAAGAACATCCTCGTCGGCTGCGCCGGGCCGGACACGATCAACAAGAGCCATTTCCTGGGCGCGGTCTGCAACATGGAAACGATCATGGGCCGCCTCGAGAGCCCCGTCCGCGCGCTGCTGGACGAGGCCGAGGACCGCCTGCTCGCCCACCTGCCGATCCGCTACGTCCTGACCGTGCGCGCCAAGAACGCGGCCGGCACCCTGGTCGCCCGCGGCCTCTACGCCGGCACGGGCCGGGACGCCTTCCGGCAGGCCGCCACCCTGAGCCGGCAGGTCAACATCGTCACCGTCCCGCGCTTGAAGAAGGTCGTGGTCTACCTCGAGCCGGCGGAGTTCAAGAGCACCTGGCTTGGCAACAAGGCGATTTACCGCACGCGCATGGCGCTGGCCGACGGCGGCGAGCTGCTGATCCTGGCGCCGGGCCTGGTCGAGTTTGGCGAGGCGGAGATCAACGAGCGCATGATCCGGCGTTACGGTTACCGCGGCACGCCGGCGACGCTGCGGGCCGTGGCCGAGGACCCCGAACTCCGCGAGAGCCTCGGCGCCGCCGCCCACCTGATCCACGGCTCGAGCGAAGGGCGGTTTTCGATCACCTACGCTCCCGGCGGGCTCGGGCGCGCCGACATCGAGGGCGTCGGCTACCGCTATGCCGACCTGAAGCCGCTGCTGGCGCGCTACCGCCCCGAGACCCTCGCGGACGGGTTCCAGCGCCTGCCGGACGGCGAGGAGTTTTTCTATATCTCCAACCCGGCGCTCGGTCTCTGGCAGGCGGAGGCCTGACGCGCCGGCCGCCGCGTGTTTCGCGGCGCCACACAGCGGGAGCCGCCACGCGCACGCTGCTGTTCCTCTCGGTTACGGCGTCCTACGCGCATTCCAACCTGGCGGCCTGGACGCTGCGGGCGGGGGTCGAGGCCGCCGGCTGGCGCTGGCGGGAACTCGACGCCACGCGCAACGACGTGCTGGCGGCGGTGCTGCGCCAGGCCGTGGCGCGCGCGCCGGATGTGCTGGCGGCCACCTTTTACCTGTTCAACCGCGAGTTTCTGCTGGCGCTGCTCGGGCGCTTCAAGCGGCTCTGCCCGGCCTGCCGCGTGATCGGGGGCGGACCGGAATTCCTGGGCGACAACCGCGCCTTCCTGGAGCGGCACCCGGCGGTGGACGCCGTCGTCCGCGGCGAGGGCGAACGCGCGCTGAATGCCTGGCTGCGGGACTTCGACCGGCCGGCCGACCAGGCCCGCATCGCCGGGGTCTGCACGCTGGCGGACGGCCGCTACGTGGATAACGGCTTGGCCGAACCCGAGCCGCGGCTCGATGACATTCCCTCGCCGTACCCGGCGCATCTGCCGGGGTGTCGCAAGCCGTTCGTGCTGCTCGAGACCGCGCGCGGCTGCGCCAATCGCTGCGGGTTCTGCGTCAGCGGAACGGGCGGGCCGGTGCGCGAGGCGTCGCGCGACCGCGTGCGGGC
>CAZEVX010000011.1:0-23365 GCA_964515705.1 uncultured Verrucomicrobiota bacterium | reverse complement strand
ACAACGTTCCTGCCGTTCAAGTCGATGGCAGAACCCTGGTCCGCGCCCACGGCGTGCCCGGGGGGCGGGTAGCGGACCGCACGTTCAATGCGCGCCCGGCGCGCGCCCGCGCCCTGCTGCGGCTGTTCCGCGACGAGGCCGCGCCGCTGCGGTTCCACCTCGAGCTCGACCCGGCCCTGGTGACCCCGGCGCTGGCCGCCGAGCTGGCGGCCGCCGGGCCGGGGCGGTTTCACCTCGAGGTCGGCATCCAGAGCCTGGACCCCGCCGTGCTGCGGGCGGTCGGGCGGCGCGGCACGCCGCGGCGCGCCCTGGCGGGGCTGCGGCGGCTGCTGGGGCATCCCGCCCTGGCCGTGCACGCCGACCTGCTGGCCGGCCTGCCCGGCGGCACCCTGGCGGGCGTGCTAGACGATCTGCGCATGGTGGCCGGACTGGGGCCGGGGGCGATCCAGCTGGAACTGCTCAAGCTGCTGCCCGGCACGCGCCTGGCGGCCGAGGCGGCGGCGCGCGGGATCGTCGCGGCGCCCGACCCGCCCTACGAGGTGCTGCGGACGCCGACCATGAGCCCGGACGACCTCGAGACCGCGCGCGTGCTCTCGGCGGCCGTGGACTGGGTCTACAACGCGCCGGCGCTGCGGGCGGTGGCCGGCGCGGCCAGCCGCGCCCTGCCGGAGTTCTGGGGCGCGCTGGCGCGCGCGGCTGCGCCCCTGGCGCGGCTCGCGGCCGCCCCGGCCCTCGAACGGCGGTTTCGACTGCTCGACGACCTGCTGGCGGCGGCCGGGCAGGACTCCCTGCGGCAGGCGTTGCGCTATGCCTGGCTCCGGCACGGCTTGAGCGCCCAGCACGGGCTCTGCGCCGCGACGCCCTGGAGAGGCCCCGTCCCGCCTGGCGCCGAGCTGGTCGAGGGCGATCGCGACGCGCCCCGCGCCCGTGCCTTCCGCGCCGAGCTCGAGGCGCCATACCTCTTTGTCTACGGAGCCGGCCGCTCGGTCGCGGCCATTTACCGACTGCCGTTCTGAATGGGATCGGCGCGCCGTCGGCGGGATGGGCAACGGCGTTGCAAGCCCTTTGCCGTGGATGCCGCGGGGGTAGGCTTTGGCGGCCAGACAGGCGGCTCGCTCGGCGAACGCATCGCACCGGCGAACACACGCGTGGTGCGCGTTCCGAGCGAGCGTACCGCCTCGGAAGGTGTGAAATAATTAATCCGGACGCCGCGTGCGGCTGGCCCGCCTCAGGTGTGGCGCGCGGCCTACAGTTTTTCTGGACGGTCCGCCCCTTGTTGTAGGCCCGGTGCCCGCACCGGGCGATTATTTCACAGCTTCTGACGCCTCACGAGCGAGCCGCCCAAAACTGCGGGAGTTGCGCCTTCCCCTTTTGCCCAGTCAGGCGCCAGACCGTGCGCCTGCGGCTCGGCAAAGCCTCGCCCTCCACGTCCTCCCGTCGGTCAGCGTGCATGCGTTCCTTGACAACTCCACCTGGAGGGCGAAGCTGCGCTGAGCCGTTCCCGTGCACGGATCGCGCCGGGAGTGACCGCGGACAAGCGCAACTCCCGCAAATCGGGGAGCCGGGATTTCGGTTGCTTTTTCCGGCGGCTTTTCTAGAGTGAACCCCGACCCGCGATGGTTGGCGTCCCGGGGTTGCGATCTGTCTGGAGGCGGCATGCAGAACATCCCCGTCCTGACCGTCTGCGAGCGCACCCTGGCCGAGGCCTACGAGCAAGCGCTGATCGCCCTGCACGCGCGCGGCGTCCCGTTCCGCACGCAGTACGACAAGCCGGGCGATCCCCCCAGCCTCGATGGCACGCTCAACATGACCGTGCTCGAGCCGCTGGCCGACCCCATGATCCACAAGGCCTTTCCCGGCGGCATCGAGGACCTGCGCGAGTATGTCATGGAAATCCAGGGCGCCAAGGACCACTGGGTCAAAAACCTGGACGACCCGGCCGACACCCGCTGGGAGTACACCTACCATGGACGGCTGCGGAACTACGGCCAGTGGCGCGAGCGGCGCGATGGGCGCTCGGTCTGGACCGGGCCGATCCGCGTGGACCAGGTCGAACGGGTGATTGCCAAGCTGGCCGACCAGCCCTTCACGCGCCAGGCCCAGATGATCACCTGGATGCCGAACCTCGACCTGGACTGCTACGATCCGCCCTGCCTGCAGTCGCTCTGGTACCGCCTGCTGGAGGACGAGGGCGGCGTCGGCTGGTTGAACTGCAACGTGCGGTTCCGCAGCAACGATGCCTGGGGCGCCAACTTCATGAACATGTTCGGGTTCACCATGTTCAACCGTGACGTGATCGCCGCCGGGATCGCGGCGCGCCGCGGGCGGGAGGTCCGGTTGGGCCGCCTGAACTGGCAGGCCGATTCCTTCCATATCTACGGCAAGGACATTGCCGGAGCGCGCCAGCGGCTCTTCGACCGCCTGGCGACGACGCGCTTCGAGGACCGCGTCTACCGTTTCCACGACCCCGACATCCAGGAGATCTACCGGGAAGCCGAGGCGGCGGTCTCGGAAAAAATCAAGGCGTTTGATGCCGGACAGCGCGCGGCCGACGGCGCGACCGGATAGGCGGACGTCAGCAACAGACAGACGGTGGACGGCGGGCGAGACGCCCGCGCTCCGGCCCCGCCGCACGCGGGGCCGCCGTGCCTGCGGGATGGGGACGGAATGAGCGGTTCGAAACCCTGACGGGAGGAGACGGTCATGGCACGGCCCTGGAGCAAGATTTCGGCGGACTGGTGGGACTACACGACCTTGGACGAGGCGTTGTTGCGCGACGCCGCGCGGCTAACGGAGCGCGACCTCGCCCAGTTGGCGCGGCCGGGGTTCGCGATCCGGTTTTACGATACCCTCGAAGAGTTCTACGCCGCCGAGGCCCTCGAGTACATCACCGCCTGGCGCCAGTCCACGGCCGACAATCCCGCCGGCATCTGCGGGCCGATCGGGCCGACCGAGCAGCTGCCGATCGTGGCGCGGATGGTCAACGAGCTCAACCTGAACCTCAAGGAGGCGGTCTTCTGGGGGATGGACGAGTGGTTCGAGAACGGCCGCGAGGTGCCGGTGTCGCATCCGCTCTCCTTCCAGCGCGCCGACCTCGAACTGTGCTTCCACCGCATCCGCAAGGACCTGCGGCCGCGGCCCGAAAACCTGCATTTCCCCGCCAAGGATGTCCGCGCCTACAGCCGGACCTACGACCAGGCCCGCTGCCTGGTCATGCAGGGCGGCCAGGGCGAGGTGAAACACTGGGCCTTCAACGATCCGCCCAAGCGCGCCGGCGCCTGGAAGGCGCGTCCGCCCAGCCCGGCCGAGTATCGCCGCCTCGGCACGCGCGTCGTGGACCTGCACCCGATGACCCTGATCCAGAACGCGCGCACCTCCGGCGGCGGCCAGGTGTTCCTGGTGCCGCGCCAGGCGCTCTCGGTCGGCCCGCTCGAGACTTGGAAGGCGGACAAAGTCTCGATCTGGCATCCCGGCCACCACGACAACCGCTTCGGCATCCGGCTGACCACGCTGATGATCTCGAAACGCCTGCCGGACGCCGCCGTGCCGATGTCGTTGCTGGCCGACCACCCCAACGTTCAGTTCCACTTTTACCGTCCGGCCATCGGCACCTGCGCCACCGAGATGCACTGAAACGTCCGGCGGCGGCCGGCGCCCGGGTTCCCGGGCCTCCCAGAGGAGCGACCATGAACGGACATCGGATGGGATGGCGGCTGACGCGCGCCGCCGCCGTCGCGGCCGCGGCGTGGGTCGCCGCCGGGGCTGCGGGCTGCAAGCGGGCGGAGCCGGAAGGGAAGGCGCCGGCGCCCGCGCCAATCACGCTGACATACAGCATTTTCTTCCCGCCCTCGCACATCCAGTGCAAGACCGCCGCCGCCTGGGCGGCGGAAATCGAGCGGCGCGCCGGCGGCCGGCTGAAGATCACGCTGTTCCCGGGCGGCACCCTGACGCCCGCGCCGCAGGTCTACGAGGGCGTGGTCAACGGCATTTCGGACATCGGCATGAGTTGTTTTGCCTACACCCGCGGCCGGTTCCCGCTGCTGGAAGCGCTGGACCTGCCGCTGGGCTATCCCGACGGCCGGACCGCGACGCGCCTGGCGACCGAGCTGGCGCGGCGCTACCAGCCGGCGGAGTTGCAAGACACCCACCTGCTCTACATCCACGCCCACGGGCCCGGCATCCTGGCGGCGCGCGTCCCGGTGCGCCGGTTGGCCGACCTCCGGGGCCGCAAGGTGCGCGCGACCGGATTGTCGGCCAAGATCGTCGAAAGCCTGGGCGGGGTGCCGGTGGCCATGAGCCAGCCGGAAACCTACGAGGCCCTGCAGAAGGGCGTGGTGGACGCGACGCTCTGCCCGGTCGAGACCCTCAAGGGCTGGAAGCAGGGCGAAGTCATCGAGGCAGTGACCGACACCTCGGCGATCGGCTACACCACGGCCATGTTCGTGGTGATGAACCGCAAGGCCTGGGACCACCTGCCCGGCGACCTCCAGGAGATCGTCACGGCGGTCAGCGACGACTGGGTGGACCGCCACGGCGCGGCCTGGGACGAGGCGGACGCCGAGGGGCGCGCCTTCATCGCGGGGCTGCACCGCGAGATCATCCCGCTGCCGGCCGAGGCCCGGGACGAGTGGCGCCGGGCTGTCGCGGGCATCCTGGACGACTACGTCCGCCGCGCCGAGGCTGCCGGGCTGCCGGGCCGCCGGTTCCTGTCGGAGCTCCGGGCGCGCCTGGCCGCGGCCGGCGCGGGGTAATCCCCATGGCAGGCCGCATTCAGCAGGGACTCGTCGCCGGGGTGCGCGCCCTGGTGTCGGGGCTGGCCTGGGCGGCCGGGGCCGCCGTGCTGGTCATGATGCTGACGACCGGGCTGGACGTGACCCTGCGCTGGCTGGGACGGCCGCTGGCCGGGGCCTTCGACGTGGTCCGCATCGCGGGCGCCGTGGCCGTGGCCTGCGCCCTGCCGTATACCACGGCGGTCACGGGCCATGTGTCGGTCGACTATTTTTTCCACCGGCTCGGGCCCCGGGGCCGCGCGGGTGTCAACGCCCTGATGCGCACGCTGGGCCTGCTGCTGTTCGCCGCGCTGGCCTGGCAGAACGTCCGCTACGGCCGGGCCCTGCGCGCCGCCGGCGAGGTCAGCGCGACGCTGCAGTGGCCGATCTTCTGGATCCCGTATGTGCTGGCGCTCGGCTGCGGCCTGACCGCGGCCGTGACCGGCTGCCACCTGCTCCGTCCCGGAAAGGGGATGATCGAGCCGTGACTCCCCCGGTCATCGGGTTGCTCGGGTGCGCCGTGCTGCTGGCGCTGCTGGCCGGCAGCATGCCGGTCGGCTTCGCGATGGCCGCCGTCGGCGCGGCGGGGTTCGCCCTGGTGGTCTCGCCGCAGGCCGCGTTCAGCATGATCGCGTCGGACCTCTATGAGACGGCGTCGTCCTACAGCCTGAGCGTCATCCCGCTGTTCGTGCTGATGGGCCAGGTGGCCTTCCACGCCGGGATCAGCCGGCGCCTGTTCGACGCGGCCTATCCCTGGTTCGGGCCCCTGCGCGGCGGCCTGGCCATGGCCACCGTGGGCGCCTGCACGGCGTTCGGGGCGATTTGCGGTTCCGGCCCGGCCACGGCCGCCACCATGGCCGCGGTGGCCCTGCCGGAGATGCGCCGCTACGGCTACGACATGGAACTGGGCAGCGGCACCGTCGCGGCCGGCGGCAGCCTCGGCATGTTGATCCCGCCGAGTGTCGTCTTCATCGTCTACGCCGTCATGACCGAGCAGTCCATCGGCAAGCTGTTCCTGGCCGGCATCGTGCCGGGCCTGATGATCGCCGCCCTGTTTTGCCTGACGATCTACGTGCATTGCCGGTGGCGCCCGCACCTCGGGCCGGCCGCGCCCCCGATGCCCTGGGGGCTGCGGTTCCGGTCGCTGCTCGGGATGTCGGAGACCCTGGCCATCTTCGCGGTGGTTATCGGCGGCATGGCGCTCGGGATTTTCACCCCGACGGAAGCGGCGGCCATCGGCGCGCTGGCCACCCTCGGGGTGGCGTTCGCCCGGCGGCGGCTGTCGCCGGCGGCGCTGGCGGCCGCCCTGCGCGAAACGGTGCGCACGTCCTGCATGGTGATGGTGATCGTGGCCGGCGCTGTGATCTTCGGCCGGTTCCTGGCCGTGACCCGCATCCCGCACACCCTGGCCGCCTGGCTGACGGCGCTGCCCCTGCCAGCCTGGGGCGTCATGAGCCTGATCATCCTCTTTTACCTGCTCGGCGGGTGTTTCATCGATGCCCTGGGCCTGATCCTGCTGACGATCCCGGTCTTCTACCCGGTGGTGACCGCGCTGGGCTACGACCCGGTGTGGTTCGGCGTGATCGTGGTGGTCGTCACGCAGATGGGCGTGATCTCGCCGCCGGTCGGCGTCTGCGTGTTCGTGGTCAGCGGCCTGCAGCGCGATATCCCGCTCCAGGTCGTCTTCCGCGGCGCGCTGCCGTTCCTGGGCGCCCTGATCGTCGCCGCCGCCCTGCTGCTGGCGTTCCCCGGCATCGCGCTGTGGCTCCCCGGGCTGGTGCGCTGACCAGGCCCGCGCCCGCGCGCCGGGCCGCGCGGGAGAGGAGACAACCCCATGAGCCTCGCGGACTTCCATCCCGGCGGCGCGGCCGCCCGCGTCCCGGATCCCCCGCGGATCAACTGGAAACGCAACCTGCTCTTCGTCTGGCTGGCCAAAAGTACTCCCGATCACCGCCGCGGCGTGTTCTTCGGCTGGGCCACCAGTATAAAATCCTTTGGCTGGTTCGTCAGTTCGCTGGCGGGCGGCGGCGTCGCCATGGCGTTCGGCGTGCGCTGGGTGTTCCTGGTGACGGGCCTGCTGTTCCTGGCGCTGATCCCGATCGTCCGCACGGCCTCCCGCCGCATTGCCGCCGCCGGGTAAGGTCGGGTCGGCCGCCGGCCCCTCCACGCGGACAGGAGGGTTGTGCGGCTGGCGCCATGGCCTAGGTTCCGGCCGGGGTGGACGCCGCGCTCCGTCGCGGCGTCAGGGGGACGGCCGGCGGAAATGCTCGGTGACGACGATCCGCAGGGTTGCCGCGCGGCTGGCCGCCCGGAGGACGGGCTCCGCCGCCCGCGGGTCATGGGGATGGCGGATCACGGTCACGTGCCCGGCGTAGCCGCGCAGCGCCGTTTCCAGCAGGCCGGCGGGGACCGGCTGTCCGCCGGTGGTTTCCGCCTGGCGGTTGTCGAGGATCAGGACCTTGAGCGGGAGCCCGCGCCGGGCGGCTTCCAGCAGGCCGAGCTGGCCGGCGGCCAGGAAGGAGAAATCGCCCGTGACCGCCCAGGCTGACCGGCGGCCGGCGAGCAGGGCGCCGATCGCCAATGGCAGGCTGCCGCCCATGCAGGTGCAGAGATCAATGCAGGCGTAGGGCGGAAAGGCGAACAGGCTGGAAATGCCGGTATCGCCCGCCACCACCTCGCCGCGGAGGGTTCTAAAGACCTCGAAGAGCGGGGCGTAGAGCCGGGCGACCGGCTGCCAGGCCGCCGGCAAGCCATCGGGAATCCGGGGCAGGGGCGGCGGCCGGAGACGGCGCCACGGCCGGCCGGCCAGCTTGGCGTCCAGCACCGCGCGCTGGTAACGCGCCAGCGGCGGGCAGAGCACGTGCTGCGCGACGTTCCGCCGCCAGGGGTACGGGCGCGGGATTGGACCTTGGCGGCGCGCCGGCGCCGTGGTGGTCCGTCCCGCCAGCGTGTCCGAGGCGATCCGGACGGCGACCGGCAAGCGCAGGGTTTCCGAGCGGGCGAACGCCTCGATTACGGCCCGGTAATAGCCGGCCGGTGTCGGCGCCAGGCAAGGGATACGGAATCCCCGCAGCAGGGCCCCGGACTCGAGGATGCTGTCCGAGTGCGCGCCTTCCCGGTCGTCGAACACCAGGATCACAAACCCGGCGCCGGTTCCCGCCGACAGGGCGTCCACGACGGCATTGCCGGCCTTGGCCAGGCCATGCGTCTTGACCAGCACGGCCGTGCGGCAGCCCGCCAGGCTGGCGCCGTGGGCGATCAAAAAGGCCGTTTCCTCGTGGAACGAGTAGCAGACGGGTGCACCGGCCAGGTGCGTCCACGCCTCGTAGACAAGCGTGGCGCCCGCGCCGGGAACGCAGGTGACGACGGTCGCCCGGGCATCCCGCAGGGCGCGGGCCAGCAGGCCGGCCCGGGAGATTCCGGACACTGGCATGGGCTTGGGCATGAGCGAGGACCTCGCGCGCCGGCGGTTCAGGCCGTGGACGTGGGATCGCCGCCGAGACCGGCTTGGGCGATCGCCCGCTTGGCGCATTCCGGGCAGAATCCGTGCGAAAAATGGGTGTTCGAGTGTTGGCTGATGTAGGTTTCGAGCGGCTGCCAGGCGCCTTGCGTGTCGCGGATTTTCTTGCACTGGGCGCAGATCGGGAGAAAGGACTCGAGCACTTTGATTTCCGAAAGCGCTTTCCGCAGCATTTCGCTCGTCGCATGTTCCTCGGCCAGGGCGGCCTGCATGCGCGATACCGCGTACCCGATGGTCAGAAACGAAACCAGTCGGATGCTCGTGTTCCAGACCGCGAAGAAAGGGGTCGAGGACGTGGGACCCACCAGATCGTTGGCCGTGAACCAGACCACGGCGCTCAGCACCGCCAACGCGATCGCGGGGCCGAGCCCGAGGAACCAGGCCCCCAGAGACACCGGCAGAAAGTAGAAGACAAAAAAATTCAACTCGTGCCCGGTCAGCCAGTCCAACCAGCCCAGCAGGAAGACGCTGCCGAACACGGCGGTTGCTAACACCCATTTCGGCAATGTCTGGATTTGCATGAAACCCTCCGTTCCAGAGCCGCTTGCTATGCTCCCTGCCGCCAACACCGGCGCGGTCCGCGGTCCTCGCGAGCTGGCCGTGGCGGTGGTCGCAAGCCCGGCCGCCGTCGCGTTGCCGCGAGCATATCGGCCGGGCGATTCGTGCAGACCTTATCCACGCCCAGGAGCGTCCAGTGCGGCAGCGCGGCGGGCTCGTCCACGGTCCAGACCATGATCCGGAGGCCGCGGGCATGGGCCCGGGCCGCCAGGGATTCATCGAGGGTCTGGTGCTGCGCGTGAATCCACGGCAGGTGATGGGCCAGAGCGGCTTCGAGGATGGCGTCGCCCTTCCCGATCAGCGCCAGGGGGATGTCGGGCGCCAGGCGGCGCACCGCCAGCAGCGGCGCGAGATCGAACGACGAGACCATGCTGCGACGGTCCCGGCCAAACCGCCGCAGCAGGGCGACCAACATTTTCGGCACGTCATGGCCGGAGGGCGACGCCTTGATCTCCACGTTCAGCCGGGTCTCGGTTGGCGCCACACGTTCCAGCACGTCCGCGAGGCGGGGAATGGGAGTGCCGGCGAAGGCCGGGCTGAACCAGGAGCCGGCATCGCAGCACCGCAGTTGGGCGGCGGTCAGATCACGGACGGCGCCCGTGCCGTTGGTGGTGCGGTCAATCGTGGCGTCGTGGATCACCATCAGGGTGCCGTCCCGGGCGGGGTGGACGTCGAGTTCGATCCAGGGGACGTTCAGCGACAGGGCGGCGTCGAACGCCGGCAGGGTGTTTTCGGGGGCGCGGGCGCTGTCGCCGCGATGGGCCTCGATCGCCGGTGGGTGGTTTGGCGGCGTGCTGGCGAGGCGGCTGCTCATGAACGCTCCGTCCGGGCGCCGGCCGGCGGGTTGCCGCCGGGATCCCGGATGCCATCAGGATACGCCATGCCGGTCCGGGAGATCAAGCGCGGACGGGAACCCACGGGGACAGGGAAATGCAGATCGCCATCCCGTTTTGCGGCTTGACGCTGCCGCGGAGCGGGGGACAGACTGTGGCCATGAGCAAGACCCGCCAACGACTCGACCAGGCCCTGGTGGCGCGCGGCCTGGCGGAGAGCCGCGCGCAGGCCCAGCGCCTGATCCTGGCCGGCGCGGTGCGGGTGGCCGGGGCGCCGGCCTGCAAGCCGGCGCAGGCGGTGGACGCGGCGGCGCCGATTGCCGTTGCGGTCCCGGCGCGGTTCGTGAGCCGCGGGGGAGAAAAACTGGAGCATGCCCTGGCGGCGTTCGGCATCGAGGTGCGCGGGCTGCGCTGCCTGGACGTGGGGGCCTCGACCGGCGGGTTCACCGACTGCCTGTTGCAGCGCGGCGCCGCGCAGGTCGTGGCGCTGGACGTCGGCCGCGGCCAGTTGCACTGGAAGCTGCGCCAGGACCCGCGGGTCGTGGTGCGCGAGGGGGTCAACGCGCGGCATCTCCAGCCCGGCGATGCCGGGAACGATCCCTTCGACTTCGCCGCCGCGGATGTCGCGTTCATCTCGTTGACAAAAGTGCTGCCGGCGGTTAATACTCTGCTGCGCGCGGGCGCGTCGGTCGTGACATTGATCAAGCCGCAGTTCGAGGCCGGGCGGCGCGAGGTCGGCCGCGGCGGGGTAGTGCGCGACGACGCCGTGCGGGCGCGCGTGGCGGACGAGCTGCGCGCCTGGGGCGAGGCGTGTCTCGGCTGGGCATGGCGCGGCGCGTGCGACTCCCCTCTGCGGGGGCCGGCCGGGAATCTCGAGATTCTGGCGTGGTGGCGGAAACCGGAGCGGGCATGATGGCCAAGCCGATCGGGGTCTTTGCGAACTGCTCCAAGCCGTCGGCGGCCGCGGTGCTCGGCCGGTTCGCCGCCGCCGCCCGGCGTCTCGGCCTGTGCCTGGCGGCCGATCCCGCCACGGCGCGGCTGTTGCCGGGCGCGCGATGCCTGCCGCCCGAGCGCCTGGCCTCGGCGGTCTCCCTCCTGATCGTCTTCGGCGGGGACGGCACCATGCTGCGCGCCGTGCGGCTGTTGGGCGGGCGTCCGACCCCGGTGCTGGGGGTCAACCTCGGCAGCCTGGGATTTCTCTCCAGCGTCACCGAGGCGGACGCCGAGCGCGCCCTGGCATGCGCCGCGGCCGGCCGGTGCGCGCTCGAGCGGCGGGTCCTGGCCGAGTGCCGCGTGCGCCGCGGCCGCGCCACGGTGTTCCGCGCCCGGGCGCTCAACGACATCGTCATCGACCGCGGCATCTGCGCCCGCATCGTGACCCTCGAGATGGCCGTGGCGGGCGAGGCGGTCTCCTCGTTCGCCTGCGACGGACTGATCGTGGCGACGCCGACCGGCAGCACGGCGCATTCGCTGGCCGCCGGCGGCCCGATCCTGCATCCCGGCACGGCGGCCTTCGTCGTCAGCCTGATCTGCCCGCACACCCTCAGCTCGCGCCCGCTGGTGATTCCGGACGACCGCCGGATTGCCATCGGCGTGGCCCGCAGCACGGGGGACCTGCTGCTGTCGGTGGACGGCCAGGCCGGCGAGCCGCTGCGGCCGGGCGACCGGGTCGAGATCCGGCGCAGCCGGGCGGCGGCGGTCTTCGCGCGCATGCCGGGGGCGAGTTATTATGCGGTCTTGCGCCAGAAACTGCACTGGCGCGGTTCGACCCTCGCCTGAACGGCGGGAAGGGGGGGACGCGGTATGGGGTCCGTGAGTATTCGGCTGGTGCGCGAGTTTTTCGAGCAGCGGGGCTACCTCGTGATGCAGCCCTGCAAGCATTCCGTCACCGGCCGGCCCAAACGGCCGGACGAGGAGACCGACCTGGTCGTGATGCACCCGTTGCGGACGGAGCAGCGGCTGCCGGAATCGGTGCTCTGGACGGCGGACGATGTTGAAGGCGTGTCCCGGGCGGTCGTGAGCGTGTACGCCTGGCACTCCGAGCGCGTCTACCCGGCGCTGCTCGAGAACGCGCCCGAGATCGTGCGGTTCGCCGCGCCGGACGCCGTGCGCGCGGCGGCGCGCCGCATCGGGGGCGGCAGCCCGGCGCGGGTCCTGTGCCTGCCGCACCTGCCGGTCTCGGCGGTGCTGCGCGGCGAGACCCTGGCGCGGCTCAAGCACCAAGGGGTGGACGGCGTGCTGCCGTTCCGCGCCCTGCTGCTCGACCTGCTGGCGGGCGTCGAGGCCGGCAAGAATTACGAGCATTCGGACCTGCTACAGGTGCTGCGCATCCTCAAGAACCACGATCTCCTCAAAGAGCCGCAACTCGAACTGTTCGGCGCTGGCCGCGGCCGCGCGCGGCGCGCCCGGCCGCGCCGCGCGTCTCCCCCGCCCATCCCGGGCCCCGAGGCCTGACGGTCTCCGTAACATCCCATGGATGCCCGCCAGGCCTATATCGCCCTCAACCTGATGGCGGACATCGGGCCGGTCAGCGTGCGCACGCTCGCCGCGGCCCTGGGCGGCCCGGCCGCGCTCCTGACGGCCTCGGCGCGCGATCTGCGGGCCGTGCCGGGCGTCGCCGCGGCGGCGGTCGCGGCCCTGCTGGCGCAACGCGCAACGGTGCGACCGGACGCCGAGGAGACGCGCGCGCGCCGGCTCGGCTTCCGCCTGCTGACCCCGGCCGAGGCCGGCTACCCGAAACCCCTCGCGGCCATCCATGATCCGCCCCTGGCCCTGTACGTCTGGGGGGCGCTGGCCCCCGGCGACGCGCGCGCCATGGCTGTGGTCGGCAGCCGGCATCCCACTATCTACGGCCGCGACACCGCCGAGCGGCTGGCCTACCACCTCGCCCGCGCGGGGTTCACCGTCGTCAGCGGGTTGGCGCGCGGGATCGACACCGCGGCGCACCGCGGGGCGCTGAAGGGCGGCGGGCGCACGCTCGCGGTGCTGGGCGGCGCGCTGGACTGCCTCTATCCCGAGGAGAACGCCGGCCTGGCGCGGGACCTATCCGCGCAGGGCGCCGTGCTGAGCGAGTTCCCGCTCGGCCGGAAACCCGACAAGACCACCTTCCCGATGCGCAACCGCATCGTCAGCGGGCTCTCGATGGGCGTGCTGGTGGTCGAGGCCGGCCCGACCAGCGGGGCGCTGATCACCGCTGCCGAGGCGCTCGACCAGGGCCGCGCGGTCTTTGCCGTGCCCGGGCGCGTGGATTCCCCCGCCGCGCGCGGATGCCACCGCCTGATCAAAGCCGGGGCGCGGCTGGTCGAGGACCTGGAGGATATCCTGCAGGAGTTCGAGTTCCTGATCCCGCCCGACCGCCGGGCGGCGGCGGAGGCCGCCGCCGGCCCGCCGCTGTCCCCGGAGGAAACCCGCATCGTCGCGGCGCTGGCCGAAGGCGAGCAGGACCTCGACTCCCTGACGCGCGCCACCGGGCTGGCGGCCGCCCCGCTCAGCGCCCTGATCCTGGGGCTGGAAATGAAACGCGTCGTGCGCATGCTCCCCGGCCGCCGGGTCATGCGCATCCGGCGCTGACCCATCATGATCCGCGACGATCCATGCGTGGCGCAGTTCGCGCGCTACCTCGAGGGCGAGCGCCACGCTTCGTCCCATACCCTCGCCGGTTACCTGGGCGACCTCGCCCAGTGCGCCGCCGTCCAGTGGGGCGCGGCGGCCGCGCCGCCGTTCGCCTGGTCGGCCCTCGACAAGTTCGCCGCGCGGGCGTTCGTCGTCAGCCTCCAGAAGCGCGGCGCGACATCCGCGACGATCAACCGCAAGCTATCCAGCCTGCGCGCGTTTTTCAAGTTTCTCAACCGGGAAGCGTTGGTGCCGCAGAACCCGTTCGCGGCGGCCGTTTCTCCCAAGCGCCGCAAGCCGCTGCCCAAGGTCCTGACCGTGCGCGACGTGGCGCGGCTGCTCGAGGCGCCGCGGCAGGCGGCCGCCGAGGCCCTGGCGGCCGAGACGCATCCCGGGCGCCGGCGCTGGCTCGCGTATGCCGCCCTGCGCGACACCGCGATTCTCGAAATCCTCTACAGCGCCGGGCTGCGCATCAGCGAGCTCACCGGCCTGACCGAGGAGCGCCTCGACCTGCTGGCCGGCGTCATCAAGGTCCGCGGCAAGGGCAAGAAGGAACGGCTCTGCCCGCTCGGCCGGCCGGCCGTCAGCGCGCTCGAGGCGGCCCTCGCGGCGCGCGCCGGTCTGGCCGGTTGCCGGCCGGGAGACGCGCCGCTGTTCGTCGGGCGTACGGGCGGCCGGCTAACGCCGCGTTCGATCGAGCGGCTCTTCAAGCGCTGCCTGGCGCGCGCCGGCCTCGACCCGGCGCTCAGCCCCCACGCCCTGCGGCACTCGTTCGCCACGCACCTGCTCGATGCCGGGGCCGACCTCCGCAGCGTCCAGGAACTCCTCGGCCACGCCAGCCTCTCCACCACCCAGATCTACACCCACGTGACCGTCGAGCGCCTCAAGCAGGTCTACGCCGAGGCCCACCCGCGCGCCTGACCCAAAGGGGCCATTGAAAGTTGAATATGCGAAACAGCGACGGCACGGTCGGGACATGGGGAACACGAGCGTGAAGGTTTTGGACAAGCTCCGGGGTGTGGGCAATACGGCAAATATTCAACTTTCAAGGGCTGACCCCAATGCCGGGGAAGGGCTGACCCCGCTTGTATCGGGAGGACGGGGGGCGGACGGTCAGGGCCGCCGGATGATGCGGATGGTGACGGTGCGGTTTTTGCGCCGCAGGTCTGCCGTGGTATTGGGATAGGGGGTGTTGGTGTCGCCCGACGATGACACCGCCAGGGCGGCGGCCGGCAGGCCGCCGTCCGCGGCGAGAAAGGCGCGCACGGCGCGGGCACGCTGCTCACCCAGCGCCTGGTTGTCGGGAATGGCGTTCCCGCGCACGGGGTCCGGGTCGGTGTGGCCGACGATTTCCAGGCGCCAGTCCGCGAGCGCCGGGCGCAAACGATCGCCCAATTGTTTCAGCAGGTCGCGTGCCGCGCCGGAGAGCGTGGTGCGCCGCGCGAAGACGCCGTGGTCGAAGACGATCAGCAGGCCGTCGGCCGTCGGACGGGTCTGGAGGCCGGGCATGGCGAGCGCCGGGAGGGCGGGGCAGGTCGCGGCCGGGATGGCGCCGACGGGGCTGGCGGGCGGCAGGGGCGCCGCGGCTGGAGGAAGCGGCGCGGTGGCGGCGGGAACCGGGACTGGCAGGAGGCGTTTCGTCTCGGACGCCGGCGGCTGGCCGCGGGCTGCGGCGCGGCGGTGCCCGTACCCGATGGTGGCGATCACGACGGCCAGGAGGATGGCCGACGCGACACCGAGCACGTGGAGGGCGCCGCGCGGGAGGCCGGGCTGGCCGATCGTGGCGACGCCGAATGACCGAACGCCCTGACGGCCGTTGAGAATTGGGGCGCCACGAACCTGATGGTGGAGCGCTGCTGGCCTTGGTTCCGAACGTGACAGCGGTGGCTTGGGCGCCGGGGTGGGGTGCGTGACATCGGCCGGTGGCGTGCGCTTGACAGCGGCCAGCGCCGGCGGTGGAACGGGCGGGCAAGCCGGCGGGTTTCGGCCGGGGGCGGGCTCCGTTGCCGGTTTCGGAGGCGGCAACTCCGCGGCGTCGAGGTGGACCATGGCGGGCGGCGCCGCCGGCTCGCCGATGGCCGGGGCGCTGTCAGCGATGGGCATCCGGGCGGCGGGGAGCGTCCGCCGGCGCCGGGAGAAGCGCGGCGCCGGCACCGCCAGCGGCGGCATTCCGGGCAATTCCAGTTGGAGTGCGACGCCGGCGGGATGATCGGCCTGGCGTCGGTCAGCCGGCGCGGCTTGGTCATGGCCGATCGGCCCAAGAGACTGGCCATCCGAAAGCTGGCGGAACAGTTGCGACATAGCGGTGCCATCCAACGACAGCGTGTTCCCGACCGGTGCCGTTCGCTGGCACAAGATAATCGGCGGCCGGCGCCAAGCCGAGGAAATAGTTGCAGGCAGCCGGGGGCTGACGAATTCTTGACGCGCGGCGGATTCCTATGCGATAAGACGGCGCATGCACCATGCTCCCTCAGCGGCGCGCGGGCCGGCGTCCGGCGGTCAGCGGGTATATCTGGGGACGCGGACCGGCGTATACACGGCGCGGTTCGATCCGGTCAAGGGACGACTGTTCGATCTGACCCTGGCGGCCGAGGCGCCGCAATCCACCTTCCTGGCCCTGCATCCCAACCGGCCGTTTCTCTATGCCGTCGGCGCGCGGATGGGCGGCGCGGCCGACCCGGCGGCGGGCGGTGTCGTGCGGGCATTCGCGCGGGACGACCGGACCGGCCAACTGCTGCTCCTGAACGAGGCCGCGTCCGGCGGCCTGGGGCCCTGTCACCTGGCGGCTGACCGCGCCGGGACGTGCCTGGTCGTCGCCAACTACCGGAGCGGCAGCGTGGCGGCGTTGCCGCTGCGGGGCGACGGGCGCGTCGGCGCGCCGGCGACCGTGATGCAACACCGCGGCGCGGGTCCGAATCCGCGCCGGCAGGAGGGACCGCACGCGCACTCCGTGACGTTCGACCCGGCCGAGCGATTTGTCCTGGCCGCCGACCTTGGCACGGACCAACTCCTGGTGTACCGGTTCGGGAGCGGCGGCGCGCTGACGCCGAACGATCCGCCGGCCGTCTCCCTGGCGCCCGGGTCCGGCCCGCGCCACGCGGCCTTCGATCCCGCCGGGCGTCGGCTGTACGTGATCAACGAGTTGGCAAACACCGTGACGGTGTTCCGCTACGACGCCGCGCGCGGAATGCCGGCGGCATTCCAGACCGTTTCGACCCTGCCCGCGGGCTATGCGGACGACGGCACGGCGGCCGAAGTGCGCGTGCATCCCAACGGGCGCTGGCTATACGGGTCGAACCGCGGCCACGGCAGCATTGCCGTCTTCGCCGTGGACCCGGTCGATGGCGCGCTGGTCCTGGCGGCGATCGAACCCTGCGGCGGGCATTGGCCACGCCATTTCGCCATTGCGCCGGGCGGGGATTGGCTGCTGGCGGCTCACGAGCGGTCGGACACGCTGGCCGTGTTTGCGCTGGACCCTGCCGGCGGCCGGCTGACGCCTGTTGGCGAACCGGTCCGGGTCCCCGCGCCCGTGTGCGTGCTGTTTGCGCCGGCCTGAGGTCCGTCATGGCGCATCACGAGCGGCGGGAAATCGAGCCGGGATGGGGACGGCGAAGCGCTACCCGACGACGGCCGTCCTCGCGTCCGCGCTCGCCGCCGCCGGGCTTGAGGTCCGGTCCCAGGCGCGCTGTCCGGCGCTGACGCTGACCTCGGCCGAACTGGAGAGCCGCTACGGATTGAGCCCGTCCGATGCCGACCGCATCCGGCGCGAGTTCGGCGCAAGCTTTGGCGACGTCCCCGGGGTATTCGAGGCCGGGCCCGGCGGGTTCGTTGCCTGTCTGCACTACCGGCTGTTCGTGACCCGCGCGGCAGGGATCACTTGAGGAATCCGGGCAGCGCCACCGGCGCGTAGGCGGCGCTCGAGAGCAGCACTGTCCAGTCGCCGGTCGCGGCCTGAAACACGGCGGGGTCGGCCAGCCGGTCGCCGTCGTAGTCCGCCGGCGCCGCGGCGTCGTCCGGGCCGCCGAGCAGGCGGGTGCTCGTCACCGGCGCGTCGGCGGCGCTCGAGAGCCGCACCAGCCATGTTCCGAAGACCGCCTGGAAGGCGCCGGGGTCGGCGCGCCGGTCGCCGTCGTAATCGCCGAGCGCCGGGGTGTAGCCCGCGCCGCCGGTGGCGTAGGCCAGGGTTTGCGCAGTGTAACCGCTGCCCGAAAGCGCCACGCGCCAGGCGCCGGTGGCCGTTTCCCAGGCGGCCGGATCGGCCAGGCCGTCGCCGTCGAAGTCGCCGGCCGCCGGCAGCCAGCCCGGCCCGCCGACCAACCCCGCGGCTTCGGCCGGCAGGTAGCCGGCGCTCGAGAGCAGGACCCGCCAGGTGCCCGTGCGCGTCTGGCAGACCGCCGGATCGGCCAGGCCGTCGCCGTCGAAATCGCCGGGGGCGGGCCGCCAGCCCGGGCCGCCGAGCAGGGCGCGGGATTCGACCGGCAGGTAGGCGGCGGTCGAGAGCGTCACGCGCCAGGTGCCGGCCGCCTCGTCGTAGACGCCGGGATCGCCCAGCCGGTCGCCGTCGTAATCGGCCGACGCCTGGTGGACGCCGGCGGTCAGGAAGGTTTGCAGCACGGACTCGATCACCGAGCCGCAGCCGTTCATATAGCCGCCGCGCGCCAGGCCGCGCGCGCGGACATAGACCGTCCGGTTGAACGGCAGGCCGGCCGTGGCGATCTGCCAACCGTTCGAGAGGCGGGTGCCCAAGCCCAACTCGGTCCAGGTGCGGGCGTCGGCGGACTGCTGAAAGGTGACCTGGGAAATCCGTGGGCCGGCGCCGTCGCGCGTCCAGGTGATGAGGCCGGCATCGGCGTCCACGCTCAGGCGCTGGAGGGCGGCGTCGCGGATCGAGACGCGGCCGATGCGTGTCCGGGAATAACCGCCGAGGGTGCCGAAATCGCCGCCGACGAGGATTTTGCCGTCCGGCTGCTGGGCCAGGGCGCGCACCACCTGATCGGCGCCGCCGGGCAAATTGAACCCGGAATCCAGGGTGCCGTCGGCGAGCAGCCGCGCGACGCGCCGGCGCGCCTGTCCGTTGACCGTCTGGAAGTCGCCGCCGATCAGCAGGCGTCCGTCGGCCTGGAGTTGCAGGCAGAAGACGGGACCATTTAGCGCGGGGGTGTAGGCAGTATCGAGCGTTCCGTTGTCATTGAGCCGGGCAAGATAGGAGCGCGCGGCGCCGCCCAGCCGGGTAAAAGTTCCGCCGACCAGCAATTTGCCGTCTTTCTGGAGGGCGATCGCCAGAATGTCGCCGCCTTCCGGGCCGGCGCCCGGGTCGAAAGCGGGGTCGAGGGTTCCGTTGGGAAGGAAGCGCGCCGCATGCCGGCGCGTGCTGCCGCCGGCGTAGAGGAAGTCGCCGGCGGCATAGAGACGGCCGTCGTCGGCGATCTCGAGGCAGCGGACCGCGTCATTGAGGCTGGGGTTGAAGGCGGTGTCGAGCAGGCCGTCCGGGAAGAAGCGGGCCAGCCGGGCCCGGGGCGCCCCGCCGATGGATTGGAACAGGCCGCCGGCGACGAGGGAGCCGTCGGCCTGCAGCAAGGCGCAGAAGACCGGGGTATCCGGCACCGGGCCGAAGCGCGCATCCCGGGTGCCGTCCGGCAGCAGGCGGCCGAGGTAGCGGCAGAGGGCGCCGTCGATGCGGGAGAACATGCCGACGGCGGTGATGCCGCCGTCCGGCTGCAGGCCCAGCGCGGACAGGGGGTTGTTCGGCCCGGGATTGGCCCACGGTTCCGGGGCACCCGGTCCCGAGTCGAGCCGGGCGACATAGCGGCGGGCAACGCCGCCAATCATGGAGAAGGCGCCGCCGACGAGGATGCGGGCATCGGGCTGCACGGCTAGCGCCGAGACCGAGGCGTTGGCGCCGCCGGGGAGGAAGAGATCCACATCGCGGTGCCCGCTGGCGCCGACGATCCGGCCCAGGTGGAATACCGGAGTTCCGCCCAGCGTTTGGAACTCGCCGCCGACGATGATATTGCCATCCGGCTGCACGGCCAGGGAGTAGACGATATTGTTGGCGCCATCGGCTTGCAGCAGAGTGTCATCGAGCGCGCCATCGGGGCGGAGACGCGCGAGGCGGTTGCGGGCCTGCCCGCCGAACGCCGTGAATTCGCCGCCGACCAGCAGCTTGCCGTCCGGTTGCGCGGCCAGGCAATAGACGCTGGCATTGGCGCCCGGGTTGCCGAAGGCCGGGTCGGCGGAGCCGTTGGCGTCGAGGCGCGCGAGGCGCTGGCAGGTCCGCCCGCTCATCTGGGAAAAACTGCCGCCCGCCAGGACGGCGCCGCCGCGCAGCGGCAGGAGCGCCCGCACGCTCCCGTTCGCGCCGGTGCCGACGCCGAAGGAGGGGTCGGGGCTGCCGTCGGGCAGGACGCGCGCGATGAAGTTCCAGGCCGTCCCGCTGAAGCCCCGAAAATCGCCGCCGACCACGATGCGGCCGTCAGGCAGCAGGGCGAAGGCGCGCACGGCGGCGTCGGCCGAGGCTTGGAAGGTCGGGTCCACGGAGCCGTCGGGACGGAGGCGGGCGAGGCCGGCGCGCGAGACGCCGCCGATCGCCGAAAACTCGCCGCCCACGAGAATCTTCCCGTCCGGCTGCAGGGCCAGCGCGCGGACGTAGGCGTTGGCGCCGGACGGCACGTTGAAGGTCAAGTCGCGCCGCCCGTCGGGATGCAGGCGGACGATGCGGTTGACGGTGGTATTGTCGATCTTGGTGAACTCGCCGGCCACCAGGATCTTGCCATCCGGTTGCAGCACGATCGTGCGGATCGTATTGTCGAACGTCAGCCGTTCGAAGCCGCCGTCCAGGCTATCGTCCGGGCAGAGCCGCGCCAGGTGGCTGTGTCGGTCTTCGTTGATGGATTCGAACGGGCCGCCAATCAGGATCTTGCCGTCCGGCTGGACGACGGCGGTGACGACGGCGTCGTCCACGTCGAGGAAGAATCCGTCCATGACGGACTGACCCCGGCCGGAAGGCGCGGTTGTCGCCAGGATGCCCGTCGCCAAGCCCAGGACCGCCAGCCGCCGGACCGCCGTTCGCGGACTGCGCACGTTCATCGGCGTTCCTTTCTCTGTGGGTTGGCGGGCAACATGCCCGCACCTCTGGTGCGGGGATCATGCGGCGCTCCCCGCGTCCAGGCAAGCAGGAAATAGCCGTTCTGGCATTCCCGATCGCGGGGCGGCGCTCACGGCGGCCCAAGGAATCCAGGCAGCTCCACCCGCGCGTAACCGCTGGCGGAGAGCCGCACGGCCCAGTCGCCGCCGGCCGTGTTGACGACCGTCGGGTCGGCCTTGCCGTCGCCGTCGTAATCTGCCGGAGCGGGCGTCCAGCCCGGGCCGCCGAGGAAGGCCGGCAGGGCCAGCCGGGCGTACCCGCCGGAGGAGAGCAGGAAGGCCCAATCGCCCGCGGCGCCCGCGTAGACAGCGGGGTCGGCGCGGCCGTCGCCGTCGTAGTCGGCCGGCGCAGGATCGCTGGCGGGGTCGCCGAGCAGATGCGGCAGCGTGAGAACCGCGTAGCCGCCGGACGACAGCCGGGCGGCCCAGGTGCCGGAGGCGCGCGCGTAAACGGCGGGATCGGCCAGGCCGTCGCCATCGAAGTCGGCGGGGGCGGGAGTCCATCCGAGGCCGCCGAGGAAGCCGGGCAGGGCCAGCCGGGCGTACCCGCTGGTGGAGAGCAGGACGACCCATTCGCCTGTGACGGCGTGGCAGACAGCGGGGTCGGCGCGGCCGTCGCCGTCGTAGTCGGCGGCCGCGGCCTGGAAGGCCGGGTTGCCGAGCAGGCCCGGAACGCTCAGGACAGCATAGCCGCCGGTCGAGAGGCGCGCGGTCCAGGTGCCGGTCATGGCGTCATAAAGCGCGGGGTCGGCAAGCCCGTCGCCGTCGAAATCGGCGCCGAGCGCGCGCGGGAGCACGACGGTGAACCCCGTGTCCGGCGTGCTGAAGGGGCTTGCCCCGACGGTGTTGCGGGCCTTGATCCAGTAGAAATAGGGGATGCCGGGCACGGCCGAGCGATCGTCAAAAGGCGCAGCCGCGAGGTCCGGTCCGAGCTTCACGGCCGCGGCCGGCTGGTTGGCGGTGTGGCGCCAGACCTCGTAGGCGCTGGCGTCGGGCGCCGCCGCCCAGGTCACGCGAACGCGGTCGGCGAAGAGTCCCTTGCTGGCCGTGACGCCCGTCGGCGCGGGCGGCTTGACGAGGGTGCGGTAGCCGGTGTCGGGCGCGCTCCAGGGGCTGACGCCGGCCGGGTTGGTGGCGACCACCCAATAGGAGCAGGTGACGTCGGCGGCGACGGTGACGTCGTCGAACCGCGTGGTCGAGGCCGTCCCGAGGAATGTGGCGGTATTGGTCGCGGCGCTCGTGTTGCGGAAGACGCGGTAGCCCGTGGCGGCCGCGGCGGCGGACCACGTGACGCGCACCTTGTCGGTGTAGGCGCCGTCGCTGGCGGCGGCATTGGAGGGCGCGAGTGGCGGCGAGGCCAGGGCGGCGCGGGCGTCGATCAGTCCCCAGCCGAAGACGGGATCATAGCCGCCGGCGCCGAGGTCCTCGCAGGTCTGGGTGATGCGGTCGAAGAGGTCCTGGCGGGTGAGGTAAAGGCCCTGGGCCAGCAGGAGCGCCGCCAGGCCGGCGACGTGCGGCGTGGCCATCGAGGTGCCCTGCCAGCCGTAGAACCCGAAGTTGGCCGGGGACCCCGAGAAGGTGTTCTGGATGACGCCGTTGGTGTCGCTCGACGTGGTATCGCCGCCCGGGGCGACGACGTCCATCCCGTCGCCCCAGTTGGAATAGGTGGCCAGGGTGTTGAGGCGGGTGAGGGCGCCGACTCCCAGCGCTTCCGGGTAGCGGGCCGGGAAAGCGCTGGCCGGGTTGGACGCCCCGTCGTTGCCGTAGGCGGCGATCAGGAGCGTGTTGTTGTTATAGGCGTAGATCACGGCGTCGTGCTTGGTGGCCGAGTCCGAGCCGCCGGCGCTGTAGTTGATGACGCGGGCGCCGTGGTCCACCGCCCAGTGGACGGCGTCGGAAAACTGGATATGGGAGCCCCCGCCCGGGCCCAGGCTGCGGACGGGCATGATGGCGACATGGTCGGCCATGCCGGCCGTGCCCATGCCGTTGTGGGTGGCCTGGGCGATCGTGCCGCAGACGTGGGTGCCATGGCCGATTTCGTCGTTGGGATGCGTATCGCCGTCCACGACGTCCTTGGGGTGCACGAAGGCGACGCCGGCCAAGTCGGGCGCCGGCAGAAAAGCGCCGTATTCCTCGAAGGCGACGCCGGTGTCAATCACCGCCACGACCACGGAAGTCGCGCCGCGCGAGGGGACCAGGTCCCAGGCGGCGGGCATATGAATTTGCTCGAAGTTCCATTGCCGGTAGTAGAGCGGGTCATCGGGGAGGAAGGCCGGCGTGTCGAAGGGGATGTCAAAGCCTTCCGGCTCGGCGTAGAGCACGTCCGGGCGCCGCGCGTACTCGGCGACGGCGGACGCCAGGCTCGAGCCCGGCGCAGGGGCCACGGCGCAGAGGCCGGGGGTGAACAGGCTTTTCCGGACGATGCGTCCGCCGAGGGCGTCCACGGTCCGGTCGCGCGCAGCCGCCGGCACGTTGTCCCGGAAGCGCACGACCAGGGTGGCCGGCGCGCCGGCGGCTGTCGGGAGCTGCGCGCGGGCGGCAGGGGCCGGAACCCCGGCTGCCAGGCACGCGAGCAGCAGGCTGGCGAAGGCCAGGGTCGGGACGCCCCGCGCGGGGGAAGTGGTTATCATGGGCCTTCCTTCTCGGTAAGGATTGGCGGCGCGTTGCAGATCCGGATCCGAAAATACGGTGCTTCTTACGATCAAGAGCATACCACCGCGCAGGCACCCGGTCAAGGTTCCGGCGACAGGCCCAACACTGCGGGAGTTGCGCCTTTCCCTGTTGCCCCGTCAGGCGCCAGACCGTGCGCCTGCGGCTCGGCAAAGCCTCGCCCTCCACGTCCTCCCGTCGGTCAGCGGGCAGGCGTTCCTTGACAACTCCACCTGGAGGGCGAAGCTCCCGCCTACGCGGCGCGTCAAGCCGCCGCTACG
>CAZEVX010000010.1:0-35832 GCA_964515705.1 uncultured Verrucomicrobiota bacterium | reverse complement strand
TCACCAATCACACGGTTGTCTGGAACAGCGTGATCGTCTCCAACCGCGCCGGCGGCAACTATCCCGACCTGCGCGGCGGCGCGGGATATATCGCGCCGTTTTATTATTCGTGCAGCCCGGTGTTGAGCAATGCCGCGCAGGGGAACGTGACCTCGGCGCCGGTGTTCGCGGCCTATGCCGACGCCAACTACCGGCTGGCTGCCGGGTCCGCGGGCCTGGATGCCGGCACCAACCAGGAGTGGATGGCCACGTCCGCGGACCTGGACGGGCGCGCGCGGGTGGACCGCCTGATGGGCCGCGTGGACATGGGCTGTTACGAGCAGTTGCGCCCTGGCGTGCTGCTGGGCGTGCGTTGAACGATCAGGAACTCAGGACCGGGACAATCAGGAACTCAGGAACTCGGGACCGGGACAATCTTGCCTGTTCCCTGTCAGCTCTCCCGGAGTTCCAAACACCGGTGGATGCCAACTCCGTAGCGCCCCACGGTCGTTGTAGGCCCGGTGCCCTCACTGGGCGTGTTCATCGATGTAGCTAGGAGAAACCAACGGGAAAGTCTCAAGGTGGTCGCGTGTTTCAGCGGCCGCCCAGGCTGTGCGGCCCTACCTATTCCGGGCATCGCGGGTAGGGCGGGACAGCCGTGTCCCGCCGCCGTTGTTCCGACCCCCGAGTCGTGTGACGGCCATGCATGCGGCCCGCGGGACGGGCGCCTTTCTGATACCATCGTGGGCACTGAAAAGGGAGAAGCGCTCATCATGACCAAGGGTCTCAGCATCGGGCTGGTGGGTTTGGGCGAGTTCGGCTCGCATTTTGCGGGCCTGTTCAAGGCGCACCCGCTGGTCAGCCGGATCGCCTTCTGCGACCGCGAGCCGGACCGCGTGCGCAAGTTTGCCGACGATCCGTTCTTCCGGGACAAGTTCCATCCGCGCGACGCCTATGCGTCACTGGAGGATATCTGCCGGAGCGACCTGGACGCCCTGGTGATCCAGACCCAGCCCTGGCTGCACGCGCCGCAGTGTCTCCAGGCTTTGCAGGCCGGCAAGCACGTCTACAGCGCCGTGCCGATCATCTCGATTCCCGACGACGCCGAAATCCTCGACTGGTGCGACCGCCTGGTGGCCGCCTGCCGGAGCACCGGGCTGCACTACATGCTCGGGGAAACCACCTTCTACCATCCCGAGACCATGTTCTGCCGGCGCCAGGCGGCCGCCGGGGCGTTCGGCGATTTTGTCTACGCCGAGGGCGAGTATATGCACGACGTGGACGGCCCCTGCAACCTGCGGGTCGTCCAGCAATATCGCACCGCCAGCCAGGCCGGCCGGGAATGGCTGGCGGTCCGCGATCGCTACCGCGGCCGCGGCGCGCTGGGCGGCCCGATGCATTACCCGACGCACTCGGTCAGCGGGCCGGTGAGCGTGATGAACGCGCACGCCCTCAAGGTGACGGCCTACGGCCATCGCAATCGCAACCAGGACCCCTTTTTCTCCGACTATGCCTTCAGCAACGAGGTGGCGCTGTTCCAGATGAGCAACGGGGCGCCGGTGCGCATCTGCGAGTTCCGCGAGGCGGCCGGCGTGATCAGCAAGGCCGAGGCCTTCCGCGTCTTCGGGACGCGCGGCGCCTACGTTGGGCATCCGGTCAAGGCCCCCGAGGGGCGCGACCTCTGGTACGACAACGGGCGCGGCGGGCCGGCCAGCGGCAAGCCCGCGCAGGTGACGCGGCTGACCGTCGCGCAGATGCGCGACCCCCTGCCGCCGGAGGTGGAACTGGCCTTCAAGACAGTCATGCACCGGGACGTGGACGCGGGGGATCTGCAGCGGATCGAGTTCCGGCCCACCGGCCACGAGGGCTCGCACCCCTACCTGGTCCACGAGTTCGTGGATGCCATCGCCCATCGGCGCCGCCCGGCGATTCATGTCTGGGAAGCCGTGCGCTACATGGCCATGGGAGTCCGGGCGCACCAATCGGCGCTCCGCGACGGGGAGACCCTGGCCGTCCCGGACTGGGGCGATCCGCCACCGTAACCGCAGGGTGATTTTTCGCTGTTTTTCGTGACGACTCCTAGCGACACAGATGAGCAGGCCCGGTGAGAGCGAACGACCGTAGGGCGTTCCGGGGTTGGCATCCAGCGGTGTTTGGTGGGCCGCAGGCCCCGCCGGAGGCGGGCGCGGCCTTACCGGATGTATTCGACACCCTTGCTTGGCCACCGAAAACAGCGAGGAACCGCCGTTTTCGAGGTGGGCGCCGACCTCCGGGCGGCGCCGAATGTAAAGAAGCGTTAGACGCACCACACAAGCGGCCGGCATTCCACAAGGAGCATCCATGGCATCCGTGAGGCGCGGTCTGGGATTGATGATTGGCGGGCTTGGCCTGGCCGGCCGGCTGGCGGCGGGCGAAGCGGCGCCCGCCGCGCCGGCGGTCCCGCAGGCGGAGGAGGGCGTGACGGCGCCGGTGTGCGCCGCGGCGCCGTTCCTCGACGGCGTGCTGACGGACGCCTGCTGGGGCGCCGCGGCGGAACTGGCGCCGTGGACGCCGCTGAAAGGCGGGACGAATCCCCTGCCGCACCGCGCCTGGCTGGCCCGCGACGACGCCTGGCTGTATGTCGCCGCGGCCGTGGCGCACCCCCATCCGGCGCACATCCGGGAAACCGTCTTCGAGGCGGACGGCCCGGTGCAGCAGGACGATTCGCTGGAACTGTTTGTCGATCCCGGCAGCGGCGGGCAGCTATACCTGCACTACCTGCTCAACGCCGCCAACATCAAGGCCGACCAGGTGTGCGCCAAACCGGCGCGGCGCGACCGCGCCTATCCGATGCCCTGGCGGTCGGCGACGCGGCGGACGGACTCCGGCTGGGCCGCCGAGATCGCCATCCCGCTGGCCGCGCTGAAACGCTGCCGGCAGTTGACGACGGCGCTCGACCTGGCCCAGGCCCGCCTGAACCTGACGATCACGACCTTGATCCCGACACTGGACCCCTACGGCGCGGTGATGTTCACCGCGACGCGCTGCGATACCTGGGCGCCGCTGGCGGCCGGGCCCCACGAGCCGGCCCGGTTCCGCCCGCTGCGCGGGTTGCCGGCTTTCGCGGACATCCGCACCACCGAGCCCGGGCGGTTCCTCACACCGCACCTGTTTCTGCCCCGGCTGGCCGGCGTGCAGGTGGGCGCCTTCGATCTCGCGGGCGGGCAGCCGGGCTATGTCCTGGAGGCGACCGTGACCAACGCGTCCGCGGTGGCGGGCGCCGTGCGCGTGCGGGTCGCCGACCGGCCGCTGGCGGGCGCCGCGACCGGCGCGGTGGCGAGCGCGACCCTACCGGGCGGCCAAGGCCAAACGATCGCCGTGCGCGTGCCGATGGGGGCGCCCGGCCGGCGGACGGCCGTAGTCTGGCTCGAGGATCCCGAGCGCGGCGGCGCGTTCGGGTCGTGGGTGCTCGACGAGCAGGCGCTCGTTGCCATGGAGCCGTTGGCGGCGACGCCCGACCGCAACTATTACACCGCCGAGCCCGCCGCGCGGATGTGCTGCCGGGTGCGCTTGCCGCCGGAGACCCTGGCGGGCTGCCGCCTGGCGGTCGTCACCCCGGACGGCCGGACCCTCGGCGAGACGCGCGCCGTGACGCGCGACACCGCGATCGCGATCCCGCTCGACCGCCTGCCGCTGGGCCGCAGCGCCGCCCGCGTGGACCTGCTGGACGGGAACGGGCGCTGCCTGGCCCGGCAGGACACGCTCCTGGTCCGGCATCCGCCCAATCCCGGCTGCGAGATTCAGGTGGACCGTGTCAACCGCGTGCTGCTGCGGAACGGCGCGCCGTTTTTCTGTTTCGGGATCTGCTCGATGCGCATCGGCCCCGACGATGCCGCGTGGTGGCGCCGCCTGGCCGCGGCGGGGTTCAACACGATCTGCTGGCTGGGACGCCCGGCGGGCGCCGATCCGCAACGCTACCTCGACGCGGCGCAGGCCCACGGGTTGATGGTCTGGGACATCGTGCAAGGCATCGACGTCAGCCCGTATCCGGTCGGCCACCCGATCTGGGCGCAGGCCGAACGGGCGGGCGGGCGGAGCGGGAGGGAAACAGCCCTGCCGCTGGCGGAGGAACTGGACCGGGCCGCGCTCCAGTTCGAGGCGCGCCGGGCGGGCCTCGAGCCGTCCGTGCGGGTCTATCGCAATCATCCCGCCTTTTTGCTGCACATGCCGGGGCACGAACCGAATATCGTCAGCCCGGAAGCGCGCCGCCTGGTGGCGGAACGGCACGCGCAATCCCTGGCGGAGTGGGACCCGTACCACCCGCGCTTGACGGTGTTTGCGGGCGGGTTCATCCCGCCGGGCGAGGCCTGGACGCGCTGGAGCGAGATTCTCAGTTTCGACATCTATACCTATCCGGGATGGGACCGGCCGGAAAGCCGGCCGGGCATCATGGCGCGCTACACGCAGCGCTTGAAGCGCCGGGCGGATGCCGTCGGCCAGGTGGCCTTTGTCATCCCCATGGCCGAAGCCCTCAACCCCGCGCGCAGCCCGCGCGGCCTGCGCCCGGACGAGCAGCGCTGCCAGACGTTCCTGGCCGTGATGCACGGCGCGAAAGGGCTGCTCTATTTCACGCTCGACAGCCTGTATTCCAAGGCGGCCTGGGAGACGTTGGGCCGGCTCGGCCGCGACCTGCGGGTGCTCGGCCCGGCGCTCGTCGCGCCCGCGCCGGAGACCTCGATCGCCTACGGGCCGCCCGAAGCCGGCCCGGTCTCGCCCGCCGATCCGCCCGTGCAGGCCGCGCTGTTCCGGCATCCGGACGGGCGGTTGCTGCTCCTGGCCGCCAACACCCTCGACCGTCCCGTCTCGGCCACGGTGGCGATCGAGGACGCGCCCGCGCCCGGCGCCGGCCCGGCGGTCGCGGAGCCGGTTCGCGACGCGCTGGGGCCGGCCGTGTGGCCGCTGAACAACGGGGCGTTTAGCGATGTGTTCGAACCTTACGCGACGCGGGCCTATGTCCTGCCGCGGGCGCCGGCAGCGGCCGGCGGCGCCGCGGCGCCCGGCGCCATCCGGATTCGGGCCGGCGAGCCGGGCGGGCGCCGCGCGCCGGCCGACGTGCCCTTCGAGGCCGTGATCGCGGCCGTCCGCAAGGGCCGCAACACGGTGGCCAATCCGTCGTTCGAGGTCCACGGCGCCAACGGCGTGCCGGATTTCGCGCGGCCCCAGATGTATGATTGCGAGGCCCTGGCGGGCGAGCCGGGCGCCTCCTGGTCGGTGGACCGGGACCGGCCGTATCACGGCGGGGTCTGCCTGCGCCTGGAATCGCCGCCGGCGGCGGACCTGGCCGGGGCGGGCGGCCGGCGGCGCCGGTCGAAAACCGCGATGACGGGCATGTGCTATCTGCCGCCGCTCGATCGGCCGGCGCCGTACGTGTTTTCCCTGTTCCTGCGCGGCGGCCGGGCCGGCGACCAGGCCGAGGTCGAGGTGGGCGGATTGACTCCCTCGACCCAAACCTTTACGCTCACGCCGGAGTGGCAGCGGTACGCGATGCCGGGGCGCGCGGATGCCAACGGCGACACGGTCTACACCATCACCGCCGGACCGGGCGCCGTCGTCTGGGTGGACGCCCTGCAGATGGAAGCGGGAACAGCCCCCACCGAGTTCGTGGACGCGGGCGCGCCCCGGCCGGAACAGGAGCCGCGATGATCAAAGCCGGGTTTTTCGAGGTGGACATCTGCCCGTCGGTGCTGATGTCCAATACGAGTTTCGACGAGGCGCCCATCTCCGCCATCGCCTCGCCGCCGAAACTGACCGCCAGCGTCTGGCAGGCCGGCGACCGCAAAGTGGCGCTGGCGGGCGCGGATATCGTGTCGTTCCCGCGTCCGCTCTGGGAGCGGGCGCGGACGATCCTGGCCGAGCGCTTCGGCATCCCGACGCTGCTGTGCGCCGCCTCGCACGCCCATTCCGCCGGGCCGGCCATCAAGGACTGGGTGCTGCCGCGCGAGGCCGTGATGGCCATGGCCGACATCAAGCCCGAACTCCGCGACTGGCTTTACCATGTGCACCTCAAGCCGGGCGAGGCGCCGCCCGTGCCGGAATCCGTCAACCAGCTCTACCTGGACCTGCTCGTCTGCCGCCTCGTGGACGCGGTGGTCTGCGCCGACCAGCGCCTGGAAGAGGTCTCCCTGGCGGCCGGCCGCGATGTCGTGCGCGACGTCGGCCATAGCCGCCGCCAGAGGCTCAAGCAGGGCTGGACGGTCAGCCACGCCGGCAAGGGCAACCCGGACATCGTCGGGGACGCCGGGCCGCTGGACGAGGACGTCGTCGCGCTCGGGGCCGTCAACCGCCACGGCCGCGTCACCGGGGTGTTGGTCAACTACGCCTGCCACGCGACGGTCGCCGGGGTCAAGGACGGGATTTCCGGGGACTGGCCCTTTCATCTGCGCGAGACGCTCAAGCAACTCGTGGATCCGGGCACGGTGACGGTGGTCCTGAACGGCTGCTGCGGCGACGTGACCCAGGTGGACAACATCAGCCTCGAACCGCTGCGGAGCGGCGAGCGCTGGGCGAAAATCCTGGGGCGCCGCGTGGCCTTCCCGGTGGCGGACATCCTGGCCCGCGAGCCGGCGCACGCGTTCGACGTCCTGAACGTCGCCACGCGCGACCTGCCCCTCGACTGGCGCCCGATTCCCGAGGCGCTCTATCGCCAGGCCGTGGACCTGGTGAATACCCAGCGGGGCGGCGTCGAGGGCTGCTGGTTCCCCAAGGGCGTGGTCCTGCACAAACGCAAGGCCGAGCTCATGCCGCATGCGCTCTGCCAGTTGAACGTGCTCCAGATCGGCAACCTGGTGATCGCCACCACGCCGGCGGAAACCTTCGCCGCCACGGGACTCGAGATCAAGCGCGCCTCGCCGTTCCCGTGGACGATGACGGTCGAACTGGTCAACGACTGGCTCGGGTACATGCCGACCGCCGAGGCCTTCGGGCCGCGGGGCGGCGGCTACGAGCCGCTGCTCAAGCAGGGCACCTGCCTGGAGGTGGATGCCGCCCGGAAAGTCGCCGAGGCGCTGGGCGCCATGATCCGGCAGTTCCGGCCGGAACGCGAGATCCCGCCGCCGCGCGTGGCCAAGGCGGCCCGGACCGGCGTGCATCCCTTTCACAGCCGGCCGGAGGCGCCCTAGTTTCGTGCAGTCAAGGGGACGGCTCGGCGAAGCCTCGCCCTCCATCGGTTCCGTCTGGCGCGTCTGTTCCCCCTTGGAAGGCGAGCGTCCGCGCGAGCCAGTCGCGCGCGGCGGCCGCCGGGTCCGGCGCCGCCGTGATGGCGGTGACGACCGCCACGGTGCGGGCGCCGGCCGCCAGGAGTGCCGGCAGGCGCTCCAGGGTGATCCCGCCCATCACCGTCCACGGCAGGCGCACCCGCGACGCGATGGCGTTCAGTCCGTCGAGCCCCAGGAACGCCCCGTCCCAGGCCTTGGTGCGCGTGGGAAACAGCGGGCCGATGTTGATGTAGGACGCCCCGCCGCGCTCCGCCGCCTGGGCCTCCGCGGCCGAATGTGTCGAGACGCCCAGCAGCAGGCCGGGCGCCAGCCGGCGCGCGGCGGCCACCGGCAAGTCCTCCTGGCCCAGGTGCACGCCGTCGGCGCCCACCGCCAGGGCGAGGTCCAGGCGGTCGTTGACGATCAGCAGCGCCCCGGCGGCGGCCGTCAGGGCGCGGGCGGTCTCGGCCAGCCGGTAGAGCGCGGGCAGCGGCATGGTTTTCTCGCGGAGTTGCACCAGACGCACGCCGCCGTCCAGCGCCGCCCGCAGAACCGTGTCGGTCGTCCGGCCGGCGGAGACCTCCTGCGAGGTCACCAGGTACAGGCCGGCCGCCTGGAAGCGGCGCAGGCGGTCCGCGTGGTCGGCTGGCCATGGCGCGGGGGTGCTCATGGGCGGCGGGGGAGCGGCCGCGGCGCGCCGCCGGGTGGGTCTCCCGCGGCGTCGCGGTAGACGGCGTCCCAGGTCTTGAAGACCGGGTCCAGTCCCCGGCGGCGCAGCGCCGCGCGGAAAGCGGCCACCGAGCGGCCGTCGCTGACCTCGAACTGGCCGCGGGCGTCGGCCAGGTCGGCGTGGTAGCCGCCCACGGTCGTGCGGCTGGCGATGCTCATCTTGCTGATCCCGATGCCTGCCAGGCTATCGCGCAGCCGCGCCGGCTCCCGGGTGGACAGCACCAGGGGTACGTCCGGCAGGCAGATGCGGAACGCGCAGATCAGGCGCGTCAGCAGGCGGTCGTCCACCGGGAACCGCGGCGCAAACCCGCCCAGTTGCGGCCGGACGCGCGGGAAGGACACCGAGACCCCGGCGCGCCAGCAGCCGGCGCGCAACGCGCGGACGTGCTGGAACAGCGCCAGGGCGTCGTCGAGCGGGTCCGCCAAGCCGAGCAGCACGCCGAGCCCGGCCGTCCGCAGTCCGGCCAGCAGCGCGCGCGCCGGCGTTTCCAGGCGATAGCGGTAATCGCGTTTCGGGCCGGCCGGGTGCATCCGGGCGTACACCGCCGGGTCGTAGGTTTCCTGGTAGATCGTCAGGCCCGTGCAGCCCGCGCGTGCCAGGCCCCGGTATTCGGCGGTCGTCATCGGGAAGACCTCGACGGTCACCAGGTGAAACTTGCGCGCCGCCATCCGCACGGCCTCGCGCACGTAGGCGTAGCCGGCGTGCGGGGTGCGGTCGCCGGTCAGCAGCAGAATCTCCTCGAACCCCATGGCGGCCAGCGTGTCGAACTCGGCGGCGATCTGGCGGGGCGTCAGGCGCCGGCGCGGCCGGCGCCGGTCGGCGGCGAACCCGCAGTACAGGCAGCGGTTGCAGCAGTAGTCCGAGAGGTATAGCGGCACGTACAGGGCGATCGTCCGCCCGAAATGGCGGCGGGTCAACTGCCGGGCGCGGGCGGCCAGGGCCTCGAGGGCGGTGTCGGCCGCCGGCGATAGCAGGGCGGCGAACTCGGCGATTCCCGGCCAGTCCGCCCGCAGGGCGGCGCGCACGGCGGCCGTGCCGGCGCGCCGGGCCAGCGCCCGCCAGGGGGCGAGTGCCGGCCAGTCAGGATGGGCGATGGCGATGGGCATGGGCGTCGGCCGGCCCGGCGGGCGGAGCGTCGGGGCGGTAGTGGCGGGGGGGCGCGCGGCCGCGGCGCCGCGGGGCCTCAGCGGAACTGCCGCTCGGACTTCCGTTTCCAGAACCAGAAGAACACCGCCAGCGCCAGCAGGCACAGCAGCAGGATGAACCAGAACGGCCAGAGGGAGCCCTCCCGCGGGATCGGCAGGGCTACATTCATCGAGAAGATGCTGACGACGGCCGTCGGCACCATGATGCCGATGGTGACGATGTTGAGGGTCTTCATCAGGACGTTGATGTTGTTGCTGATGATCGAGGCGCGCGCGTCCATCATGCTGGCCAGGATCGTCGAGTGAATCTCGGCCTGGCGCATGCACTGCGTGTTCTCGATCATGATGTCGTCGAGCAGCTCGATGTTGTCCGGGGTCATGGCCAGCTTGGCGGCGTTGTTCTTGATCTTGCCCATCAGCATCGTGTTGGCGTTGATCGCCGCCAGGTAATAGACCAGGCTCTTCTCGAGCGTGAACAGGTTCAGCAGGTACTTGTTCTCCATCGAGACGTTGATCTTGTGCTCGAGGGAGTCGGTGATCATCGTGATCACCTTGAGGTGCTCCGTGAAATGGAAAATCGTGCGGCCGATCAGGCGCAGGGCGATGTCGAGCAGCGAGCCGACCCGCGCGAAGAGCCGGCCGGCGAAGAGCGGGATGTCGTCGTTCAACACCACGATCAGGCGGTCCTGGAACAGGAACACGCCGACCGATTCCACCTTGAACAGGAAATGGTCCTTGGAGGAGTAGTTCTTGGGGCGCTTGAAAATCATCGCCACGTGGTCCGGCTCGAACTCCAGCCGCGAAATCTCGTCCGGATCGAGCGTCGACTGCAGGGTATGCTCGTCGATCCGGTAGTCCTCCTGGAGATGCTTCTTCTCGGCGTCGTCCGGATTGACGTAGACGATGATCTGTCCCTGCTGGTCCTCGCCGGCCTCGACGACTTTGTTGTCGGCCCACTGGTAGCGCTTGACCATTGGAAAATCCTTTTGGCTCGAGGGCAAACGTCGTATATGCTATCCGGGCGGCGCGAAAAGGGCAAGGCGGAAAACCATGCCGACCGGCTCATGCTCCCGTTTCGAACCGGTGGCCGACCGCGTCTGGCGGGTTCGGGATGGCGGCAACGTCTATTTGATCCGTACCGGCAACCGGGCCGTCGTCGTGGATTTCGGCGCCGGCCGCTGGCTCGGCCGGCTTGCGCCCCTGGGCATCGCCGGGGTGGATCACGTCCTGCTGACGCACCACCACGCCGACCAGGTCGCCGGCCTCGAGACGCGGCGCCGCCGGGCGTTCGCCGTCCACGCGCCGCCGGGCGAGGACGCCTTCCTCGACCCGGCGCGCGTCCGGGAGGCGGCCCGCCGGGTCCGCGGGCTGCCTTATGTGCCGTTCCCGGCCAGCGACCGGCCGCCGCGCCGCGGGATTCCCGGGGTGCTCTATGACGCCCGGCCCTTCGGCGAGTTGTATCTCAACGGGCTGTGTGTGCGATGCGTACCGACGCCCGGCCACGGCCCGAATGCCGTGTCGTACGTGGTCGAGGTGGCGGGACGCCAGCTCTGCTTCTGCGGGGACGCCGTTCATGCCGGCGGCACGCTCTGGCAGCCGCGCTGCCTGGAATGGGACCACTGGACGGGCCGCGGCGCCCTGGCCGCCTGGGAGGGCATCCGGCGCCTCGAGGGCATCGGCATGGATATGCTCTGTCCCGCCCACGGACCGGTCATCGCGCGGCAACCGTCCCGCGTCCTGCGGCAACTGGACCGGCGGCTCCTGGAGTTCTACCGCGCCAAGGGCTCGATTTGCCCGGGCGAAAAGGACCGGTTCCTCGTCCCCGAGCCCGTGCTGCCCGGCGTGTCCCGCATCCTGCCGCACCTCTACCAGGGGCCCGGCAACGCCTATCTGCTCCACGCGCCGGCGGCGCGCGCGGCCCTGATCGTGGACCCGACCCGCGCCGACGTCGCGGCCTTCGAGCGCCTGCTGGCCGGCCCCCTGCGCGGCGTGCGGCCGACGGCCATGCTGGTGAGCCACGCGCACTGGGACCATTACGCGGGCGCGCCCGAGCTCCAGCGCCGGTTCGGCGCGCTCCTGGTCCTGCATCCCCGTCTGCGGGAGGCCATGACCGATCCCGCCCGCCGCCTCGGCATCTATCGGGGAACACGGACGCCGCGGATTGACCGGGTCTGGCCGGAAACCGGCGTCTGGCGCTGGAATGAATATGTCTTCCGCGTCGCCCCCTGGCCGGGGCAGACCTGGTGGCACTGCGTCTTCATGACCGCCGTGGACGGCCAGCGGGTGCTCTTTGGCGGGGATTCCTTCCAGCCGGCCTCGCGCTGGAACGGGACCGGCGGGTTCTGCGCCCTCAACCGCAGCCGGTTCCGCGACGGGTTCGCGCCCAGCGCCCGGCTGACGCTGCGCTGGCGGCCCGACCTGCTGGCCTGCGGGCACCGCACGGTCTACCGGTTCAGCGCCTCGCGCTTCCGGAAAATCGAGCGCTGGGCCCGCGCCGCCGAGCGCGCCGTCCGGGCGCTGTGCCCGACCGGCAGCCTGGCGCGCGACTACTACGGGGTGCGGCCGTGAGCCGCGCGCCGGCCCAACGTCCCGGGCGGACGGCCGCGCCGGTGGCCGTCCGCCGGTTGGCGTTGGCCCTGCCGCCCCGCAACAAGGAAGATACCGGGCTGCTGCTGCCGTCACTCGCCCTGCCCCGCGAAGTCTGCCTCTTCGCGCGCCGCGACGAGCAGTTTACGCGCGACCCCCCGAACGCCAACCTCCACGAACACGTTCTGTTCGTGGCCCTGCGCGGATCGGTGGACGTGACCCTCGACACCCTGACCGTGGCGGTCACGCCCGGCGACGCCCTGCTGGTCTTCCCGCGCCAGTACCACCGCTTCAGCCGCCCGCGCCCGCCGCTGCTGTGGCTGGTGCTGGTGTTCAAGACGGAGTCCGCCGCCGCCCTCGACCCGCTGCGCAATGCCGTCGTCCCGATGGCGCCGCCGCTGTGGACCCATCTCGCCGCCTGCCTGCGCGCCTATCTCCATCCGCACCGCGCGCTGCCCTACGTCGGCGCGGGCCTGGCGGTCGAACTCTGGCGGCTGCTGGCGGGTTGCTCGACCGCCTCGAGGAGGCCCCCGGCGGGCGGTGCGTCGGCCGCGCCCGCCTGGCGGCGCATTACCGGGCCTATCTCCGGGCGCGCGAATTCGTCATGGCGAACCTGCACCGGCCGATCGGCGTGGGCGAGGTCGCCGCCGCCGTCGGCCTCTCGGCCACCGGCGTGCAGACACTCTTCAAGCAGTGTCAGCGCAACACGGTCAGCGACGCCATCCGCCGGGCGCGCATTCATCGCGCCGCCCAACTGATCAACCGCTCGGAAACCCCGATGAAACAGGTCGCCGCCGCCTGCGGCTTCAGCTCGATCTATGTCTTCAGCCGCGCCTTCAAACGCCAGACCGGCCACTCCCCGATGGCCTACCGGTGCCTGCTGCACCGATTGCATGGGGAACGTCCCCGATAACCTGCCGGCGGCAGTTGCACGTATGTACGGACTGACCCCTTTTCCTGACCGATAACCTGCCGGCGGCAGTTGCACGTATGTACGGACTGACCCCTTTTCCTGACTGGATGGAGAACGCCCTCGACCTGGCATTCCAGCGGCGCGTGGACACGCTCGTGCGCCGGGTGGACATGGGCTGCTACGAATATCTTCATCCCGTCAGCCTCTTCGGCACCCGGTGACGCTTTCGGGCAACGCCTCACGGCGTCACGGTCAAGGTGGCGCGCGATGTCCCTATCGCGCGAGGCATGCAGCGGCCGGCCCGGCGGTCCGGCCCTACCGGTCCCGAGATGTCTTCGGGGGTAGGGCGGGACAGCCTTGTCCCTCCGCCGGGGAAACACCGCCAACCATCGTGGTGTAGCGGCCGTTCGTCCAAACGGCCATAGGGTGGCCGCCGATGTCCCCATCGGCGGCGATCGAGATCCGCTGCCGTTGCCCGCAAGCGCTTGTCGACGTGATCCTATTGGGCAATGGCGACCGTGCGCAACGTGTGCATGGAGTGCCGACTGGCGCAGGTGCGTTCCCGTAATCGGGTCTTCGCGGCCGGCGCGGCGGCTTCCGGAAACGCGGGCGTCCCGCCCGCACTTTGCAGTCGCCATTCCCGCGGCTATCCGCTATACCATGGCGCGACGTGTTGTCCGCGCCGGGGTGGGCAGACCAAGGTCTAATTCGCCGATTGCTGTAGGCCGCGTGCCCCACCTGAGGCGGGCAAGCCTCACGCGGCGTTTGCTTATGTCGGTGTGTATGGAAATGCTACGCTGCCGCGCTCGCTGGGTCGTCTGGGTATCGGCGCTGGCCGTGCCGGGCGCCGTCGCCTTCGCGGAGGCCCCGCCGCCGGCGGACGCGCCGCCGCGCCCGCCGTGGGACCGGCAGCTCTACCAGACCCTGGGCGGCAAGGAGACGGGAACCGCCGGCCTTGCCGTATCAGTCGCGGACAAGGCTGGAGCGGACGCTGGGAGCGGGCCGAACCCGGCGTCCGGCCCGGACGACCCCGGCACGGGCCGGACGGTCTATGTCACCGAGATGCACGCGGACACGATGGTTGAGTTGCAGGTGGGCGACCAGATCGAGATTGCGCTCGACGGGAACCCGGCGACGGGCTATGCATGGCAACATCTGGAGGGGGTGGCGGCCGTGATCCAGCCGCGGGGCGCGGCGCAGTTCGTTCCCTATCGGCGGGTCTTCGGGTCCGGCGGCACGCACCATTTCCGGTACGCGGCCATGGCCCCGGGGGAGACCCGGCTGCACCTGGTTTACCGGCAGCCGGGCCAGACGTCCGAACCCCCGGCCAGGGCCTTTGCCCTGCGGATCGTGGTGGGGCCGACGGCGGCACGCGTCCCGTGACACCCAGCGCCGCCGGCGGCATGCCGGCGGCCGACAACGGAGGATCCCGTCATGAACAGCATGCGGTTGTGCGGTTTGCTCGGAGGACTAACCCTGACGCTGGCCGCCCAGGCCGATCCGCTCCGGCCGGGCAGCCTGCCGCCGCCGCGCCTCGAGGCGGGCCGCCCGCTGATGGCGGTGCTCAAGGCGCGCCAGTCGCGGCGCGACATCCGGCCGGACCGTCCGCTGGCGACGCAACAGGTGTCCGACCTGCTCTGGGCGGCCTGCGGGGTGAACCGGCCAGAGTCCGGCAAGCGCACGGCGCCGACGGCCTCGAATTGGCAGGAGATCGAGCTCTACGCGGCCAGCGCCGAGGGGCTTTTCCATTACGACGCCAAGGGGCACCGGCTCGAGCAGGTCTTGAAGGAGGACCTGCGGCCGGCGGCGGCCAAGCAGAAGTTCGCGCAGGCCGCCCCGCTAATCCTGATTTACGTGGCCGATTACGCGCGCATGCGGGCGGCCTCGGCCCCGGTCAAGGATTTTTACGCTGCCGTCGACACGGGCTTCGTGAGCCAGAACGTCTATCTCTGGTGCGCCTCGGAAGGTCTGGCGACCGTGGTGCTCGGCATGGTGGACAAGCCAGCCCTGGCCGCGGCCATGAACTTGGGCCCCGACCAGAAGGTGGTCCTGACCCAGCCGGTGGGCTATCCCGCCGGCGACTGACGGCCGGGGGTCCCGGCCAGGCGGCAGCCGTGCTGGCAGGCCCCCGCATGCCGGAAAGGGGTCGGCTATTCCACGTCGAGGTCCGCCAGGAACTTGGCGAGGGCGGCGGCCTTGGCGTTCTCGTCGGCGCGCAGGGCCGCGATCGCCTGGCGCAGCCGGTCCAGGTCCTGCTCCTGCTGCACGAGCTTGCGCTCCCACATGGCGTAGCTCTCGGCGTTGCGCTGGACGGTCTGCATGTTCTGGCGGATGCGCGCCTGCTCCTCGGTCAGGGCCTTGACCGCGGCGTCCTGCTGCTGGCGCTCGCGGCGCACGGCCTCGAGCGCTTCCTGGCGCGCCACGACCTCGGCCAGCGCCTGGCGCACCCGCTCGGACAGGCGCTTCTGGCTGAGGATGATCCGGACGTGGTCGGTCGGGAGGGTCGAGAGCATCAGGAGTTCGGGCTCGACGCGTTCCTCCTGGAAGACCAGGTCGCGGCTCTGGGCGGCCGCGAGCGTCGTCCGGTAGCGGTAGGCGTCGCGCGTCGTCTCGACGTCCTTGGCGGGCTCGACCAGCGTCCAGTCAGGGCGCAGCGGGTGCTCGATCAGCGCCAGGCGCGCCGCCTCGCGCTTGTTGTTCAGCGTGTAGACGGCGGTCTCCACGAACTTGCGCCGCAGCGTCAGGGTGCCGCGCGCGATCTTCACCGAAACCACCTGCTCCGGCTCGCTCTGGGTCGTGAGTTTTCCCTCGCAGGCCAGGTCGACGGCGTAGGCCAGCAGGCGCCGCTCGCCGCGCGGGGTGTCCGGCAGCCGGGCGTCCCCGGCGTAGATCCCGGCCGCGAAGACGGTCACGGGTCCCTGCATCAGGAACAGGCCGGAAGTGTTCTCGAACTCCAGGCCGTTGAGCGGGTGGCGGGCGTTGACTTGGGCGTTGAAAATCGAGAGCGGCGTCCCGCGCACCGCCCGGTTGACGATCGGGATCATGGCCGATTGGCGGCGCGGCAGGGTCACCGGCTCGCTCACCGGGTACTCGAAGAGCTCGCCGGCCGCGCGCGCCTCGGCCGCGGCCTCGCCGCCGCCGGCCAGGTCGGCGGCCTCGAGCCGGGCGCGGACCGGGGCGGGCGGCGCGGCCATGGCCATGGCGCCCCCGCCCATGCGCGCCGCCTTGAAGGCGCCGCGCGGCGCGGCGTCGGCCATGGCCTCCTCCGTGGCCGGCTGCGGCGCCGGCGCCGCCAGGACATTCTCGTATTCGGGCGGCGCCAGAGCCTCGCCGAGCGCCATCTGGACCACCGGGCGCCGCCGGTAGATCGGGTCGTAGAGGTTCTGGATGAACGACAAGGGCTGGCCGGAGACGAGCGTGAGGGCCACATGGTCCCAGGTTTCGTCGGTCATGTTCTCGACGTGCGCCCAGCCCTGGAGATGGGCGCCGCCCTGGTCGTCGAGCACCAGGCGGTAGGAGGTCTTCCAGACCGGGGCCTCGAGCATGTAGGCCACGCGCACGCTCCGCTTGGCGCCGTCGGCGAAGGCCAGGTGGACGCGTTTCTTGTCGCGGGCATGGCTGCCGGCCAGCACCAGCAGGGCGGCCTCGAGGTCGCCCTGGACGGCGGGATCGAGGAGTTCGAGCGATTGGACGCTGTCGAGCGGCACGGCGCGCAGGGCGCCGTCGCATAGCAGGGTGAGCACCTTCTCCTCGATCGTCGCGCGTTCGATCTGCTTCGAGCGGGTCTCGACGCCCACGCTCCGGCCGGTCCAGTCGCTGGCCGAGGCCTTGACCCGCACGGCGACGCCCCGTGCGCGGTTCAGCAGCGCGCCGAGGTCGGGGTTGTCCGTGAGGTCCACGGCAAAGGATTTCAGCGTGCGCTCGACCGGGTCGCGCGACTCGTAGGTCACGGCCTTGACCGGCGCGCCGCCGGCGTCCATCAGCACCAGGGACTTGATCAGGTCGGCGATCTGCTCGCTGGTGAAGGTCAGGTCGGTCGCGAGCGGGCCGGCGATCTCCGCCGCGCGCTCGAAATAGGCCACCCCGCTGGTGAAGAGCACGACCTGCTTGAGCGGCAGGTTGGTCTCGGCGGCCCCGGCGGACACCGCGATGGCGGCGGCCAGCAGGATGCCCGGCGACACGCGGTGGAATGGCGAGGGGGTCATGGCGTCTCCCGTGACGGATGCTTTCCGGTCCGGCGCGACCTTTTTGCCTGGTGCTCCGCCGCGCCCCGATCGTGGTCAACCTATCTGCCAATGCAGCGACGGCGTGTCGTTCGTTGGCGGCAGTCTAATCCGTCCGAGAGGCACGTCAACCCGAAAGAACAATGGTGTCACAGACATTTCATGGCAGGGCTGTTTTCAGTGGCCAACGGGCAAGGCGCAAGCTAGTCGCGAATCCCAGCGGCCGCCCAGGCTGTGCGGCCCTGCCCGTTCCGGGCATCGCAGGTAGGGCGGGACAGCCTTGTCCCGCCGTCATTGTTCCAACCCCGGCAATGGGTGACGGTTGCCCGTAGCGACCCGCGTGGCCGTCACCTTCCTAACTCCAACGTGGCCGCGGAAAAGAGCGCGGAACCAAAATAATCAAGGAATCCGCGGCAGGGAATATCCGCTATCAGGCGTTGCGCGCGCCGGGCGGCGTCAGAGCCCGAGCACGCGCACGGCGTTCTCGCGGGCCACCTTGCGAAAGACCGTCTCGCTGATGGCGTCCTTGGCGCGGAGGTCCTGGAGGAAGTCGGCCAGCCGGTTGGGGGCGTCCGGCGCCGGCGGCTCGCAGATGTCCATGCCGAAGAACAGCCGGTCCTGGAACTCGGTCAGGAACCGCACGGCGTATTCGGGGTCGCGCATCAGGGCGTTGCAGCCGCTGCCGGCGGAGAGGTCGCCGTGGAGGTTGCCGTAGCGGCGCATCAGTTTCGGGAGGACCCCCTCCTCGCGCACCGGGCCGCGCGGGTACCCGCAGCGGCTGCCCGGGGTCTCGAGCGCGGCGATTTCCGCCCAGAACGGCTGGGAATGCCCAAAGAACAAGAGTTTCGGAAAGCGGCGCAGGGACATCTCGAGTTGCGGCAGGCCGGGATCGTCATACAGCCCGTAGTCGTGGTCGAAGCGTGTCGCGATGTGGAAGGTCAGCGGCAACCCGGTCTCCTGGGCGTGGCGGAAGAGGTTCTGGACGAGCGGATGGAGGAAGGGCAGGTTGGCGCAGATTTCGCCGATGCCCTTACAGCCCTTGTCCTTGTAGTAGCGCAACAGGTCCCCCAGCGGGGCGTCCACGCTGTTGGTGAGGGCGCGCGGGTCGATGTTGCAGAAGGGGATGAAGCGGCCCGGATGCGCGGCGGCGATCTCGATGGCTTCCTCGTTGGACTGGGTCTGGTAATGGCACTCGACATTGATCATCGGCAGGATCACGCCGCGCTCGACCTGGAGATGGTCGTAGATTGCCAGCAACTGGCCGGGGGTGGCAAAGGCCTGGGCGCGCCCGCGGGGCGGGCCGAGGTGCTTGCCGACATGCCCGTGAATGTCGATGAACATGACGCGTGCTCCTGGTTGGGGATGGTTTCGACCCCGGTCTGGACGGATTGCCGGCCGCGGCCGATTTGTACCGGGTCCGGGCAACGATGGCAAGTCCGCCCTGCTCGGCCGGGTATTCCTTGCTGCCCCTGTCGGCGTGCTTGCCGCGGCGCGCGTCGTCTTGTACCTTGCACTCGACTGACATGCGGCGGAACAGAAAGGCAGGCGCCATGAACCGCCATGGATCGACGGGCGTTCGCGGGCACGGAGGGATGGATTTGCGGATGGGATGCGTTGCTGCGGCTCTGCTGCTGGCGCTGGGCGCGGCGGCCGGCCCGGAACCGGCGGCGTCCAAACAACCGGAAAGGAACGAGGCCATGGACCACTTGCGGACCGTCATCAAGAATCAGGCCGTGGATGTCGCGCAGCCGGGCTGGCGCACCCGTCTGCCGAAGTTCCCGTCGCTGAAGTTCGACGAGGGCCGGGACTACTATGTCGGCTTCGTCACCGGCAAGGGCGCGATCAAGCTGCGGCTGTTCACGGACACGGCGCCCGAGCACGCGGCCAACTTCCTCTACCTGGCGGACCTCGGGTTTTTCGACGGGCTGTCCTTCCACCGGGTGATTCCCGGCTTCATGGCCCAGGGCGGCTGCCCGCTGGGCACGGGGACCGGCGGGCCCGGCTACCGTTTCGCGGGCGAGTTCAAGGGCAGCCGGAAGCATGACCGGCCCGGGCTGCTGTCCATGGCCAATGCCGGCCCGGATACGGACGGGTCGCAGTTCTTCATCACCTTCGCCCCCGCGCCATGGCTGGACGGCAAACACACGCTCTTCGGCGAGGTGGTCGAGGGGCGCGGGACGCTGGCGGCCCTGGAGCGCTGCGGCTCGATCGACGGCAAGACCACCGAGCGCCTAGTCATCGAAAAGGCCGCGGCGTCGGCCGCGCCGCGGACGCCGGCGTCCGGCGCGAAGCCCTGACCGGCGGATGTCCCCGTCCCCCCGGTCTTTGCCGCCGGTGATGCGCGCCACGCGGCGGCGCCTGCCGCACGTTGGACATTGGGGCGAGCGCCCGCCGCGGGCCAGCCGCGAAGAACCCATGTGGGCAACTCGCCCGCGCAAGTCGGCTCACGATGTTCCCGTGGCGCACGGTCTGGCGCCTGACTGGGCAAAAGGGGCAGGCGCAACTCCCGCAAATCGGGGCGGAACCGAAATCCGCGCGTAAGCCCAACCCTGGTTCGCGCTCGCATTCGCTATCAACCGTTTGTACTGTCCTGCCGATCACGCGCAGCGTGATTCGAATGATTGGCGCGGTCTTCCGGCCTGCCCCGATGGGCGTTGTCAAACTGACCGCAGCGCAGGTCCAACCGCGGCTTACGCGCCAATCATGGGCGGAAGGAATCGCCTTGACAGGCAAGCGCGCACGCCGCAAAGTTTTTCGGTTGCGCCGGGCAGGCGCCGCCAAGGACATACGCATGAAAGCTGCTGTCATCAAGAGTCCCGGCCGGATCGTGGTCGAGGAGGTTCCGACCCCGCGCCCGGCGGACGGGGACGTGCTGCTGAAGGTCGAGGCCTGCGCCCTGTGCGGGACCGACCAGCGGGTGCTGTCGGGCGAGAAGCACGTGGACGTGCCGATCGTCGGCCACGAAATCGCCGGGACGGTCGCGGCCGTCGGGCCGGGCGTGCGGGGGATCGCTCCCGGCCAGCGGGTGATCGTCCAGACGGTGATCGGCTGCGGGCGCTGCCCGATGTGCGCCGTGCACCGTGAGAATCTCTGCGAGCAGGGCTTTATCGCCATGGGCTACCAGTTCAACGGCGGCTTCGCCGAGTTCCTGGTGATGCCCAAGGTGGCCGTGGACCAGGGCTGCCTGATCCCGATTCCCGCCGGCCTGCCCGCCGAGATCGGCACGCTGATCGAGCCGCTGAGCTGCTGTGTCAACGGGATGCGCTACCTGCCGCTCGAGCGCAGCGAGCACGTCCTGATTTTCGGGGGCGGGATCATCGGCGTTCTGAACGGGCTGGTTGCCCGGGCGCGCGGCGCCACGCGCGTCACGATCATGGATGTTTCCCAGCCCCGGCTGGACCTGCTCAAGACGCTCGGCCTGCCGTTCGACGACCTCGTCAACTCGCAGGCCCGCCCGCCAGCGGACTGGGTGCGGGAGGCCACCGGCGGCCGCGGTGTCGACGCCGTGGTGGTGGCGGCGTCGGTCAAGGCACTGGCGGGGGTGGGGCTAGGGCTGTTGCGCCGCGCCGGGCATCTCTCGATCTTCGCCGGCATGCCCAAGTCCGATCCCGTCCTGCCGCTGGACCTCAACCGCATCCACTACTACGAGTTGAACCTGCACGGCGCCAACAGTTCGGCGCAGGCCGATTACCTCGAGGCGCGCGACCTGCTGGTCAGCGGCCGGATTGACGGGCGCCCGCTGGTGACGCACCGGTTTCGGTTGGATCAGTTCCACGAGGCGGTCAACACGCAAGCCGATCCCGCCTGCGGCTCGCTTAAGATCGTGATTATTCCTTGAGTCCCGAACGCGCGCCGGGGCGGCCGTCTCGGGACAGGAGCGTTGCCATGGTGCTTGCCGACAAACGGGCCGTCATTACCGGCGGCGCGCAGGGGCTGGGACGTGCGCTGGCCGAGCGCCTGGTGCGCGCGGGCTGCCGGGTGTTGATCGCCGACATCCAGGAGGACCTGATCGCGTCGGCCGTGCGGGAGATCGAGGCGGCCAGCCCGGGCCGTGTCGCCGGGCAGCGCTGCGACGTGACCGTCGAGGATCAGGTGGCCGCGCTGGTGCAGGGCGCGCAGACGCGGTTCGGCGGGCTGGACCTCTTTGTGGCCAACGCCGCGATCCTGATTTCCGGGCCGCTGGTCGAGTTTGACGCCACCCGCTGGCGCCGGGTGATCGAGGTCAACCTGGTGGGCCAGATGCTCTGCATGAAGCATGCCCTGGCGGCGATGGCGCGTCAGCGGGCGGGGGTGTTCATCCAGATCAACTCGAAGTCCGGCAAAAAAGGCTCGTTCCGCAACTCGGCCTACGCGGCCTCGAAATTCGGCGGGATCGGCCTGGTCCAGAGCGCGGCGCTCGAAATGGCCGAGCTGGGCGTGCGCGTCAACGCCGTTTGCCCGGGCAACCTGCTTGACTCGCCGCTCTGGGTCAACAGCCTCTTCCGGCAGTACGCCCAGAACCAGGGGATCAGCGAGGACGAGGTGCGCCGCAAGTACATCGAGCAGGTCCCCATGAAGCGCGGCTGCACCTACGAGGACGTTGGCAACGTCGTGGTCTTCCTGGCCTCGGACCAGGCGAGTTACATGACCGGCCAGGCGATCAACGTCACCGGCGGCCAGGAAATGCGCTGACCGGTGCGTCGGCGCGGGAGAACGCAGAACCCATGCGCGCGACGCGCTGCCTGGCGGTGGATCTCGGGGCTTCGGGGGGGAAATGTTTTGCCGGCGTCTTCAGGGCGGGCGGCGCTTTCGAGATGCGGGAGCTGCACCGTTTTGCCCACGAGAGCGTGGCCTTCCACCTGCCGGACGCCGCCGGCCGGCCGGTCGAGCGCCTGGTCTGGGACGACACCCTGATCTACGCCAATATCCTCGAGGGCCTGAAGGCGTTTCGGCGCGAACTGGGCGAGGGCCTCGATGCGATCGGGATCGATACCTGGGGCGCCGACGGGCACGTCGTCAGCGCCGACGGCGACCTGCTCGGCAAGGTGTACGCCTACCGCGATCATCGCCTAGACGGGATGGCCGCACAGGTCCAGGCGCGCATCCCCGCCGACCGTGTCTACGCCATCACGGGCATCCACTTCCAGCCGTTCAACGTCAGCAACCAGGTGCTCTGGTTCCTGCAACACCGGCGGGACCTGCTGCGCCCGGGCTGCCGCTACGTGCCGATTCCGTCGCTGTTCTACTACTATCTCGGCGGCGCGATCAAGGTGGACTCGACCTGGGCCAGCGTCTCGCAGCTCATGGACGCCAAGACCCGCGCCTGGAGCCCGGACATTCTGCGGGCGCTGGAGATTCCCGATGGGTTTCTGCCGGAGATCGTGCCGCCGGGCGCGCCGATCGGGACGCTGCAGGATGGCATTGCCCGCGCCGTCGGGCTGGCCCGCGCGCGGCTGGTGGCGGTCGGCGGGCATGACACCGCCAGCGCCTATGCCGCCGCCCCGGTGCGCGACCCCGGCGAGGCCCTGATCGTCAGTTCGGGCACCTGGTCGCTGGTTGGCCGGCTGGTGCCGGAACCGATCGTCACGCCGGAGGCGCTGGCTGGCAACTTGAGCAACGAGGGCGGCATTGGCAACATCCGGCTGCTGCGCAACTGCATGGGCGGCTGGTTGGTGCAGACTCTGCGCCGCGAGTGGCGCGATGCCGACGGCCGCGAGACGGAGTGGTCGGCGCTCTATCAGGCGGCGCGCGCGGCGCCGCCATTCGCGGCCCTGGTGGACCCCGACGATCCCAGCTTTTACCATCCCGCCAGCATGCAGCAGGCGCTGGCCGACTACGGCCGCAGGACAGGGCAGTCCATGCCGGCGGAGCGCGGCGGGCTGGTGCGCCTGGTCTACGAGAGTTTAGCCCTCAAGTACCGCTGGATTTACGGGGCGCTCAACGCCGTCTGCGGCCGGCGCGCCACCGTTGCCCACATTGTCGGCGGCGGCTCGCGCAACGAGCTGCTCAACCAGTTCGCCGCCGATGCGCTCGGCGTGCCGGTGGTGGCGGGGCCGGTCGAGGCCACCGCCGTCGGCAACCTGATGGTGCAGGCCGTCGGCCTGGGGGTGCTTCCCACGCTGGCCGCGGCGCAGCCGCTGATCCGCCAGGCGTTTCCGATCCGGGAATACCGGCCGGGCGATCCCGCTCCCTGGGACCGCGCCTACGCGCGATTCCTGCGCCTGCTGGGATGACGGTGGACGCGCGCGGCGGCGCCGTCACGGCGCGCGCGCGCCCCGCAGGAAACGGGCGACGGTCTCGCCGATATGCCGCAGGTGTCCGTCCTCGAGACCGGGGTAGACGCCCACAAAAAACGTGCGGTCAGCGATCAGGTCGGTGTTGGCCAGGCCGCCGGCCACACGGCAGGGGATGTCGAGGAACGCCGGGTGGCGCAGCAGGTTGCCGCCGAAGAGCGGGCGCGTTTCGATGCGCTCGGCCTCGAGGAAGCGAATCAAGTCGCCGCGGTCGAACCCGGCCTCCGTCCGCACGGTCAAGGCGAAGGCGAACCAGGCCGGGTCCGCGTGCGGGGTGGCGCGCGGCAGGATCAGCCGGTCGCCGAACGGCTCGAGCAGCGCGTACAGCCGCGCGAAGTTGTCCCGGCGGCGGGCGATGAAGCCGTCGAGTTTTTCCAGTTGCGCGCAGCCGATGGCGGCCTGGAGATCGGTGGCCTTGAGGTTGTAGCCGAGGCGGCCGTAGACGTACTTGTGGTCGTAGCCCGCGGGCAGCGTCCCGAAGCGGCCGGTGAACCGGCGGCCGCAGGTGTTGTCCTGGCCGCCCTGGCAGACGCAGTCGCGGCCCCAATCGCGCAGCGAGCGCACGACGGTTGCCAGGGTGTCGTCGTGCGTGGCCACGCAGCCGCCCTCGCCCAGGGTGATATGGTGGGCGGGATAAAACGAGAAGGTTGCCAGGTGGCCGAACGCGCCGACCGGCCGGCCGCGGTAGCGCGCGCCGAGCGCGTCGCAGGCGTCTTCGACCAGCCAGAGATCGTGCCGCCGGACGAGGGCGAGGACGGCGTCGAGATCGAAGGGCAGCCCGAGGGTGTGCGGCAGCACGACCGCGCGCGTGCGCGGGCCGATCGCCGCCGCCAGGCGGTCGGGGAGGGCGTTGTAATCGCCCAGCCCGACGTCCACGAACACCGGCATCAGCCCGTTCTGGAGGATCGGCGCCAGGGTGGTCGGGAATCCCGCGGCCACGGTCAGGACTTCGTCGCCCGGCTTCAGCCGGCGGTCGCCCAGCTCCGGCGCCAGGAGCGCCGTCAGCGCCAGGAGATTGGCCGAGGACCCGGAGTTGACCAGCAGGGCGTGCCGGACGCCGAGCCGCTCGGCGAAGGCGGCCTCGAAACGGGCGGCATGGCGGCCGGCGGTCAGGAAGAACTCGAGGCCGGCGTCCACGACGGCTTCGATCTCGCGCGCGTCGAAGACGCGGCCGGCGTACGGCACGCGGCCGCCGGGCGCGAAGGCCGTGCGGCCGGCGTGGGCGGCGGCGTAGTAGCGCGCCGCGTCGCGGAGCGTCAACCGGCGCAGCAGGGCCGCCAGGAATGGGCGCGTCACGGTTGCCAGCGCCGGGCCGAGCCGGTCCAGCGGCAGCGCCAGGCGGCGGTCCAGGCGCACGCCGAGCGGCTCGGGCGCCGGCGGAGACGCGAAGGCCGCCGGCTCGATCGCGAGGGTGTCGGGGCCCGTTGCCGGGCCGGGAACGACCGCCAGTGCCTCCGCCACGCCCTCGGCGTCCGACTCGGAGAGCAGCAGGGCCCGGGACACGCCGGCCAAGGGCGCGGTGACGGGGCGCAGGCTGCCGGCAACGGTGTCCATGGCTCACGTCGGGGTTGGGTGCGGCGCGGTGCGGGGGTCGGGCGGTCGGCGGAATGCCCGGTGGAACCGGATCGTCCACCCGAGCGTAAAGGCCAGGAAGGCGCCGAGGGCGGCGAGAAACCAGCGTTCGTTCAGCCGAACGGGCTCGGCCCGGTTGGCCTCGACGACCAGGGCATTCATGACCAGGAACAGCGACAAGAGGGCAATCCCGAGACTCCACAGGAACGGTTCGAGCAGCGCGCGTGTCTGGGCGCGCCGGGCGGGGTCGAGCCAGTAGTCCTTGTGCGGCAGGTTGACCCAGCGCGCCGGCAGGGCCGTCGTGAGCCGCGGCGCGGCGAGCATCAGCAGGAACACCAGAACGTTCAGGGCGCCCATGGTGACCGCGTAGGCGCCGGCGGGCATCCAGCCGTTGGGCGCGCCGCCGGGTCCGAAATGGCTGGCCAGGCGGGCGGGCAGCAGGTGCAGGGCGGCGGCCGTGAACGCCAGGTTGGCGGCAACGGCCAGGATCAATGTCGCCCGCAGGTTCATCGGGATTCGGCGCCGGCGTTCTGGCAACAGGGCGATGGCGGCGTCGGTCATCAGCTGGCCGACGGCACGGCATCTCGATCCGTGCCCATGGCTACTCGATTCCGGCCGGGCAAGTCAAGACCTGTATTTCCGTGCCGGGACGGTGCGATGCGGGCGATCAACGCCGCGGACAACGACGTGATGGACTGCGTGCTCGATGCGGGCGCCGCGGGAGACCGGCTCGACGGCCAGGTGGACATCAGCCTGGCCTCGGCGCAGACGATCGCGAACCGCGGGCTTTGATCCTGGGCGGTGGCGACATGGCCGACAAGAACGGCACGCTCGACGCGCATGCGATGAATCTGCTCGAAGCGGCGGGAGAAACCCGGTATGTTCACGGGTGCCGCAACGCGGTGCCGCCAGGCACGCCGCCCGACAACGTCCTGGCCAGGATGCGCGCCCGGTCGGATTGCGATGCGCGGCGAGTGGCGTCCGGCGCGCCGAAGGCGGACGCGTCCGTCGGGCCGCATGGCGGGACAGGAAGTTCAACTGACGGCACAACGTTCCGGCCGCGAATCACCCCAATACCGAAAGGATCTCCGTCCCGATGAGCATCCCCCTGACCGTCGTGTCCGACGCCGAGTTCCGTTCCAAGATGGAGGCCGATCCCCAGGCGCTGGCGACCGCCGTGCCGGCGGGCGTCACGCGCCGCGAACGCATGCCGATTGCCGAGATGCCCGGCGGGTTCCGCCTGGCGGCGGATGTCTATTACCGGGAGCAACGCCCGGCGCGGCCGCGTCCGGCGCTGGTTTTCCTGCACGACTGGGCGGGCGGCAAGCAGCCGGAGCTGTGCGGCAACCGGCAAGGCTCCTGGTTCGCGATCGAGGCCAACCTGTTCGTGGCGGTCTTGTATTACCGCCAGCCCAGCGAGGCGCGCTTTCCGGCCGCGCTGCAGGACCTGAAATGCGCCCTGCGCTGGCTGCGCGCGGTGGCCGGGGACTACGCCATCGATCCCGACCGCCTGGTGGCGATGGGGTCGTCGGCCGGCACGCAGTGGGCGTTTCTGGCCGCCGCCAGCAACGGCACGGGCGACGACGACGGTGTCGGCGGGTATGAGGGATATTCCAGCGACGTCAACCTGGCCGTCATCAATGCTGGCATGTGCGACCTGGTCAAGGACTTCGGGCATCATCCCAACGCCATCGCCATCATGGGAGGGAGCGTGGACGAGATTCCCGCGCGGTTCCGGGAAGGCTCGCCCCTGCACCGCTTCCGCGCCGGGATGCCGCCGGTGCTGATGATCCACGGCGAACTGGACAAGGCCTGTCCGCTGGCCTCGTCGCAGGCGGCGCTGGCGCGCCTGCGCGAGCTGGGGGTGACCGCCGAACTGGTCGTGCGTCCCGGCTGCGGCCACGGGCTGGACGGGTTCGGCTACAACCTCGGCTCGCACCTCAACGAGGCGCTGCGCTTTATCCGGCGGGTGTGGCCGGACGCCATCCCGTAGCATGCCGGGGACGCACGGCGGCTGATCGAGCGAACGGCCGTCCGACGGGGCCCTCCCGCCCGGCCCCCCGGCCCGCGTTTACCCCGGGATAAAACTCTCGCGGCCGGTCAGCGACAGGATCGTGTCCGCGATCAACTGCACGGTGGCGTCGAGATCGTCCAGCGCCAGCGTTTCGACCGGCGAATGCATGTAGCGCACGGGCACGCTCACCAGCGCCGCGGCGCAGCCGCCGCGCGCGAGCTGCATGGCGTTGGCGTCGGTTCCCGTGCCGCGCGGCTCGGCCTGCATCTGCCAAGGGATTTTCCGGCGGCGGGCGGTGTCGCAGAGCAGCTTGCCGAGCACCGGGTTGATGTTGGCGCCCTGGTGCAGGATCGGCCCGCGGCCGATGCCGGTGTCGCCAACGCGCTTGGGATCGCCGCCGGGGGAATCGGCGGTATGACCGACATCCACGGCGATGCCGATGTCCGGGTGAACCTGGTACGCGCTGGTCGTGGCCCCGCGCAGGCCAATTTCCTCCTGGACCGTCGAGACGGCGGTGACGGCCACGTTCAGTTTGCGGCCGCGCAGCGCGCCGAGCACCTCCGCCACCGCCCAGGCGCCGATGCGGTCGTCAAAAGCGCGCGAGGCGGCCCGCCCGTTCTTGAGCATCACGAAGTTGGGCTTGACCACCAGCGGGTCGCCCACCGCCACGCTGCGCAGGGCGTCGGCCTTGTCGCGGGCGCCGATGTCCACCCAGAGATCCTCGAGCCGGATGCCCTTGTCCCGCTCGGACGGGTCGAGCGTGTGGATCGCCTTGCGCCCGATCACCCCCGGCACGACGCCCTTGGCCGTCTGGATCAGCACGTGCTGGCCGAGCAGGATCGGGGCGTCCCAGCCGCCGATCGGCGCAACATAGACGAAGCCCTTGTCGTCCACGTGGGTGATCATCAGCCCGATCTCGTCCACGTGCCCGGCCAGCATCACCTTGACCCGCGCCTTCTCGTTCAGGACGCCGTAGACGTTGCCGTGCACGTCGGTGAAGACGCGGTCGGCGGTCTTCCGCAATCGCGCCCGCACGACCTGCTGGGCCGGCGCCTCGAAGCCGGAGGGGGACGGTTGCTGCATCAGGTCCTGGAGAAACGCCAGCGCTGCGTGCTTCATGGGAGGGATGGGGGTGGAAGGTTGAGGGTGGACGGTTGAGGCATCGGCCCGGCGCCGGGCCCCGGACGCTGGAACCGGATTTCATTGTGCGGGTCCGCCGGGAGATGTCAAGTCCGGGCTTGCGGAATCCGGCGCGGTAGCCTACAACAACCCGGCGGCGCGCCGCGCGGCGCCCGACACCCGCCCGCGAAAGGACCCGATCATGATCCCGATCCCCGATGACCTGGTTCGACTGGCGCTGGGCCTGGCGGCCGGCGCGACCGCCCTCGGCGCCCTGCCGGCCGCCGGCGCCTGCGAACGGCGGCTCTATCCGAGTTCGCTCGACCCGTCGCTGGCGCTCTCGGCCGAATTTTACGTGCCGCCGACGCCGCGGCCGCTGTGCCTGTTCTTCCACGGCTGGCACATGACGGCCGCCGCTTCCGCCAAGGCCGGGTCGCTCGGGCCGCTGACGAACGAGTTCTTTCTCGTCAATGTGGACCTGCGCGGGCGCGCGGGGCGCGGCGGCCAGCCGGACGCTTCCGGGCACGAGCTGCTGGACGGGCTGGATGCCCTGGCCTATGCCCGCGCCACGTGGCCGCAGGCTGTGCGGGCGGGGCAGGGGCCCTACGTGGTCGGCGGCTCGGGCGGCGGCGGCAACACGCTGGCGCTGGCGGGCAAGGCGCCGGACCTGTTCGCCGCCGGGGCCGCCTGGGCGGCGATGAGCGATTACGCCCTATGGTTCGAGGGCGATACCCGGGGACGTTACCGCGACGAGATGGAGGCCAAGGGCTGGATCGGGGGGACGCCGGCCTCGAACCCGGACGCCTACGCGTCGCGCGGCGGCCTGTCGGTGGTGGGCAACGTGCGCATGCCGCTGCTGGTGATCCACGGGCGCAAGGACGGCGCCGTGCCGGTCGTCCATGCCGAGCGCTACGAGGCCGCGGCGCGCGCCGTCGGCAGGACCAACATCACCGTCCATTACAACGACGCCGGGCATGCCAGCGAGGACTGGCCGCGGATGATGGCGTTTTTGCGCGCGGCGCCGGCGCCGGTTTCCCTGCCGGCCCGCGGCCGGCTGCGGGTCTGCAGCTTTCTGGCCTGCCGGCCGTTCTGGCTTGTGCCGGACACGCCCGACGGCATTGGCGACGCCGATTACGTGCTGGATGCCGAGGGCCGGCTGGCCTCCCTGGCGTTCGCGCCGGAACCCGGCCGCCGCCCGCCGGGCGGCATGCGGTTGCGCGTGTTCGGGCCGCCGGCGGCCGTCCGCGTGCGGGACGGGGCGGGCCGGGCGTTGGCGGCGCGAATCGTGGCCGAGACGCCCGCCTACCGCGATGTCGCCTGGGAGGGCGCCGGCCCCTGGACGGCCGAGGTCGCCGATGCCAGTCCCTAATACAAACAACCAACCTGGCGGCCAACCAGGTGGCGGCCGGCGTCCCTGCCGGCCGCGCCCCAGGGCGCGCGGCGGGGATGGGACTGCCGCCGATGCGGACATCGGCGGCCACCGGCATGACCGCCACCGTTCGGGGGTCGGACGTGCGGCTCGCGGGCCGCACGGGGGCTGTCCGCCGGGGCGGCGGACGGGCGTTCAGGCGCACACCGCAGCCGTCCAGCGCACGGTGCGCAGGTCGCGCAGCGGGAACTCGCTGCCGAGCACGAACGGCGCGCCCCCGTAGCGTGCCAGGACCGCAGCCAGGCAGCCGGCGCGGTCGGTCAGGCGCGAAATCTCGAAGCGCACGTCGCGCCGCCTGCGGGTCGGGGTCAGGGCCGCCTGCACCAGCGACGGGTCGAGCCCCTGGAACACGTAGGCGTTGGCCGGCGCCGTCCGGAGGAACCACAGCAGGTCGGGGCGCGTGAGCGCCAGGGGTTCGAGCGCGCTGTGCCGCAGCCGGCGGTCGCCGAGAGCGGCATTGATCCAGACCGGCAGGCGCCCGGCGGCGCAATGGCGCAGGACCGCGGCGGCCGCCGGGTCGGCGAGGCGCCAGCGGTGCAGGGCGGGCGCCAGCAGGACGCCGGCGAACCCCGCCCGGGCCGTCGCCAGCGTGTTGCGCCAATCATGCGCGCGCGGGTTGATCACGGCCAGCGGCCGGACGCGCGGCACCCCGGCGGCGGCCTGTCGGAATCGCCGGTTGGCGGCATCGAGGTCGAGCGCGAAGAGGCACTCGAGGTCGGCCGTCAATGCTTCCCGGACCTCGTGCCGCTCCAGGAGCCGGCCGAGCGACGCCGGCGTCGGGCACGGCGACTCGAACAGCGGCCAGCGCCCGCAGAAACAGAAATGGTCGCGCGCCAGGTCGAGGTTGGCCGGCGGGCGCCGGGCGGGCGCCGGCGGGGCTGGCGGCAGCGGCCCGAGTCGGAAGAGAACGGCGGCGTTGCGCCAGCGGATGCGGTCCTTGTCGGCGTCCGGCAGGGCGGCCAGGTCCACCTTGGCGCGCTGCGAGGCGATGCTGCGGCCGGTGGCGTCGCTGCCGAAGAGCACGCGGTCGGCGCCGATGGCGGCCACGAGGGCCTCGGTCATGCCGCGTTCGGGAAACCCGCCGCTGAGGTCCACGAAGGTGCCCGGGCGCAATCCGCGCAGGATCGCCAGACTCTGCCGCCAGTTGGCGCCGGCATGCGCCGCGATCAGCTTGGCCGCGGGCACCCGGCGGCTCAGCCCGGCGAACTCCGCCATGTCGATTTCGCCCGGCAGGAGCGGGTCGGTCCGGTTATAGGTGTGCAGCAATACCGGCAGGCCGAGGCGCGCCGCCGCCCGCAGCACGTCCAGCGTGCGGTCCAGGCGCCCGCGGCCGTCCTTGAGCGCGACCCAGAGCTTGATGCCGCAGGCCCCGGCGCGGCGGCCGCGCTCCAGTTCGACCGGCCAGTTGCGGTTCTGCGGGTTCAGGTAGACCATCCAGCGCACGCGCCCGCGGCTGCCGTCCGCCAGGGCGCGGGCGGAGGCGTTGGCGGCGCGCACGGCGGCCGGCGCCGGGTAGCGCGGCCAGCCGGCGGCCGCGCCGAGCGCGCTGATCAGCACCGCCTGGACGCCGTTGCGGCGGCATTCGGCGGCCAGCAGGCGCCGGACCGCCGGCGTCCTGTTGGCGTGGGCGTGCATGTCAACCAGCATGGGCGGCTTCCTCGCGGGCGGCGCGCGTGGCGGGGAACAGGCGGCGGGCGCGAGCCACAAGCCGATCCACCTGGGCGTCGGTGCGGGCGCGGTCGTGGTGCGTGAGCAGCAGCCGCCGGACGCCCGCCGCCGCCGCCAGGCGCGCGCAGGATTGCCAGGTGCCATGTCCCCAACCGCGGCGCGCGGCGGCCTCGGCGAGGGTATACTGGGCGTCGGCCACCAGCAGGTCGGCCCCGCGGCAGAACGATTCCAGGCCGCGGTCGAGCGGCCCGTCGCCCGGCTCGTGGTCGGTCGCGACCACCACCGCGCCGTGCGCCGTGTCGAGGCGGTAGGCCACGCACTGCTGCGGATGGCGCAGGGGATGCCAGGAGACCTCCGCCCCGTGCAGCATCAGGCGGCGCCGGCCAGCCGGCAGCGCCTGGAACCGGACACGCGCGCCCAGGCGATCGAGCGGCAGCGGCCAGAAGGGCGGGGCCACCAGCCCGCGCAGCGCGGCGGTCCAGGATTCGACGCGGCGCGGGTCGGCGCGGATGGTGATGTCGGCATCGCGCCGGTACAGCGGTCGGAACAGCGGCAGCCCCAGGACGTGGTCGAGATGGACATGCGTGAACAGCAGGGTCATCGGCGGCAGCGCGGCGAGGCGCGCCAGCCGGTCGCCGAGCGCTGCCAGCCCCGTGCCGGCATCCACGATGATCAGGCCCGCGGGCATCGCCAGGCTGTAGCAGGTCGTCCGGCCGCCGTACCGGAAAGCCGGCCCGGAGACCGGCATCGTGCCGCGCACGCCGTGGATCGAGAACAGCCGACCGTTTTCCATGTTGACTCGCGGCGCTTGTTTCACGACAATATCCGCCCCTGGTCCAGCCCGCATCCGTATCCGGCAACCTTGGCGAACTCGCGCACGTCTTACCCCACAAGCCACTTGCTTCGGCACTGTAGCATCGAAAGGAACGCCCGTCATGATCAAAGTAGCCCTGATCGGTCTCGACACCAGTCACACGATGCAATATGCCAAGCGCATGCAGGCCCCCGATTGCCCGGCCGACCAGCGCGTCCCCGGCTTGCGGGCGACGGCCTGTCTGCGCTTCAAGACGCCGTTTCTCAGTCAGCAGGGATTGGACGAGCGCCAGGCGCAGCTCGAGGCCTGGGGCGTGCCGGTGACGACCTGTTTCGAGGAGGCCGTGCGGGACTGCGATGCCCTGATGCTGCTGATCAACGACGGCGCGTTTCACCTCGAGTATGTCCGGAAAGCGGCGGTCCTGGGCAAACCGATGTTTTTGGACAAGCCGCTGGCCACGACGCTGGCCGACGGGCGCGCCATCGTGAACCTGGCGCGCCGCCGCCGCCTGCGCCTCTGGTGCAGTTCCTCGGTGCCCTTTTCCCCGCCGATCGCCGCGCTCCAGGCGCGCTTCAAGACCGTCACCCGCGTCCAGGCATACGGGGCGCTCGGCCGGGCGCCGGCCGGCGATTCCATGATGTGGTACGGGGTGCACACCGTCGACACCCTGTCCCGCCTGATGGGGCCGGGCGCCCTGGCGGTGCGCGCGCTGGAAACGCCGCGCAGCATCGTGGCGGCCGTGGACTACGGCGACGGCCGCGAGGGCGTCTTCGAGATTTCCGAGGCCCACTCGCAATACGGCGGCCGGGTGTTCGGGACCGGCCACCCCGAGGGAGTGAGCGTGCCCTACGTCTGTGACAACACCTATGCCTACCGCGACATGCTGCGCTTGAACAAGGCCTTTTTCGAGGGCGAGCCGGCGCCGCGCCCGATCGAGGGCGCCTTCGAAACGTTGGCGATCATGGCCGCCGCCCGCGCCGCGATCGCGTCCGGCAACTCCGTGCGCGTCGCCCGCCTGGCGCCTCCTCGGTCATGATCATCCAGGACCTATTGCGCGAGGTGGCCGCCGGGACACTGACCCCGGAGGCGGCCGCCGCGCGCCTCGCGGAACGGCGCGAGGCCGACCTCGGGTTCGCCCGCGTGGACCTCGACCGCCGGCACCGTTGCGGCCTGGCCGAGGTGATCTATTGCCCCGGCAAAACCGCCGACCAGGTCGTGCGCATCATGGCGGCCCTGGCGGAAGCCGGCCAGAACGTCCTGGCGACCCGGGCGTCGCCCGACCAGGTCGCGGCCGTGCGCCGGGCCCACCCGCGGGCTGTCTACCACGACCTGCCGCGCGCCGTCACCCTGTCCGCCGCCGAGGCCCCGGCGCGCGTCGGCCGGGTGGCCGTGGTGTGCGCCGGCACGGCGGATATCCCGGTCGGCGAGGAAGCCGCCCTGACCGCCGACCTGATGGGCGCGCGCGTGGACCGCGTGTACGACGTCGGCGTCGCCGGCCTCCACCGCCTGGTCCAGCACCTCGATGCCCTGCGCCAGGCGCGCGCGCTGGTGGTCGTGGCCGGGATGGAAGGCGCGCTGCCGTCGGTGGTCGGCGGGCTGGTGGACCGCCCGGTGATCGCCGTGCCCACCAGCGTGGGCTATGGCGTCAACTTCCGCGGCCTGGCGGCCCTGCTGGCGATGCTCAACTCCTGCGTCCCGGGCGTCACGGTCGTGAACATCGACAACGGGTTTGGGGCCGGCGTGGCCGCCGCCCTGATCAACCGGCTGGGGGCGTCGGAATGAAACACCTGCATGTCGACCCGGTTGGCGGCGCCAGCGGCGACATGGTGTTGGGCGCGCTGCTCGATCTCGGCGCGCCGCTCGAGGCCCTGCGGGCGCCGCTGGCGGCGTTGAGGTTCGGCGCGTTTACCCTCGACGCCGCGCCGGCCGCCGAGCGCGGCCTGCGCGGCACGCGGGTCGGCGTGCGCTTGCCAGGCGACGCCGGCCACGACCACGACCACAAGCATGGCCATGGCCGTGACCATCAGCACGGCCAGGACCGCGGCCGCGGCGGCGCGGCCGCCCACGGCCACGCCCACGGCGGCCGCGCGCCGCAGCGCGGGCTGCGCGAGATCCGGGCGCTGCTCGAGGCCGGCGCGCTCCCGGCCGCGGTCAGGGATGACAGCCTGCGGGTTTTCGAGCGCCTGGCGGAGGCCGAGGCGCGCGTGCACGGCAGCCAGCCCGAGGAAGTCCATTTCCACGAGGTCGGCGCCGCGGATGCCATCGTGGACATCGTCGGCGCCTGCCTGGCGCGCCACGCGCTGGGGATTGCCAGCGTGTCCGTCGGGCCGTTCCCGCTCGGGCACGGCACGGTGACCTGCGCCCACGGCGTCCTGCCCGTGCCGGCTCCGGCGACCGTCGAACTGCTGAAGGGATGGCCCGTGCAGCCCGACGACGAGCCCTTCGAACTCGTCACCCCGACCGGGGCCGCGCTGCTGACCGCCTGGCGCACGGACGCGGCCATCCCGGCGGGCGCGCGGCTCGTGGCGGCGGGGCACGGCTTCGGGCAGCGGACGCTCTGCCACCGCCCGAACCTGCTGCGCGCCCTGCTCTTCGAGACGGCGCCCGCCGCGGAGGCCGCCGCGCCGGACGACTGCCGGGTCTTGGAAACCAACCTCGATGACCTGTCTCCGCAACTGGCCGGCGCCCTGCTGGACCGCCTGCTGGCGGCCGGCGCCCTGGACGCGTTCCTGACCCCCATCCAGATGAAGAAGCAGCGGCCCGGCGTTCTGCTGACGGTGCTCTGCCGGCCGGACCGGCGCGCCGCGCTGCTGGATGTCCTCTTCCGCGAAAGCACGACGTTCGGCGTGCGGGAATACCCCGTCGCGCGCACGGTCCTGGAACGCGAACACCGCCACGTGGACACGCCCTACGGCAGCGTGCGCGTCAAGATCGGCTATTGGCAGGGAGAACCCGTCACCGCCGCGCCGGAATACGAGGACTGCCGGCGCGCCGCCGCCCGCGCCGGCGCGCCCTTGCGGCGGGTGATCGAGGCCGCCGCGCGCGCCGCGCCGGAATGGGGCCAGGGGGCAGCGGCAAGGGGCGGGCGGCAGGAGGGTAGCGGGAAGCGGCGGGCGGGCACGGGCAAGCGCAACGGGTAGGACCGATGGGCGCTATGCGGCGCCCGACCGGATCAGAGGTCCACCGTGCCCTCGAAGGCGTAGATGGCCGGGCCCCGGAGCGTCACGTCCTCGAAGCCTTCCGGCGTCCGGCGGAACCCGACCTCGATCACGTCCCCGTGGGCGCAGGTCACGCGCACGGGCGGCGCCACCAACCCCAGCCAGCCGGCGACCAGGGCGCAGGCCGTGATCCCGGTGCCGCAGGCCGGCGTCTCGGCCTCGACGCCACGCTCGAAGGTGCGCACGGCGAGCGACTGCGGTCCGGTGACGGCCATGAAGTCGGCGTTCGCGCCGGCGGGGGCGAAGGCCGGATGGCGGCGGATGGCGGCGCCGTCCGCCGCGACGTCCACGGTCTCGACCTCCGGCACGACCACCACGGCGTGCGGGACGCCGGTATCGAGCCAGTGTGCCTCGATCGTGCGGCCGCCGAGGTCCAGCGACTGGCGCCAGCGGCCGGCGGCCGGGGGCGGCAGGTGCAGGCGTACGTCCGTTGCGAGGACCTCGGCGCGCAGGGCGCCGGCCGCGGTGTCGAGGGTGAACGGGGAGACGGCCGCGCCCAGGTCGCAGGCCAGGCGCGCCAGGCAGCGCGCGCCGTTGCCACACATCCCGGCTTCGCTCCCGTCGGGATTGAAAAAGCGCATGCGCAGCGCGCCCGGCGCGGACGGCTGCATCAGGATCAGACCCTCGCTGCCGATGCCGTGGTGCCGGTCGCAGAGCCGCCGGATCAGGACGCGGTCGGTGCTGGGGAACTCGCGGGCGCGGTCGTCGAGCAGGACAAAGTCGTTGCCGGCGCCGTGCATTTTCCAGAAGCGTGTTCGCATGCCTGGCAGTCTAGTGTGGTGCGTCTAACGTGTCTTTAGATTCGGCGCCGCCCGGAGGTCGGCGCCCACCTTCGAAAATGGCGGTTGCTCGCTGTTTTCGGCGGCCAAGCCAGGGTGTCAAACACATCCGGTAACGCCGCGTGAGGCCTGGCGGCCA
>CAZEVX010000009.1:0-35929 GCA_964515705.1 uncultured Verrucomicrobiota bacterium | reverse complement strand
TGGTGTTTCAGAACTACGCCCTGTATCCCCATATGACGGTCTACGACAACATGGCGTTTGGACTCAAGCTGCGCAAGGTGCGCCGCGCCGACATCGAACAGCGTGTGCGCGAGGCGGCGGGGATTCTCGGCATCACGGACTACCTCGACCGCAAGCCCAAGGCGCTCTCTGGCGGCCAGCGCCAGCGTGTGGCGGTCGGCCGCGCGATCGTGCGCCAGCCGAAGGTCTTCCTGTTCGACGAGCCGCTCTCCAATCTCGACGCCAAGATGCGCGTCCAGATGCGGGCCGAGATCAGCAAGCTGCATGCCCGCCTCCAGGCCACCATGATCTACGTCACCCACGATCAGGTCGAGGCCATGACCATGGGCGACCGCATCGCCGTCATGAAGGACGGCGTCATCGAGCAAGTCGCCGTGCCGCTCGAGCTCTACGACAACCCGGCGACGCTCTTCGTGGCGGGGTTCATCGGCACCCCGCCGATGAACACCTTCGAGGGCGTTGTGCGGGGCGCCGGCGCGGCGCTGGAGTTCGACGGCGGCGCCGTACGCCTCCCCGTCCCGGACGCAGACCGACCCCGATTGGCGCCCTACGCCGGCAAGCCGGCGGTCATGGGCATCCGACCGGAACATCTCGGGTCGCCGCTGGCGGAGGCCGTGCCCGGCGCCCCGCGGGTCCGGGCGCGCGTCGAGATCGTCGAGCCGATGGGCGCGGAAACCTACCTGCACCTCGCGGCCGGGCCGCATGCCTTCATCGCCAAGGTGGACCCGCACCGCCCGTGCCGCATGGGCGACGAACTGGACCTCGCCGTCTGGCCGGCCAAACTCCGGTTCTTCGACGCCGCCACCGCGCGGCTGATCGTCTGAAGATCGCCCAGTCGTGCCGGGACGGACGCGCTTGTCCGTCGGGGGCGGCGCGCCGCGGCTCCCTCGGAGAGATCGCCCCACCCTGGATGCTGGCCTGTTGGGTAGGGCGAGGTCTCCGACCGAGCCGTTGCAATGGCGGCATGCGAGCCTCGCCATGCGGGGGGCCGTTGTCGGAGATTGACGCCGGCGCGCGATTGGGGTATAGACAGGACAGCGACCAGCAAGGAGATGATGGTATGCAGCGTTCCCGCCTGTCATCCCGCCCCGAGGCGCCGGCTGCCGGCGCGTGGACGTCCAAGACCGGCGCGGTCAAGCCGGGATTCCTGTTGCTCGTGCTCGCCGCCGTGGCCGCGGGCCTGCTGATCGGCGTGCTTGTCCTGCAGTGGCAGGAGCGGACGTTCTACGCGGCGTCGCCGTCCGCCTGGCCGCAGCCCGGCGCCGGCGGTCCCGCCGTCCCGTCCAGACCGGCCGCGCCCGTCGCCCCGCCGGCCGAGTTTGGCGGGTCAGCCGGGACCAGCGGTCCGGCGCCGGCGGTCCCCTCCGATGTCCCGCCGCTGCCGCCCCGGCGCTGACGCCCGGCGGACCGGTCCCGTCTCCGCCGTCGTCCGTGACGGCCGTCAGGGCCGGAAGTCACGCACGGCTTCGGCCATGGCGACCAGGTTCTCCCACGGCACCTCCGGCTCGACCATGTGCGTCGGACCGATGACAATCCCGCCGGCTTTCCCGCACGTCTGCAAGCGCGACCGGACCGTCGCCTGGACCTCGGCCGGCGTGCCGAAGGGCAGGGTCGTCTGGGTGCCGATCGTGCCCCAGTAGGACAGGCGCCCGGCGGTCCGCCGGTGGACATCGCCGAACTCCATGCATTCCGGCTGGACGGGATTGAGGATGTCCACGCCAACCTCGATCAGGTCGTCCAAAAACGGCAGCACGTAGCCGCAGGAATGGTAGAATATCAGGATATCCGGCCGGATCTCGCGGGCGGCGGCGATCACCGCGGCCAGGCGCGGCTTGAGCCACGCGCGCCAGAGACCCACGCTCATCAGGATCGTGTGCTGCATGCCGATGTCGTCGCCGAGATGGACGATGTCCGTGCCGGTGGCGGCGTAGGCGCGGATGCGGGCGGTCGCGTGGCCGGCGAGTCGGTCGAACAGCACGACGGCACGTTCGTCATCCGCCATCATGTCGGCCATCAGGTCCTCCATCGAGCGGAGATACCAGCCGATTTCCCAGAGCGTCCAAGGCATGCTGCCGCGCGCCGCCAGCCCGCGGTCGTGCAGGGCGCGCACCTCGGCGGCCAGGAGGTCCCGTGCGCCGTCCGCCAGGGCGGGCAGGGGATAGGCGTGGACCTCCGCCAGGGTCGCGTCCCCCGCCAGCGGGTGATGCATGTGCGTCATGTGATAGCAGCCCGGCTGCCGCGAATGACCCACGCCCCAGTCGTCAAAGGACGTGTCCGCCGGCAGCGTTTCGCGGGGATAGAGCCGCCGGGGATCGGCGAGCCGCGGCGCCAGCCGGACGCTGACGTTGCGGTAGGGGGCGCCGAACCAGCCGAGATAATCGCGGTGGCCAGTCCGCGCCTCGAACGCTGCGACCTGGGCGGGACACAGCGCGCCGATGTCCAGCGGCGCCCGGTCGTAGCCCCGGCGGCGCAGGCAGGACAGCAGGTTCTCACGCGGAGTGATCATCAGGACAGTACCGTGGGCCGGCGACGTGAGGAAGAGGGTGGAAGGCGATAACAGCGTGCGGAAAGTCCCCGCCCGCAACCTTCCTCCTTCACCCATCAACCCGTCTCCCAACCCTCCGTCCCAGGGGGGTCACCGCTGGACGCGGCCCGAGGCGTCGCCGCCGGCCAGTTTCGCGACCTCGTCCGCGCTGACGCGGTTGAAATCGCCGGGGATCGAGTGCTTCAGGCAACTGGCCGCCACGGCGAACTCGAGCGCCGCCGCCGGCGGCTTGCCGGTGACGAGCCCGTAGATCAGACCGGCAGCGAAGGCGTCCCCGCCGCCGACGCGGTCCACGATGTCGGCGATCTCGTAGTGCCGGCTGACCCGGAAGGCCGTCCGGTCATGGAGGCAGGCCGACCAGCCGTTGCTGTCCGCGCTGCGGCTTTCGCGCAGGGTGATGGCGATCATCTTCAGGTTGGGGAACGTAGCCAGCACCTTATCGGTCAGCACCCGGTACTGGCTCTGATCCAGGTTGCCGGATTCGACCTGGACGGGAATCTTGATCCCGAGGGATTTCTGGCAGTCTTCCTCGTTGGCGATCCCGATGTCCACGTGCTGGACCAACTCGGTCATCACCTCCGGCGCGGATTTCCCGTATTTCCAGAGCTTGCCGCGGTAGTTGAAGTCGCAGGACACGGTCAGGCCGGCCTGCTTGGCTGCGCGGACAGCCTCCAGCGAGAGGTCGGCGGCCGACTGGCTGATCGCCGGGGTGATGCCGGTGATGTGGAACCACTGGGCGCCGGTGAAGACGCGCGCCCAGTCCAGACAGCCCGGCTTGGCCAGCGCCAGCGCCGAGTGGGCGCGATCGTAGACCACCAGCGAGCCCCGCTGGGCGGCGCCGGTCTCCAGGTAGTAAATCCCCATGCGGCCGCTGCCGCGGACGATCGGCGCGGTGTCCACGCCGAACCGGCGCAGTTCCGCCACGCAGGCGTTGCCGATCTCGTTCTTGGGCAGCACGGTCGCGAAGGCGCTGTTCAGTCCGAAATTCGCCAGCGAGACGGCCACGTTGGCTTCGCCGCCGCCGAAGGTGGCTTCCAGCATGGGGCATTGGAACAGGCGCTCGAAGCCCGGAGACTTGAGCCGCAGCATGATTTCGCCGAAGGTCACGACGCGCGGAGCCATGGAGAATCCTTTCTGTGCGAGGTTGGACGATGGGATGCGCGGCTGGCGGCCGAACGCCGGCCGTCGGGGCCGCGGGTCATTTCTTCTGCAGCAGATGGACGGCAAAACCGCCGAACTCATCCTTGAGGTAAACGGCGACCAGCGTGCCCGACGGGTCCTGCTTGGCCGAGGCCATGTCCACGGCCACGCCCTGGCGCTCGAGCCAGGCGGCCGCCCGCCGGATGCTGTTCGTCGCGATGGCCAAGTGCCCGTGCGCGCCGAGCCCGCGGCTCTTGTTGATCTCGACCCCCTTGCCGGCGAAGTTGGAACTGTTGCCCTCTTTCAACGGCTGGTGGAACAGCGCCGAGAGGCGCTGCGCCAGGCCGAGCGAGGCCGCGGCGTCGGGGGCGTTCAGCCCGACATGCGCCATCTCGAAGCCCAGCAGCACGGTGATCGCTTCGCGGGTCAGGCGCGCGATCTCGGCGAACTGGCCGGCCTTGATCAGCTCGTCCTTCACCATCCAGGAGCCGCCGCAGGCCAGGACTTTCGGGAACAGGATGTAGTCCGCCAGATTGGCGGCGTTGATCCCGCCGGTCGGAATAAAGCGCACCGCGCCGAACGGCGCGCTCATGGCTTTCAGGGTCTTGAGACCGCCGAAGGCGTCGGCCGGGAAAAACTTGACCGCCTCCAGCCCGTGCTCGAGCGCCATCTGGATGTCCGTCGGCGTGGCGATGCCGGGCGTGATCGGCACGCCGCGCGCGAGGCAGTGCGCCACCACCTTAGGGCTGAAGCCGGGGGTCACGATGAATTTCGCCCCCGCCTTCACGGCGCGGTCAACCTGGTCGGTTGTCAGCACGGTCCCGGCGCCGAGCAGCATCTCCGGCACCTCGGCGGCGATCGCCTGGAGGGCGTCCTCGGCCGCCGCGGTGCGGAAGGTGACCTCGGCCACCGGCAGGCCGCCCTCGAGCAGGGCGCGCGCCAGCGGCACGGCGTCGGCGGCCTTGTCAATCTTGATGATCGGGACCAGGCCCAGGGATTCCAACCGGCTCAAGACGGGGTGCATGGAGGCTCCTACGGGTGGCGGGTTGCGGACTGTCAACGGGGATCAGGCAATCAGCTGGGACAGGCGCCGCGTGGCCGCGCGAACGCGGCCGCGCGGCCACGGCCAGGCCGGGATCATGGCGCGCCCGCCGCGGAGGGCGTCGCACGGTTGCCCGGGGATTTGGCGATGGGCACGAAGCCGGCCATGTCGCCGATCACGTTGATCAAATCGGCGCCGGCCGGCACCACGATCTTGGCGTTGTGCTGCAGGGCGGCTTCCATGGCCTGCAGCTTGCGGAGCAGTTGGGCGTTGCCGACGAAATACTTCTCGGCCGCCTCGTTCACGAGCCGGATGGCCTCGGCCTCGCCTTCCGCGGCCAGGATCTTGGACTGGCGGAATCCCTCGGCCTTCTTGACCTGGGCGCGCCGTTCCCCGTCGGCGGCCGTCTCGGCGGCGGTGGCGAAGTCGATCGCGGCGATCTTCTCGTTTTCCGCCTTGACGACCTTGTTCATGGTCTCCTGCACGTCCCGCGGGGGATCAATCTCCTTCAGTTCCGTCCGCACGATCTCAATGCCCCAATGGTCGGTCTCCTGCTTCAGCGTGGCATGGAGCGCGTCGTTGATTTTTCCCCGTTCGCTGTTGGCGGAGCGGAGCGTCAGCGTGCCGATGATGTTGCGGAGCGTCGTGCGGGCCAGGTTGACGATCTGGTAGGAATAATTGTAGACCTTGTATTGCGACTGCTTGACGCTCTCCTCGTCTTCCCGGACCTTGAAATACACCTGCGCGTCAACCTTGGCGTTCAGGTTGTCGTTGGTGATGATTTCCTGCGGTTCGGCGTCGATCATCTGCTCGGTGATGTCGACCCGGAACAGGCGTTCGACGATTGGAATGACCCAGTGAAACCCCGGGTTGGCGAACCGGTGGTAGCGCCCGAGGCGCTCGATGAGCCCGCGGTGCGTGGGCCGCACAATCCGGATTCCCATCAGGAACAAAACGGTTGCCGCGATCATGAGGACAGTTAGCATGGCCATGACACCCCCCGCTTGTCGGCGATCGCAGTCGCACCGCTATGTTGGAGCCCGGCCGCATGTGTCCGCGGCGCCGGACCGTCTGCCAAGGCAATGGTTTCATTACGCCGCCTGCCGGGGGGCTGTCAAGAACAGAGCGACCCTCGTGATTGGCGCATACACCACGGTGGGTCTGGCGACCCGCACCGCCGCGGGCGTGACACCCCGGGGCAACAAGGGCTGACCGGCGTTGTGCGCTACGCCTTACGCGGGAACCGCGTTCACGGCGTACTTGGGCGGCTTGCCGCTCAGGACGTCCCGGACGTTTTCCGCAGCCTTGCGCTTCAGTTCGGTCTGGGATTCCTCGGTGTACCAGCCGGTATGGCCGGAGACGGTCAGGTTATCCAGGGCCAGCAGCGGGCTGTTCGCCGGCAGGGGTTCCTGCTCAAAAACGTCCAGGCCGGCGCCGTGGATCCAGCCCTCGCGCAGCGCCCGGCAGAGCGCGCGCTCGTCCACGATCGGGCCGCGCGAGGTGTTGATCAGGATCGCCGTGGGCTTCATCGCTCGGAAGGCCGCCTCGTTGAACAGCCCGCGGGTCTGGTCGTTCAGCGGCATGTGAACGGACAGGATGTCCCCCGCGCGCAGGGCGGTGTCCCAGTCGGCTGGCTCGGCGCCCGCGGCGCGCAGGGCGTCCGGCTTGAGATACGGGTCGCAGACCAGCACGCGGCCGGGCAGCAGCCCGGCGATCTTGCGGTGCAGGATGCGGGCGATCTGGCCGTAGCCGAAGAACACGAAGGTCTTGCCCTTTAGCCGCCATTGCGGGCCGGCGCGGGTGATGTCCCAGATGCCGGCGCGCACCTGGCGGTCGCGCAGCGCCACCTTGCGCGCGCAGCTCATCAGCAGCGCCAACGCCTGGTCGGAGACGTCCTCGCCGCAGTAGTCCGGGACGTTGGCCACCCAGATGCGGCGCGCGGTCGCCGCGGGCACGTCCACGTTGTCGTACCCCACGCCGTAGCGCGAAATGATCTTGCAGCGCGCCAGCGCGCCGATCACGGCGGCGGGAAACGGCGCCAGATTCAGGATCACGCCGTCGGCCTCGCCCCCGGCGGCGATCAGGTCGGCCGCTTCCCGGCTCTTGACGGGCACGAGCCGAGCTCCCAGCGGTTCGAGCACCGCCGCCTCCTCGCGGTAGTGCGGATAGCGGTCGTCGGCGATCAGGACGATGAATCGGGCGGTCATGGACACTCCTTGCCCCGTGCGTGCCCGGGAGCCGGTTGCCGTTGCCGGGCAGGGAGGAACAGCCCGGTCCTGTCGGCCGTCCGGTCAGACACCCGAGAACGATCCGAACCCGCCGTCGATGGCGATGCTGGCGCCGGTGGTGAACGAGGCCGAGGGCGAGCACAGGTAGACGATCGCCCCGACGAGTTCCTCGGGCTGGCCGTAGCGCTTCATGGGCGTCCCGCCAAGAATATCCGAGCCGCGCGTCGCGGTCAGGGTGCCCGGCGTCTTGTTGATCAGTTCGGCGTTCTGGAGGGTCGGGAAGAAGCCTGGCCGGATTTCGTTGACCCGGATGGTCGGCGAATGGTGCAGCGCCAGGTCGGCGGCCAGCCAGCGGGTGAAGTTGCTGATGCCGGCCTTGGCGGCGGCATAGGCCACCACGCGGGTCAGCGGCACCTCGGCATTCATCGAGGACGTGTTGATGATCACCCCGGAGCCCTGCTGGATCATCACGCGGCTGAAGACCATCGCGGGGATCACGGTTCCCAGGATGTTGAGATCGAAGGTGAACTTCAGCCCCTCAATCGAGAGGTCGGGGAAAAACAGCTTGTCTTCCGGCTTGGTGGTCGCCTTGGGGTGGTTGCCGCCGGCGCCGTTGATCAGGATGTCCACGCGGCCGTAGGCCGCCAGGACGGCATCTCGCGCCTGGGCCACGCTGTCCGGCTTGAGCACGTCAATCTGTACGGGCACGGCCGCCCCGCCGGCGGCGGCGATGGCGTCCACCGTCTGCTGCGCCTCGGGGAGCCGCAGGTCCATGACGGCGGTCTTGACGCCCAGCGCGGCCAGGCCGCGCGCCACGGCGCCGAACAGCACGCCGCCGCCGCCGGTGATCGCCGCCACCTTGCCTTGGAGGGAGAACAGTTCGGCTAACTTGGCCTGGGGATTGCTCTGCATGCGCGCGGCCCTTTCGTGTGGGGGATGGGGTTGACCGGAGTACAGGACCTAGACATCACTTTTTGCCGGGGTTGGGTTCGGAAGGTCGCGAATCGGGCCCGAGCGTCAGCCCCAGGACCCGCGCACGACGGCGCTGGTCGCGTGCGATTGGTAGAGCGCTTCGACCAGGTCCACGCAAGCGGCGCCCAGCGCCCCGCTGCAGCCGTAGGGCGGCTCGCGGCCGGTCCGAACGCACTCCACGGCATCGGCGAGTTCGTCCACGTAACCCAGGTTCAGAAACTCGTCGACCGCCGGCCGTGTCCAGCCGAGCGTGTTGTCGGCCTTCTCGATGGCGTAGCCGTAGCCCGGCCGACTGTAGACACTCAGGCACGAGCCGAAGGTCAGGTCGGCCTTGAGATTGCCCGCGGTGCCGTAGAGCTCGACCTTGTCGTCCATGCCGCCGACGGTGATGTAGTTGCCCTCGATCAGCGCCTGTTCGCCGCGGGCGAAGGTCAGCAGACCGACGGCGAAATCCTCGCCGCCATTGTCGGTATGCACGAAGTTGGCCGGCCCGCCGCCGGTGCAGCGCCCGAAGGCCGCGACCACGGGATTGCGGCCTTCGTCGCCGAGCAGGTGCAAGACCCAGCCGATCGGGTGAATTCCCAGGTGAATCAGGCAACCGCCGCCGCAGGTGTCCTTGGCCTTGGCGTAGGGGCTGTGCGTGCCGTTGTGGCATTCCTTGGCCTTGACGTAGAGCAGCCGGCCCAGCGCGCCTTCGCGCACGACCTGGATGGCCCGGCGCAGCGCCGGCGCGAACACCCAGTCCTCGCCGTAGAACAGCATGACGCCCGCCGCCCGGCAGGCGGCGATCATCTCGCGGGCCTGCACGGCGGTGGTCGCCAGCGGCTTCTCGCACAGCACGTGCCGGCCATGCCGCGCCGCCTCCAGGACGACGTCCCGGTGCAGAAAATTTGGCACGCAGACCGACACGAGGTCGAGCGGTTCCTTGGCCAGCATCTCGCGGTAGTCCGCGTAGACATGCGGGATGCGCCATTGCTTGGCGAACGGTTCGAGATTGTCAATCGCCGCCACGGCCGCCACCTCGACCCGCGGATGGCGACGATAGCTGTCGGCATGGAATCCGGCGGCGAATTTCGAGCCGACGATCCCGACCTTGATCCGGTCCTTGTCCATGGCGGCAGTCTTTGCTGAACGACGGGCAGCATGGCGCGCCGTTGCAGCGTCTATGTAGCCGGATTCCGGCGCACCGACAAGGACGAAATGTGTCCGCGTCGCGCCGCCGCCTGGCACGGCGTTGCCTGAAGGGCGCCCCGGGAATGCCCCGTGCGGCGCGGCCCGCGCCGCCGCCCCCGGAAAAGGATTTGCCAGCGTGCGCGGAATGCGGCATACTGAACCCGCCGCAGCGATGGTGAAGACGTGGAACAAGGGGGAGCGCGATGGCCAAGATTACGTTTCGGGGGACCACTATTCACACCGCCGGCAACCTGCCGGCGCGCGGGACCGTGGCGCCGTCATTCAAGCTGACCGGGGCGGACCTTGCGGACATGACCCTGGCCTCGTTCGGCGACAAGAAGAAGATCGTCAACATCGTGCCCAGCCTCGATACGCCCGTGTGCGCCGCCTCGGCGCGCGCCTTCAGCGCGGCGGTGGCCGGCATGGTGGACGTGGTCCTGATCCACATCTCCGCCGATCTGCCCTTCGCGCAGAGCCGGTTCTGCGAAAGCCATGGCTTGAAGAACAATGTCATGCTCTCCACGCTGCGGGCGCCGGGATTCGGCAAGGCCTACGGCGTACAGATCAAGGACGGTCCCCTGGCCGGGCTGATGAGCCGGGCCGTGCTGGTGCTCGACGGCGCCAATCGGATCGTGCACGCCCAACAGGTCCCGGACATCGCTCAGGAGCCCGACTACCAGGCTGCCCTGGCCGCCGTCAAGGCCGTGTCCTGAGCGGCCGGACGGCGAAAGGCGCGCGATGAACATCCTCGGGCGGCTGCTGGTCAAGGGATTGTCGGCAATCCTGCCGCTGGCCGTCGTCATTTTTTTTATCTATTGGATCGGCGCGGCGGCCGAGACGGCGCTCGGGTCTCTGCTCCAGGCCATCCTGCCGGACGGCGTCTATGTGCCCGGCATGGGCCTGCTGGCTGGGTTGACCCTGGTGCTCCTGGTCGGACTGCTGGTCAATGTCTGGTTGTTCCGCCGGACGGTCGACCTGATCGAGAGCGCCATCGCGCGGCTGCCGCTGGTGAAAACCATCCTCAACGGGATCCGCGACCTGATGGCGTTTTTGGCCCGCAGTAAGAAAGGCGCCGCCGGGCAGCGCGTTGTGGCGGTGGACCTGGGCGGCGACATACGGCTGCTCGGTATCATGACCCGCGAGGACGTGTCGACGACCCCGCTCGGCCGCCCGGACGAGTCCGGCTGCGCGGTCTACCTGCCGATGAGCTACCAAATGGGCGGCTACACGGTCTACGTGCCCCGCGCGCGCGTGCGGCCGGTGGCGATGTCGGTCGAAGACGCCCTGCGCTTCGCGGTCACCGCCGGGATGTCCGCGGCCGAGACGCCCGTTCCGCCGCCGGCCGGGAGATCGGCGCCGTGAGGGTCGCCGGCATAGGGTTCGACGCCCACCGGTTCGCCGTCGGCCGGCGCCTGGTCCTGGGCGGGGTGGCCATCCCGCATCCCCGCGGCCTGGCCGGTCATTCCGACGCCGATGTCGTGGTCCACGCGATTGCCGATGCCCTCCTGGGCGCCGTCGCCGACGGCGATATCGGCATCCACTTCCCGGACCGCGATCCCCGCTGGAAGGACGCCGACAGTCTCGGGCTGCTCCGGCATGTAGTCGCCCGCCTGCGGGCGCGCCAGGCGCGCGTCGCGCATGTCGACGTCACGGTCCTGGCGGAAGCGCCCCGCCTGGCGCCTTACCGCGAGGCCATGCGCCGCCGGTTGGCGGACGCCCTGGCGGCGCCTGCGGCGTCCGTGTCCATCAAGGCCACGACCCTCGAGGGTCTCGGGGCCCTCGGACGCCGCGAGGGCATCGCCGCCCTGGCGGTGGCAACTGTGGAGGTCCGGCGCCGGGACGCGCCGCGCCGCGGCGGTGTCCGGCGCCGTTCGGGCCTGACGGCGCAATCTCTGTGAGCGAACTGCCTATGGCTTTCCAGGTTTTCAATACCCTCTCGCGCCGGCTCGATCCCTTCGTGCCGCGCGATCCCCCGCGGGTCCGGCTCTACACCTGCGGTCCGACAGTCTACGACGTGGCGCATATCGGCAATTTTCGGGCGTACGTGTTTGAAGACGTGCTGCGGCGCCACCTGCGCGCCCTGGGATTCCAGGTGACACAGGTCATGAACCTGACCGACGTGGATGACAAGACCATCCGCGGCGCACGGCAGGCCGGAGTCTCCCTCGACGCCTTCACCCGCCCCTTCAAACAGGCCTTTTTCGAAGACCTGCGCGCTCTGCGGATCGAGCCGGCAGAGCATTATCCCGAAGCCACCGCGCATGTCCCGGAGATGATCGCCCTGATCCGCACCCTGGTCGAGCGGGGATTCGCGTATCGGTCCGCCGACGGGTCTGTCTACTTCCGCATCGCGCGTTTCCCGGCCTATGGCCGGCTGGCGCGCCTCGACCTGGCCGGGCTCAAGCCCGGCGCGCGCGTCGCCCAGGACGAATACCAGAAAGATCATGTCGGCGATTTCGCCCTCTGGAAAGCCTGGCAACCGGATGACGGCGAGGTCGCCTGGGAGTCCCCCTGGGGCCGCGGCCGGCCGGGCTGGCATATCGAGTGCTCCGCCATGAGCATGACATACCTCGGCCCGAGCCTCGACCTGCACACCGGCGGCATCGACAACATGTTTCCCCATCACGAGGACGAGATCGCCCAGAGCGAGGCGGCGACCGGTCAGCCATTTGTCACGTACTGGATGCACTGCGCCCACCTGGTGTTCGACGGGCGCAAGATGTCCAAGTCCCTCGGCAACTTCGTCACCTTGCGCGACCTGCTGGCGCGCGGCTATTCCGGCCGCGACATCCGCTACGCGCTGCTCGCGGTGCATTACCGGCAGACGCTGAACTTTACCCTCGATGCTCTCGATGCCGCCCGCGCTGCCCTGGCCCGCCTCGATGAGTTCGTAACCCGACTGCGCACCGCCGCCGCCAATCCGCGCCCGCCGGTTGCCCCGGAGCCGGAACCCGCTTGGGTCGCCGCCGGCCGCGCCGGCTTTGCCCGCGCCCTCGACGACGACCTCAACCTGTCCCTGGCGCTGGCCGCGTTGTTCGACATGCTGCACGCGGGCAACCGCCGGCTGGATGCCGGGCGCCTGCCGCCCGCCGAGGCCGACGCCGCCCTCGCGGTCCTCGATGCCATGGACCGCGTCCTCGGCGTACTGCGCCCCGCCGCAACCGCGGCCGCCTCCGCGGACGTCGTGCGGCGCGCCGAAGACCGGCTGGCTGCCCGCCGCCGCAAGGACTGGGCCGCCGCCGACCGACTGCGCGCCGAGATCGAGGCCTGCGGCTGGAGTGTCCAGGATACCGCCGATGGCTTTGCCCTCAAGCCCAGGGAGGCGCGATGAGGCGCCGCGGCGTCTTTATCAGCCTCGAGGGCCCGGAAGGCGGCGGGAAGTCCACCCATGCCCGGCGGCTGGCCGAGCGCCTGCGCGCGGCCGGCCACGCGGTGCTCCTGACCCGCGAGCCGGGCGGCACCCCGCTCGGCGAGGACCTGCGCCGCCTTCTACAGCACGGCGGCGCCCTGTGCCCCGAGGCCGAACTCTTGCTCTTCCTCGCCAGCCGGGCGCAACTCGTCCGCGAAGTGATCCGGCCGGCGTTGGCCCGCGGGGTCCATGTCATCTGCGATCGCTTCGCCGACTCAACCACCGCCTACCAGGGATACGGGCGCGGTCTCCCGCTCGGTCCCCTGCTGGCCATGAACCGCCAGGCCGTCGCCGGCCTCATGCCCGATCTGACCCTGGTGCTCGACATCGGCGTCCGCGCCGGCCAGGCGCGGCTGCGCGGCCGCCGTCGGCAAGGCGGGGCGCGCCGGGATCGCATCGAGCGCGAGTCGCGCGCCTTCCACGAACGGGTACGGGCCGGCTTCCTGGAGTTGGCCAGGCGATCGCCGCGGCGCCTCAAGGTCATCCCGTCCGGCCGGCCGCGGCGCGCGGTCGAAACCGCCATCTGGACGCAGGTGCAGCATGTCCTCTGACGCCGAAGCCGAGGCCCGCCAGCTCCTGGCCGGCGTCCGGCGCAGTTGGGCCGCCGGCCGCCTGGCGCACGCCTACCTGGTCGTCGGTCCCCCGCGCGGCGCGGGCGGCGTCTTGGCCGAGCGCCTTGTGGCGCTGCTCTTCTGCACCGGCGCCGGCGAACGGCCGTGCGGCGCGTGCCCGGGCTGCCGCCGCGTGGCCGACCACGTCCAGCCCGATGTTGCCTGGATCGAACCGCAGAAAAAATCGCGCGGCATCCTTCTCGATGACGTCGTGGCCGCCCAGGACCTCGTTTCCCGCACCGCCATCGGCGGCGGCTGGAAGGCGGTCGTGTTCCTGCATGCCGACCGGCTCAATCCCCAGGCCGCCAACCGGCTCCTCAAAACTCTCGAGGAACCCCCGCCGCGGACACTGCTGCTGCTGGTCACCGAGCGGCGCGAGGCGCTGCTGCCGACCCTGCGCTCGCGCTGTCAGCGGCTTGTCCTGCCGGGCGAGGAACAGTCGGCGGGAGGGGACGCCCGCGCGGCGGTCATTGACGCGATGACCGCCGGCGGAGGCGATACCCAGGCCGCGGCCTTGGTGCGCGCCCAGCGGCTGATCGTGTTTCTCAAGAAGGCCCGCGCCGAGATCGAGGCGTCCGAGCGCGCTGGCGCCGAGGCGGCCGAGGCCGACGAAGCGGCGGAGGGGCCGGACGTCTCCAGGGATATTCGCGAGGCGCGCATCGAGGCGCGGTACAAGGAAACCGTCGCCGCGCTGCTGCGCTGGCTCCTGCAATGGCAACGGGATATCCTGCTGCGCGTCGCCGGCGCCGGCGATGCCGCGCCCCCGGTGTTTGGCGATCAGGACGCCGCCGTGCGCCGCCAGGCGGCGTCCTTGACATACCGCCGCGCCCTCGCTAATGTCCAAGCCGTTGACGCCATGCGCTGGCAGATCGAGCGGCATTTGCCCCCGCCGATGGTGCTGGAACACGGGATCGTCCGGTTGACCGCCGGGCGCCACCCCGGGTGAAGCGGGGCGTCCTGGGAGAGCCTTCATGGGCCGCATTCTCGACGTGCAGTGCGAAGGCACTCATCCCCGGCCCTGCGCCTGCCCGCCCGACCTGGCCATCGGAGTCGGCGACACCTGCGTGTTGGACCTCGACCGCGTTCCAGAATACGGCCGCGTCGTCGCCCTGCGCGCCGACCAGGACCCTGTGCCCGACAGCATGCCGCGCATCCTGCGGCGGGCCACGATGCAGGACCAGACCCGGGCTGCCGAGAACCAACTGTTCGCCAAGAGCGCCTGGCGCCTGTGCCAGGAAAAAATCCGCCACCACCGCCTTGAGATGCGGCTGGTGCGGGTGCACTACGCGCTCGACCGGTCGCGGCTGACGGTGGCCTTCATCGCCGAGCGGCGCGTGGACTTCCGCCAGTTCATCCAGGACCTGGCTGCCGACACCCGGTCGCGCGTCGAAATGCGCCAGATCGGGGCGCGCGAAGCCGCCGCCATCCGCGGCGGCCTCGCTCCCTGCGGCTGCGTGCTCTGCTGCGCCGTTTGGCTGCGCGAGCTCGATAACATCCACATCCGCATGGCCAAGGAGCAAGGATTGTCGCTAAATCCCGCCACGATCAATGGGATGTGCGGCCGGTTGAAATGCTGCCTGCGCTACGAACACGCTGGCTACCAGAATCTGGCGGCCGGCCTGCCGTACGAAGGCGCCCGCGTGCGCTGCCCCGGCGGCGAAGGCGTCGTCCTCGATACCCGCCTCCTGCTGCGGCGTGTCCGCGTCCGGCTCGACGGCCAGGGCGTTGTGGAATACCCCGCCAGCGATGTATTCGTGCTTGGCAAGCCGGGCGAAACCGCCCATAATGCCCGCCCATGAATATTCTGGTCCTCAACGGGCCAAACCTGAATCTGCTGGGAACTCGCGAGCCCGGCCTGTACGGCACCCAGTCGCTCGACGCCTTGATCGCGGGGCTCCGGGAGCGGGCCGGCGCCCTGGGTGTCGGTTTGGCGCATGTCCAGAGCCAGGCGGAAGGCGACCTCGTCGCCGAAATTGTCGGTAGCCGGGGCGTGTACGACGGCTTGATCCTCAACCCGGCCGCCTATACCCATACCAGCCTGGCCCTGCGGGACGCGCTCCAGGCGGTTCCCGTTCCCTGCGTCGAGGTGCATCTGTCAAATACGGCGGCCCGCGAGCCCGTCCGGCAGGTCAGCCTGACCGCCGGCGCGTGCCTGGGCCAGATAATGGGATTCGGCGCCCTGGGGTACCACCTGGCGCTGATCGGGCTGGTCGAGTATCTCAAGACGCGGCGCGCGACGGCATAATCCTGCGAGGTGTCCCATGCAACTCGATCGGATCAAGGACCTCATAGCACTGATGAACGCCCACGGGCTTGCCGAACTCGAACTCGAGGAGAACGGCCTGCGCCTGGCGCTCCGCAAAGGCGCGCCGGCCGCGGCTGCCCCCGCCGCCCTGCCGGCCGCGGCGCTTCCCGCCCCCGCCGCCCCGTCCCCGGCCGCCGCGGCGGCCGCGGCCGCTCCCGCCGTCGACGACGCGCGCTTCGCCCTCATCAAAGCGCCGTTCGTCGGAACCTTTTACCGGGCGCCGGCTCCCGATGCCGAGCCCTACGTGACGGTCGGCCAGGACGTCTCGCCGGACACGGTCCTCTGCATTGTCGAAGCCATGAAGGTCATGAACGAGATCAAGGCCGAGGTCAAGGGCGTCCTGCGCGAGATTCTCGTGGACAACGCCCATGCCGTGCAGTTCGGCCAGCCGCTGTTCAAAATCGAAAAGACCTAGGGCTGCCCATGTTCAACCGCATCCTGGTGGCCAATCGCGGCGAGATCGCCCTGCGTGTCATCCGCGCCTGTCGCGAACTGGGCGTGAAAACGGTGGCCGTCTACTCCGACGTCGACGAGCGCTCCCTGCACGTTCAGTTGGCCGACGAAGCCATCTGCATCGGCCCGGCGTCCGCCAAGGACAGTTACCTCAAGATCGCCAATATCATCAGCGCCGCCGAGGTGGCGGACGTGGACGCCATCCACCCGGGCTACGGGTTCCTCTCCGAAAACGCGCATTTTGTCCAGATCTGCGACAGTTGCAATATCGCCTTCATCGGGCCGACCGCCGACAATATCCAGAAGATGGGCGACAAGTCCGTGGCGCGCCAGACCATGCGCAAGAGCGGGGTCCCGATCATCCCCGGCAGCGACGGCGTCGTGGCCAGCAAGGACGAGGCGCTCGAGATCGCGCGCCGCGCCGGCTACCCGGTCCTGATCAAGGCCGTCGCCGGCGGCGGCGGCAAGGGGATGCGCGTTGCCCACAACGACGTCAGCCTCTCCCAGGGATTCCTGATGGCCAGCGCCGAGGCCGAACGGGCGTTCGGACGCGGCGAGGTCTATATCGAAAAGTTCATTGAACACGCGCGCCACGTCGAACTCCAGATCCTGGCCGACCACCACGGCAACACGATCTACCTCGGCGAACGCGACTGCAGCATCCAGCGGCGCCACCAGAAACTGCTCGAGGAAACCCCCTGCCCCGTGCTCACGCCGGACCAGCGCCGCAAAATTGGCAAGGCCGCCGTGCGCGCCGCCGAAACCATCGGCTACCGCAACGCCGGAACGGTGGAGTTCATGCTGGATGACCACGGCCGCTTCTATTTCATGGAGATGAACACGCGCATCCAGGTCGAACACCCGGTCACCGAAATGGTCACCGGCATCGATCTGGTCAAGGAGCAGATCCGCATCGCCGCCGGCCAGCGGCTTACCTGCGACCAGCGCGCCGTCGAGCCCAAAGGGCATGCCATCGAGTTCCGCGTCAATGCCGAGGACCCGGCGCGCCAGTTCGCCCCCTCCCCCGGCCGCATCGAGTGGCTCCATTTCCCCGGAGGACCGGGCGTGCGCGTCGATTCCCACGTCTACTGCGGCTACGACGTGCTGCCCTTTTACGACAGCCTGATCGCCAAGCTGATCGTCCACGGCGATACCCGCGACGAAGCGATCCAGCGCCTTGGCCGCGCGCTCGGAGAGTTCATGATCGATGGCATCCAGACGACGCTGCCCCTGGGACGCGCGCTCATGAACGACGTCGCCTTCCGGCGCGGCCGCTACGATACCGGGTTCCTCGAAACCTATCTGAAGGAGAGGGCCGCTTATGACTGATTGGCGTTTCCCGTCCGACACTCCCCCGCTGGCCCGGCCCGCGGCGCCCGTCGCCGACGCCCCCGGCGACCCCGCCGAGGAGGGCAGCGACCTGGGCGCCGTGCGGATCCACCACGCCGTGATCGCCGAGATCGCACGCCGCGCCGCGCTGGCGGTGCCGGGCGTCGTCGGCATGAGCAGCTCGTTCGCCGAGGGCTTGGCCAGCATGGTCGGCCGTGCCTCCTTCGAACACGGGGTCCGTATCGTCATGGACGGGGCCCGGATCAACGTGGACCTGCACCTCGTGATCGCCTTCGGGGCCCGCATTCCCCAGCTGGCTTGGCGCCTTCAAAACGATGTCCGCAAGGCGATCGAGGACATGACCGGGAAAAAGATCGCCCAAGTCAACGTCATCATCCAGGGTGTCCGTAGCCCCGGTCCGGCGGCTCCCGCCGCCCCGGCCGACACCCCCATCGGGCAGGGAGACCCGCCATGAACATCCTCCATCAAATCGTCAAGGCCCTGGTGACACTCGGACTGCTCGTCCTCGGCCTGCTGCTCCTCGCCGACGTTGTCGGCGTCCAGGCGCCGGCGGTGGTTTTCGTCGTCTCCCGGCTCGGCAAGTTCCTCGTCGGCATCTCGGCGGTGTTCCTGGTGCTGCTCTTCTGGTTGACCGCCGTTCCCACGAAGACCGAGCAGTTCCTGACCCTTGACAACCAGGGCGGCGCCATTCATGTCAGCGTGAAGGCCGTCAACGATCTGCTCGGGCGCCTGGCCTCCGAGTTCGCCGGGATCGGCCGCCTGCGGGCCGAAGTCGCCCCCACGCGCGACGGCAAGGTGGACGTGCAACTCGTGATCAGCGTCCGCTCCGGGAACCCGGTCCAGCAGATCACCGAGGTCCTCCAGCAGCGCGTCCGCGAAACCTTGCGCGAGCACCTCGGAATTCCCGAGGTCACCGCCGTCAAGATCCGCGTGGACGAAATCGTGGGCGCCGGAGAGCCTGCCGCCCGGCAACCGAGCGACCGCGCCGATTGGCAGGACACGCCAACCTGAAGGGCGCCGTCCGGCGCGTCAGAACGCGTGCACCAGCAGACCGTCGCGTAGCTTCGGCTCGAACCAGGTGCTTTTGGGCGGCATGCAGGCGCCGGCGTCCGCCACGGATAGAATCTGTTCCACACGCACCGCCGGCAGCGTGAAGGCCACCGCCGCGCGCCCTTCCGCCACCCGCCGCTCGAGCGCCTCCGGCCCGTGAATGCCGCCGACAAACTCGATGCGGGTGTCCCGGCGGGGATCCTCAATCCCCAGCAGCGGCTCCAGGATGGTATCCTGTAACATGCTCGCGTCGAGCGCCGATACCGGATCGAGTTGACTGACGGCCGCCTGCGGCCAATGCAACTGGTACCAGCGGCCGCCAAGGTGCATGCACGCGTGGCCAGGTCCCGGCGGGGTGGGGCAGGCATTTCCCACGAGCGCCACGCGGCGCTGGATGGCCGAGAGCAACTCCATCTCGGAATGGCCGTGCAGGTCCCGCACGCAGCGGTGATAGGGCAGGATCGCGACCTGGCTGGCCGGAACCAGCACGGCGGGGAACCGTCCCGCGGGATCGCAACCGGCCGCTGCGGACGGCGCCTTGGCGCGCAGTTGGGCGGCGACGCGCACGGCGGCGGCCGCGCGGTGATGGCCGTCGGCAATGTAAACCTTCGGCACGGCCGCGAAGGCCGAACACATCGGCGCGGCGGTCGGGAGTTGCCAGACCGTGTGCCGAACCCCGTCGGCGGCGGTAAAATCGTAGAGCGGGGGCCGGGCCTCCTCGGCCGCCACGAGAGCGTCCACTCCCGGATCGTCGCGATATACCAGAAAGACGAGCCCGGTATGAGCCCGCAGTTCGAGAATGTGGCGTGCGCGGTCGTCTTCCTTGTCGGGCCGTGTTTTCTCGTGGCGCACAATCCGTCCGGCGGTGTAGTCGTCCGTGCGACAGCAGGCCACGAGACCCCGCTGGGCGCGGCCGGCGCGCTCCTGCCGATAGAGATATAGCGCCGGCGCCCGCTCGCGTATCAGCGTGCCGCGCTGCTGCAGGGCTTGGAAGCGCTCCCGGGCATGGGCGTAGACGTCGGGGCTGTCGGGCGGCGTGCCGTCGGGCAGGTCAATCTCGGCGCGGGTCACACGCAGGAAACTCAGGGGATTGCCCCGGGCCAGCGCCGCGGCTTCGTCGCGATCCACCACGTCGTATGGCACGCTCGATACCTGGGCGGCCGTCGCCACGGTCGGTCGCCAGGCCGCAAACGGATACAGGTGCATGACAATCTCCCTCTTGCCAGCATGCTAGCAGGCCGCCGCGCGTCTGTCATTTTCTTAATGCAAATTCGCGCCGGTCAGCTATAGTGGACTCCCGCCGCAGAACCCCCCGGGGAAGCAAGCCCGCATGAAAGACCAATACCCGTTCGCCGAGATCGAACCCAAGTGGCAGGCCTATTGGCGTGACCAGGGGATGTTCCGGACCGATCTCGAGGGGCCCGGCCCGACATATTACTGCCTAGTCATGTTCCCGTATCCCTCGGCCGCCCTGCACGTTGGCCATGGCCGCAACTATATCATCGGCGACGCCGTGGCGCGCTACAAGAAAATGCGCGGCTTCAACGTGCTCGCTCCGATGGGCTGGGACGCCTTCGGCCTGCCGGCCGAAAATGCCGCCATCAAGACCGGGACCCACCCGCGCGTGACCACCCTCGCCAATATCGCCACCATGAAACGCCAGCTCCATGCCTGGGGCTGCGGATATGACTGGGACCGCGAGGTCACGGCCTGCCTGCCGGACTACTACCGCTGGACCCAGTGGCTGTTCCTCCGTCTGTACGAACGCGGGCTGGCCTACAAGGCCAAGGCGCCGGTCAACTGGTGCCCGTCCTGCTTGGCGGTCCTGGCTAACGAACAGGTCATCGAGGGCCGCTGCTGGCGCTGCGAGTCCGCCGTCGAGGAACGGCTGCTGGACCAGTGGTTCCTGCGCATCACGGCCTATGCCCAGCGGTTGCTCGACGACCTCGCCAAGCTGCCCGGCTGGCCGGAACGCGTCCGGCTCATGCAGCAGAACTGGATCGGCCGCAGCGAAGGCGCCCGGATCGAGTTCCCGCTCGTGCCGCGGAGCGATGGGCGCCCCGACCCCGTCGCCGCCATCGCCTGTTTCACCACCCGCGTGGATACGATCTTCGGCTGCACCTACATGGTCCTCGCGCCGGAGTATCCCGGCCTTCTAGACCTCGTGGCCGGCCGCCCGCAGGCCGAGGCGGTCGCCGCCTTCTGCAAACGGGCGGTCAAGGTGTCCGCCGTCGAACGCGCGGGCGACCGCCTGCCCAAACACGGCGTCGATACCGGCCGGCACGTCATCAACCCGTTCACCGGCGCCGCCATCCCGCTCTGGGTGGGCGACTATGTCCTGATGCACTACGGCGCCGGCGCCGTCATGGCGGTCCCCGCCCATGACGCCCGCGACTGGGCCTTCGCCAAGCAGTACGGCCTGGCGATCCGACTCTCGATCCAGAACGCTCAGCACTCCCTGGCCCTCGACACCATGACCGAGGCCTACGTCGAGGACGGCATGACCGTCGATTCCGGTCCGTTCGCGGGCCTCCCCAGCGACGAGGCCCGCGCCCGCATGACGGCCGCCGCCGCGGCGCAAGGGTTTGGCCGGCCGATGGTCAATTACCGGCTGCGTGACTGGCTCATCAGCCGGCAGCGCTATTGGGGCGCGCCCATCCCCATCCTCTATTGCCAGGCGTGCGGCATCGTCCCGGTTCCCGACCGCGACCTGCCGGTGCGCTTGCCGGACGACGTCGAGTTCCGCCCGACGGGCGAGTCGCCCCTGGCCCGCTGCCCGGCGTTTATCAACGCCCGCTGCCCGGCCTGCGGCGGCCCCGCCCGGCGCGAGAGCGATACGATGGACACGTTCGTGGACTCGAGCTGGTATTTCCTGCGCTACCTCTCGGCCCGCGATGATACCCGCGCCATACGCCCCGACCTCTGTGCCCGCTGGCTGCCCGTGGACCAGTATGTCGGCGGCATCGAGCATGCCATCCTGCACCTGATGTATGCCCGCTTTTTCACCAAGGCACTCTGCGACATCGGCCTGATCCGCTGCGACGAGCCCTTTGCTAACCTCTTCACCCAGGGCATGATCTGCAAGCGCAGCGAGCAGGACGGTCAACTCTACAAGATGTCCAAGTCCAAGGGGAATGTCGTCAGCCCCGACGATCTGATCCGCGAGTACGGCGCCGATACGGTCCGGCTGTACACGCTGTTTATCGGTCCCCCGGAAAAGGATGCCGAGTGGAGCGACCAGGGGATCGAGGGCGCGTTCCGCTTCCTGCGGCGGCTCTGGCGTTATGTCTTCGAAGCACGCGACCTGCTGCGCGCAGCACCCCGCCAACCGCCGCCCCCCGCGTCCCTCAACGATCGGGAACGGGACCTGTTCCGCAAGACGCACGACACGGTGGCCGCCGTCACCCGCGACCTGGAAGGCGATCTCCATTTCAACACGGCCATCGCACGCATCATGGAACTGATGAATCTGATCGAGACGATGCGCCCCGGCGCCGCGTCGCGCCTCGAGGAGCGCGCGGTCGTCCGCCAGGCGCTCGAACGCCTGCTGCTCCTGCTCGCCCCGATGGCCCCGCACATTGCCGAGGAACTGTGGGTGGAACTGGGAGGCGCGCCCGGCATCCTGCGTGTTCCCTGGCCGGAAGCGGATCCGTCCGCCCTGCGGCGCGACGAACTGGACATCGCGCTGCAGGTCAACGGAAAGTTCCGCGGGACGGTCAAGGCGCCGGTCGGCGCGGATCGGGAGGCCCTCGAAGCCCTGGCCCGCGCTCACCCGCGCGTGGTCGCGGTCCTCGGCCGCGACCAGGTGGTCAAGGTTATCGTGGTGCCCGGCAAACTCGTGAACCTCGTGGCCCGGCCGGTCTGACGGTCCCTTGCAAGGCGGCCGGGTGAGCCGGAGAAAGGCCGCGGGCAGCGGCATGCAGACGTCCGCCATCCTCGCGTTCGCGAGCCGCGTCTGGCGGCGCTGGTTTCTCCTGACGGCCACCGAGTGCATGGTGTTGGGCCTGATCCTGGCCCTCTTCCTGCTGGGGCTCGCGGCCCGCTATTGGACGCTCTGCCGGCCGGTCTCCCCGCCGCCGGTGTCCGCTCCCGGGCGTCCCGCGGAGTAGGCCGTTCGCCGGTCCGCGACAGGAGCCCGTTGCAGATCGGCGCGGCGGGGCGGGGCGGCGGTTCCCCCTTGGCCGCGGCGCGCAAGTCTCGGCGTGCCTGGGGCAACGATCTTCACAGTTATATGATCGATCGCAACAATAACTGAGATCTTAACTTCCCGCGACATCGGACCGCGACAGACTCGGAGTGGCGCCCGGGGCCTTAAGCCCCGGCGCTGGCAGAATGGGAGGCGGCCCGGGTGAACGCGGGCAGTAGATGGCGGCGCAGACGGCGCCGGAAGACGGCGACCACCTCGGGACCGCGATACTCTGGCGGCCAGAGCGCTTTGGGCAGCCATGGGTCCAATTGCATCGCCTGACGGTAGGCCAGGAGTTCCGCCCGCAGGCGGGTCAGCGTTCCCGCCATGCCGGGCGCGGAACCGCGGCCGGCATGGGGGTCGCCAGCGTTCACATAGGCGGCGTGCGCCGCGCGCAGCCGCTCCATAGGCCACGCCTGCTCGACAATCGCGACGGGATCGCCGACCTCCGCCAGTCGCGCTTCGAACAAGCGGGCATAATCGCGGATGGCGGCGGCTTGCGAAAGATCCCCATAGAGCGGCCGAATATCGCGGGGCGAGACATACACGCTCTTTTGCAGGCACCCCATCCGGGTGTGCCGCAGGAAGCGCTGGAGGGCCATGCGGTAGGTGCGGTGACGTTCGGGGATGTCATACGCCAGTAGATACCACGTGCCCGTCCATCGTTGATTCCACCACCGTTCGGGAAACAGGTCGAGCGAGACCCGTTGCTGACCGGCGTCGGTCAGCTTCAGGACGGGGTGCGCCGCGCCGCCGCCGCGGCTGGCCAGGAGGCCCTGCCGCCGGAGGCGATAAACCGCCATGTTGTAGGCGGTGAGCCGCGGATAACTAGGGCGCCACAGGTAGGACCGCCCTCCCGTCGCGAGGAAATCCGTCAGGAGCGCCATGAGGTCGAGCACATCCGCCGCGAGTTGGCGGCGCAAACAGCGTCCCGAGGGCAGCGCTGAACTCCAGAGTGTCATTTCGCGATCCTATTATTTATTTGATCGATCGCAATATTAAACGATAAGACTTGATGAGAGTGGGGCCATGGACGGGCAGGGCGCGTGGCGGCGCGTTGCGCGGCGCGGGTTAGGCGCGCATATCCAGGACAACGCCGAGGACGGCGTCGGGATCGCGGAGGGCGTCCTGGATGCCGGCGTCCAAGGCGTCCAACGGGATGCGGTGGGTGGTCAGGAGGTCCACGTCCAGGCGTTTTTCTCCCATCAGGCGCAGGCCGAGGGCCAGGTTCGTGCGTGTCGTCCAGCGCAGGAACACCGGGGGGTAATCACGGCCGGTTTCCCAGTCCTCGTCGTGGTAGCCCGGACCCGTGCGGCCGGACATGCGGATGTCGATGTTGGACGGAGGGCGGGGCAGGACAAACCGCGTGCCGCCGACCACCACGACGCGGCCCATGCGGTGGCCGTCGGGCGAGCGTTTGAGGCAGTCGAAGACGTGGGCGATCACGGGCGTGCCGTCGCCGCCGAACGCGAGCACGGCGCCGTCCACCCCCGAGCCGCCGCTGAAGGCCCGGGTGGCGGCCGGGGCATCATCCCGGTCCGGCGCGACGGTGGCCGCCAGCCCAAACCGGCGGGCAAGGTCCAGGCGTTGCGGCAGGGTGTCCCACCCGATGACGTAGCCGCCGGACAGGTCCAGCAGCCGGGACGTGAGTAGGCCAACGATGCCCAGGCCGACGACGGCAAAGGTTTCGCCGAGTTCCGGCGCCGTCCGCCGTAGGGCCTGCAGGGCGGTCGCCGCCAGGTGTCCGTAGGCCCCCTGGTCGAAGCTGACGGTATCAGGCAACTTGACGCACAGGTTGTGCGGGACGACACCATGCGTGGCATGCGGCGCGTAGCCGCCGCCCATGCAGGCGACGCGGTCGCCGGGCTTCAAGTCGGCCACGCCCGCCGCCGCGGCGAGAACGATCCCGGCATTCGCATACCCAAAGGTCTGGGGCTTGGCGCCCGGCAGGGGGTGTTCGCGTTGCGCGTGGAACTGGCGCCAGCCGCCCATTTCGGTGCCCGGGCTGATCAAGGACGAATGGACTTCGACCAACACCGTGCCGGGGGCGAGGGGGGGGATGGGTTCCTCGATCACCCCGAGATGGCCATTGCCCAGCAGGACGGCGGCGCGGCGATGGCGGGGAAGGCTGGCAGGCGACATGGCGGTTCTCCCAAAGCGGCCAACCGTGCGGAGCGCGCCCGGCCGACAGGCAAATAGTTCTAGGCGACGGGAACGGATGCTCCCCGACAACCGACACACTATAGCGCAATCGGTTTGTATGACAATCGCGCATGTGATACGATCACCTGCATGTTCGGCCGATGCCACGCGTACGCCCGAGGGTCCGCGCTCCCCCGATGGCGACCCGGCTTGGCGGCCATGGCCGCCCTGGGGGCGTTTGGCCTGCTGTCGCAAACGGTCCTGGCGCGCGAACTTCTCGTGGTGTATTTCGGCAACGAACTCACGATCGGAGTCGTGTTCAGCGCGTGGTTGATTCTCGGCGGCGTCGGATCCCTGGCGGCGTGGCAGCTCGTGCGGGGGCGTGATCCGCGGCGGGCGCGGCGGTGGCTGATGGGGGCGACGGCGCTGGCGGCGCTGTGCCTGCCGCTCCAGGTACTGGCCTGCCGGGGCTTGCACGGGCTGCTGCCGGGAGTGCCGGGCGCCTATGCGGCCCTAGGCCCGATGCTGGCCAGTCTGGCCGTGATCCTGCTCCCGACCTGCCTGCTGACGGGGGCGGCCTTCCCCCTAGTCTGTGCCCTGGACGACCTGCCGGAGGGACGGAGTGTCAGCCGCGGCTACCTGGCCGACGCCCTCGGCGGCATGGCCGGCGGGCTCTTGGGCGCGCTGGTTTTCGTGTGGGCGTTGCCGTCGCTGGCGGCGGTGGCGTTGGCCGAGGCGGCGGCCTGGGCGGGGATCGGATGTCTGACAACCGCGCGCTGCTGGCGCAGGCGCTGGTGCCTGCTGGCGCTGGCGCTGGTGTGCCTGGCGGGCTGTGCGCCGGCGCTGGCCCCTCTGGAGCGTGCGGCGGCCGGGTGGCGTTGGCGATCCTTGTTGGCAGGGGAAGCGGCGGTGTCCGGCGGGGCCCGGCTGGTGGCGACCGGCGACTCGCGCTACCAGAATCTGGCCTTGATCGAAGCCCAGGGGCAGGGCGCTCTGTATCTCAATGGCCAGGTGGCCTGCGTGTTTCCGGACCCGGCGCGCAGCGAACACAAAATCCATGTCGTGATGGCCCAGTTCCCTGCCGCCCGCCGGGTCCTGCTGCTGGGGGGCAACCCGGTGGACGATATTCCCACATTGCTGGCCTATCCCTTGGATGCCCTTGTGCATGTCGAACTCGATGGGCGGGTGGATGACCTGCTGCGGGAAATGGCGACGCCGGCTTACCGTCGGGCGTTGCGCGACCCGCGGCTGATCCGCGTGCGCATGGACCCGGCGCGCTTCGTTCAGCAAGCGGCGCGCACCGGCGCGCCGCTCCCGTTCGATGCCATCCTGGCCGATCTTCCCGCGCCCGCGACCACCGCCTTGAACCGGTTTTTTACCCGGGAGTTTTACCGGGACCTGCGCCGGATCCTGGCGCCGCGCGGATTTCTGTGGACCGTCGTGGAGGCCTCGGAGGACCTGGCGGGCGAGGCCGCCCTGTTGGGCGCCTCCGTCTACCGGGCCTTGCGGGAGGCGTTTCCGGTGGTCTGCGTGACGGCCGGTCCCGCACTGCAGTTTGTCGCCGGGTCGGCCGACGGTCCCGTGACCCTCGACCGCGAGACGCTGGCCCAGCGCAGCGCGGCGGCCGGGGTACCGGCCCGCTATTTTCGGTCAACCTATTTCCGTTTCGCCGACGAACTTGATCCCTTGAAGCGGGAGCGGACGGTTGCGCGGCTGTCGGCGGTCCGGGTGCCGGCCAACACGGCCTTGAATCCGATTTCCACGTTTTACCAAGTCATGCTGTGGAACCGGTTCAGCGGCTCCGGTCTCGAGCGGGTGTTGACGGGAATCCAGCGCGTGCGGTTGGCATGGGTCCATGCCGGCCTGCTACTGCTGGGCCTGCTGGGCTGGATCATCGGCCGGGTGCACCTGCGGCTCGCGCGCGGCGGCGGCCGGGTAGGCGCCGTCCCCATGCGGGGGTTGCTCTTGGCCGTCGTGGCGGCGACCGGAGGCTGCGGGATGGCGTTGAATCTGATGCTGCTGTTCGTGTTTCAGTCGCTCTGCGGGTACATCTATGCGGCGATGGGGCTGTTGGCGGCCTTCTTCATGCTGGGGTTGGCCGGCGGAGCGGCCTGGGCTCCCGCGCTGGCGCGCCGGTACGACGGGCGGCCGTGGCGTCTCCTGTTGGCTGGCGAAGGGTTGCTCGTGGCGGTGGCCGGGTGTCTGCCGGCGGTGATGGTGCTGGGGGTGTCGGGGATGGGGAATGCCCTCGGCTGGAGGGCGATTGCGCTGCTGGTGTATGGACTGATTGCCGCCGTCGGGGCGGTCGTGGCGGCGCAGTTCGTGTGGGCCAATCTCCTGCTGCGGGACGCCGAGCCCGGCCGTGGAACCGGCGTGGCCGCGGCGATGGCGGCCGATCAGTTCGGCGCGGCGGCCGGCGGGTTTGCGATGGCCGTGATTCTGATGCCGCTCTTCGGCTTGCCCGCCGCCTGCCTGCTCCTGGTGACACTCAAACTGTCGAGCGTCCTGGTCGTGTTGGGCGCCCAGGCCGCCGCAGGGCAGCCGTGGGCGCGGCCCGCGGCGCACGATTGACGGCACGGCCGCCGTCCCGTCGTGCCCGCGCCATGCGGACCGCCAGCCAGGGGAGCGTGCGCCTCATTCCCAGACGCCCGGGACCGCCTGCCCGCAGGCACGGCAAGTCCCGCGGACAATCGTATTGCCGAGAATTTGATACTGGTAACGCCGCACGAGCATGGCGCCGCACGCTGGGCAGAGCGTATCCTGGCCCTGCTCCCCAGGCAGGTTTCCGGTATAGACGAACCGGCAGCCTTCGGCCAGCGCGGCCGCCCGCGCCCGCCGCAGCGTGGTGGCCGGGGTGGGCGGGACATTGCGGATTTTGTAGCTCGGGTGGTAGCGGGAAAAATGGATCGGCACGTCCGGCCCGAGCTCCGCGGCGACCCACGCGGCCAGACGGCGGGTCTCGTCGGGATGATCGTTCAACCCGGGAATCAGGAGCACCACGATCTCCAGCCAGACGCCCGACCGGGCCGCCTGTCGCAGGGTGTTCCGGACGGGTTCGAACTGCCCGCCGCAAACCTCGCGATAGAACGACTCCGTAAAGGCCTTGAGATCCACCTTGATGGCCTTGACCAGCGGCAGCAGCCGCGCCAGGGGCTCGGCGGACATGAACCCGTTAGTGACCACGACGCTGCCCAGGCCCCGCGCCGCGCCAGCGCGGGCGCAGTCGGCCATGTATTCGTAAAAAACGGTCGGTTCCGTATAGGTGAAGGCGAGTGTCCGGGCGTCCGTGGCGGCGGCGCGCTCGGCGATGGTTTCCGGCGACACGTAGGGCACCGGGACGTCCTCGGGGGCGGCCTGCGAAATGTCCCAGTTCTGGCAGAACTTGCAGGCGAGATTGCAGCCGACCGTGGCGATCGAAAAGGAGCGGCTTCCGGGCAGCACATGGAAGAACGGTTTTTTTTCGATCGGATCCGTAAGTTGGGAACAGGGCCGGCCGTAGACCAGGGAATAATAGCGGCCGCCGCGGTTTTCCCGCACGCGGCAATAGCCGCGCTGTCCCTCGCGGACAACGCATCCCCGCGGGCACAGTTGGCAGCGCACGATCCCGTTCGCGCGGGACTCGTAATAGTCGGCCTCGCGTAGCGTTGACGGGTCGGGGGCGGCCTTGCCGGCGACCGTCCGCGCCAGCAGGCATCCGGCCGTTCCCGCGCCCAGGCGCGCGAGGAAGCCGCGCCGCGACAGGCGGGGTCCGTTGTGTGCCGGGGTGGTTCGGGGCGACCGCATGGTCTGTCCTCGCTGCCGGGAAGTATACCATCCCTTCCCGGCGCGCGGCAAGTTGGGAATCGAGAGTCATTGTCGCGGCGCCAGCGAAGCCCGGCGGACATCCGACGCGGCTGGCCGCGCGACGATGGCGCGTCATGGCCGCGTCGTTCCGGCCGGCAGTCGCCGGTTGACACGGGCGGGGGAATGGCCTACAGAAGAAGGACGGGTGGCCTGCGGCGGCTGGCGCAGGCGTCGGAGCGGGAGGCGGACATGAACCGGATCGGGATCGATCTGGGCGGGACCAAGATCGAGGGCGTCGTGCTGGACGGGGCAGGAAACGAACTGGCCCGCCGGCGGGTTGCCACCGAGCAGGCGCGCGGGTACGAGGCGATCCTGGAGCGTATCCACGGGATGTATTGCCAGTTGGCGCACACGGCTGGCGCCGGCCACACCTTGGGCATTGGCACGCCGGGCGCCATCTCGCCGCGGACCGGCCTGCTGAAGAACTCCAATACCGTCTGTCTGAACGGCCGGCCGCTGCAGCGCGACTTGGCGTCGCGCCTGGGCCGGCCGGCGGCGATTCAGAACGACGCCAACTGCTTCGCCATGGCCGAAGCGCTGCATGGCGCCGGGCGCGGCCGCGACCTGGTATTCGGGGCCATCCTGGGCACCGGCTGTGGCGGGGGGATGGTCTTTCGTGGCGCGGTGTGGACTGGTCCGCAGGCGATTGCGGGCGAGTGGGGGCACATGAGCATCGATCCGGCGGGGCCGGAATGCTATTGCGGGAAGCAGGGGTGTGTCGAGACGCTGATCAGCGGCGGCGGCCTGGAACGGCGGTGGCGGGAACGGGGCGGCGAGTCCCGGCGGCTGCCGGAGATCGTCGCGGCCGCCCGCCGGGGCGAGCCGCAGGCGGCGGCGTTCATGCAGGACGCCTACGTGCACTTCGGGCGCGCGCTGGCCAACCTGATTTCGATCCTCGATCCGGAGATTGTCGTGCTGGGCGGCGGCGTATCCAACGTCGACGAGTGGTATACGGAGGGCGTGGCTCAGGTGGCGCGCCACGTGTTCAGCGACAGTCTCGAAACGCCGATCGTGAAGCACACGCTCGGCGATTCCGCCGGCGTGATCGGCGCCGCCCTGGTCGGCATATGAATCGTGCTGCCGCGGCGCGGCTGGCGCGCGGAACCCGCCGCGGCGGCAGACCCTAGCGCTGCTATGCACAGCGTCCGATTCCAATCCGCCCTGGTTCTGGGGCTTGGCGCCAGCGGAGCGGCCGCGGCGCGGCTGCTGCGGGACGAAGGCGCGCGGGTGACCGTTGTGGACGCGGGGGACACCGGCGTGTTGCGGGAGCGGGCGGCCGCCTTGCGGGCGCGCGGGGTCGAGGTTTGTCTGGCAGAACCGGGCGTGCCGGCCGGCGCCTGGGAAGTGGGCATCGTTAGTCCCGGGATCGCGGCCGGGGCGCCGTCCGTCCGGGCGGCGCGCGTGCGCGGGCTGCCGTTGCTCTCCGAACTGGAACTGGGCTGGAGCCGCGCCCGCGGCCCGGTGCTGGCCGTGACCGGGTCCAACGGCAAGAGCACGCTGGTCAAGTTGTGCGCCGAGGCGCTCGCGCGGGCGGGGAAACGGGCGGTGCTGGCCGGGAACTATGGCCCGGCGGTATGCGAGGTCGTGCGCGAGCCTGGGGCCTGGGACTGGCTAGTGCTCGAGGTGAGTTCCTTCCAGTTGGAAACGGTGTCGGCCTTGCGGCCCGAGGTCGGCGTGCTGCTTAACCTTGTTCCCAACCACCTCGACCGGCACGGCGATCTGGACACCTACCGCGCGCTGAAAGCCCGGCTGTTCGCGCGGATGCGGGCGACGGACACTGCCGTCGTGCCGGCGGGGACGTGCGACGCGATCCGTGCGGTTGCCGGGTCGTCCCCGCGCTGGGTGACGTTCGGAACCGAGGCGGCCGCCACATATCGGTATCAGCCGGCCCGGGTTGAAGGGCCGGCCGGATACCGGGCGGAGATGGCCGGGACGGGCTTCGACAGCGAGATCCTGGGCGTGGCGGCCGCCGCGGCCGCGGCCGCGCTGACGGCCTGTGGCGCCGGCCCCGGCGCGCTCGCGGCGGCGGCGCGGGCCTTTGTCCCGTTGCCGCACCGGATGCAGGTCCTTGGGCGATGGAACGGAGTGCGTGTTGTGGATGACTCCAAGGCCACCAATCTGGCGGCCCTCGTGGCCGCCGTGCGGATGACGCCAGGCCCTGTGCGCCTGATTGCCGGCGGGCGTCCCAAGGGCGAGTCTTGGGCGGCCGGCCGCTCCGTCCTGGCAGACCGCGTGGCGGGCGCCTATCTGATTGGCGAGGCGGCGGCCGCCATGGCGGCTGCCTGGAGCGAGACGGTCCCCTGTGTGCTGTGTGAAACGCTTGCCGCGGCCGTGGCCGCCGCCTGGCGGGCCGCGCAGCCGGGCGACACCATTCTGCTGTCGCCCGGCTGCGCCAGTTTCGATCAGTTCGCGGGGTTTGCCGAGCGCGGCATGGCCTTTCAACACGCCGTAGCGAACCGCGTCTAGCGGATGATTCATGAACACGCGGGACCCAGCCGGGCGATGGCGGCGGCGCGTGGCGGGGCAGATGCAAGTGCGTCCCTGGCGCGGACGACAAAAATACTTGACACCCTTTTAGCGATGGGGGATAGTAGTTTCAGTTTTCGGGTAAGCGTTTGATTGTTGCAAGCGACGGAAGGAGTTAAGGAGGCGTCATGAAAGCGTCGGCGTGGGCTCTGATTGCTGTGGTGGTGTTCCTGCACGTTGCCGCGATCGGGGCACTGGTGTTCATTCAGGGATGCGGAACGACCCGGCAGACCGGGACCCCGTCCGCCCCGCCACAGCCCGTGATGCCCCCGACGACGCCGGAGGCCGTGCAGTATCCGGCGCCGGTTTCAAAGCCGGAGTTGCCGCCGCCGATGCCGAGCGAGCCGGCGCCCGTGCGGGCCGAGGAGACGACCGAGTACGTTGTGCAGCCCAGGGATACGCTCGGCGGGATTGCCCGGCAATGCCACGTGTCCGTGGCCGAACTCATGGCGCTGAACAAGATTGCCGATCCCAAGAAACTTCGTGTCAACCAGAAACTCCTGCTGCCGGGCAAACACACCCTCAAGCCGGCCGCGCCCAAAGCCGCTGCCGCCAAACCGGCGGCAAAGGCGGCCGTCCCGGCGGCCGTCCCGGCGGCCCCCGGCGGGACCTATATCGTCAAGAAGGGCGATGTGCTCTCGCGGATTGCCAAGCAACATGGCGTTGGCGTGGCGGCCCTGAAAGCGGCCAATAACCTGGCCGACGACAAGATCCGCGTGGACCAGAAGCTGGTCATTCCGAAGCCGGGGGAAACGCCCGCGGCGGCCGCTCCCGCTCCCGCGGCGGCGCCGGCAGTCAATATGCCGCCGGCGGTCCCGGAACTGCCGCCGGCGCAGGCGCCAGCGCCCGCGGCTCCGGCTGCCAGCGAAGCGCCCGCCCTTGTCTCGGCGGCGGTGGGGGAGGCGCCCGTCGTTCCCGGAGCCGGGGTCGTGCACACCGTAATTGCCGGCGAGGATCTGGACTCGATCGCCAAGCTATACGTGGTGACGCGCGACGAATTGATGGCGGCCAACCAGATCGCTCCCGGCCAATCCGTCACGCCGGGACAGCGCCTCAACATCCCCTGAAGGCGCCGATCGTCGCCGGGTTGGTTGTCTGGCCGCCCGCGTGGCATGGTTGCCGAGCAGCGGGGGCGGGCCGATGTGGCGGACACCGGTATTTCTGGTCATCGTAGTGCTGTTGTTGCTGGGTCTGGGCATCGTGATGCTGGCCAGCACCAGCGCCATCAAGGCCGCCGCCGAGCACGACGATCCTTCCTTCTTCGTTAAGCGCCAGGCGGTATGGTTGGGGGTGGCGGCTGTGGCCAGCATTCTGGCTGGCAATATCCCCTATCGGTTCTGGCGCAAGCTGGCGCCGGTCCTGGTGGTGACGGCTATCGGGATGCTCGCGCTGGTGCTGGTGCCGGGGATCGGAGCGAAGGCGGGCGGCAGCCGGCGCTGGTTCCGCGTTGGCGGGTTCATCAGCGTGCAGCCCTCGGAGCTGGCCAAGTTCGCGCTGGTCGTGGGAACGGCCTGGTGGATGGCGCGCGAGAAATGGCGCGTGCACGAGTTCTGGCGCGGGGCCGCATTGCCGTTAGGCGTGCTCGGCGCCGGGCTGGGATTCATCTTCATCGAGCCTGATTTTGGCACCACGCTGCTCTGCGCGGCCGTCGGGCTGGCCATGTTGTTTGTCGGGGGAACGCCGATCCTGCACCTGGCCGTGTTTGCCTTGGTCGGCTTGGCGGGATTCGTCCTGGCCGTCAGCCGCGACCCGGTGCGCCTCAACCGGATTGTGGCGTTTTTGCACCCCGAGCAGTATGCCCAGACCTATTCGTTTCAGCTGCTGAACGCGATCCACGCGTTCGTGGCCGGCGGGCCGTTCGGGGTTGGCCTGGGCGGCAGCATTCAGAAGCACTATTACCTGCCGGAAGCCCACACGGATTTCATCTTCGCCATCATCGGCGAGGAGCTCGGGATCGGGGCGACCCTGGCCGTGGTGGGCCTGTTTACGCTGCTGTTGGTCTGCGGCGTGCGCATCAGCCTGCGCGCGCCGGACACCTTCGGCCGGCTGCTGGCCTTTGGCCTGACGATGATGATTGCGCTCCAGGCGCTGATCAACATGGCGGTGGTGATCGGATTGTTGCCGACCAAGGGGCTGCCGTTGCCCTTCATCAGCGCCGGGGGGTCGAGCCTGGTCGTGTCGCTGCTGGCGGTCGGCGTGCTCTACAACATCGGGATGCACGCGCGGTTATCGCCGCCCGACGCCGCGCAGCCGCCGGCCATCAAGGACCGCGTCCACGAGGTGTGAGGCGGCGCCCGCGGGAGGCCCCGGGGGCGTCAGACGGGCGGATCGAGGGCGGCGTCCGCCGCCAGTCGGCGCAACCGCTCGACCATCTCGGCATTCAGCGGGATGCCGCGGGCGGCGCTGTCCGCCAGGGCGGCGAACCCGCGCTCTCCGGGGAGCCGCACCGGCGCGCCGGTGCGGCTGCGGGCGCCGCGGACGCGGGCGAGGAACCCGCGCATCTCGGCGGCAAAGGTGGCCGCACCGGCCAAGGCCTCCGGGTCGATCGCCATCAGGGCGAACGACTGGAAAGCGGGGGCGTCGGGGTCGTTGGCGCGGCCGCCGGCCAGGGCGGTCAGCGCTTCGTTGAAGAGCGTGAGCGCATAGCCCTTGTGACCGTCGGTGTCGCCTCCCAACAACTGGAGCGTGCCGCCCGCGCGCAGCACGGCGGGATCGCAACTCGGGTGTCCCGCGGCGTCCAGGAAGCGGGGCACGGGCGTGCGGGCGCCGCGCTGCATCAAGGCGCGCGCCGCCGCCATGGACATGGTGGCCGTGGAAAAATCCGCCATCACGGGGTGGGGTTCGGCGGGGAAGGCCATGGCAATCGGGTTGGTGCTGAAGCGCGGATCGAGTCCGCCGAAGGGGGCGCAGTCCTTGCAGCCGCTGGTTTGGGCCCAGGCCTGGCAGACCAACCCTTGGCGGGCGAGCGCTAGCAGCGGCGTGCCCAGGGCGCCGATCCATTGGGTGTTGCGGACGCCGACATACCCGATGCCGTTGGCGCGGGCCAGCGCCGCGACGCGGTCGCGCGCCCGCAGCAGGGCCAGCAGCCCGATACAGCGCGACCCGTCCAGCCAGGCGGTCGCCCCCGCCGCGCGCAAAACCGTCGGTTCCGCCCGCGGCTCCACGCCGCGGCCGAGGGAGCGGTAGATGACCTCGAGCAGCACGAGGCCGTGGGTGGACTGGCGGAACGCCTCGGTCTCGACGATCTGACGGGCCAGGGCGTCCGCCGTCTCTTCGGGCACGCCCCCGCGGGTCAGCACGGCGGCGCCGAAGGCGCACAGGCGGTCCATGGTCGCCCGCAGGGTCATGGCGCCGGGGCCGCCGGCCGCTGGGCTATCGGCAGGTACGGTCGTTCCGTCTGTCCGGTGTAGACTTGGCGCGGGCGCAGGATTTTGCACTGCGGGCCGTGCACCATCTCGCGCCACTGGGCCAACCAGCCCGGCACGCGTCCGATGGCGAAGAGCACGGTGAACATATCGGACGGGATCCCGACGGCCTTAAGGATCAGGCCGGAATAAAAATCCACGTTCGGATAGAGCCGGCGCTCCTGGAAATAGGAATCGCGCAGGGCCAGGTCTTCGAGCTGCATGGCGATGTCGAAGAGCGGGGTCGCCATGCCGGGACGGGCCAGGAGCCGGTGGCAGGCCTGCTTGAGAATCCGGGCGCGGGGATCGAAGTTTTTGTAGACGCGGTGGCCGAACCCCATCAGGCGTTCCTGATGGGTCTTGCTTTTGGCGCGCTCGATGAAGGTCTTGGGGGACGTGCCGGAGGTCAGGATCTGCTCCAGCATGTGGATGACTTCCTGATTGGCGCCGCCGTGGCGCGGGCCCCAGAGCGCCGAGATGCCGGCCGAAATCACCGAGTAGATGTTGGCCAGGCTCGACCCCACCATGCGCACGGTGGTGGCGCTGCAGTTCTGCTCGTGGTCGGCGTGCAGCAGCAGGAACAGTTCCACCGCCCGCACGATCTCGGGGTCCTGCCGGTAATCCTTGACCGGCGAGGAGAACATCATGTTCAAGAAGTTTTCGACATAGCGCAGGCGGAACGACGGGTAGACCGTGGGTTCGCCGATCGATTTCTTGTAGGAAAAGGCCGCGATCGTGCGCACCTGGGAGATCAGATTCGCCATGAACTGCTCCTCGACGTCCGGGTCGAGGATGTTCGGGACCGGGTAGAAGGTGGAGAGCGAGGCCACCATCGTGGCGAGGATTCCCATCGGATGGGCGTACTTTGGGAAGGCCGTAAAAAAATGGAGCATATCCTCGTGGATCAGCGAGGATTCGTTGAGCCGGGTGGAAAACACCGCGAGGTCCTGGCGCGCCGGCAGTTCCCCGTGAATCAAGAGGTAGGCGGTTTCGACGAAGGTCGAGTGTTCGGCCAGGTCCTCGATCGGGTAGCCCCGGTACAAGAGAATCCCGCGCTCGCCGTCAATAAACGAGATGGCGCTCGTGCAGGAGCCGGTGTTGGCGAGGCTCAGATCGAGCGTGATCAGGCCGGTCCGGTCGCGGAGGCCGGAAAGGTCGATGGCCCGTTCGCCTTTTGTGCCGCCCACGATCGGAAAGACGTGCGACCGTCCGTCGAGCGTCAGCGTGGCTGTGTCTGCCATGGCCGCTTCCCTCCGCTGCCGGTTGACGCGCGCGGCGTCCCGGCCGAGACGACCGCCGCCGGATCACTATACAGCAACCCCGTACGGTTGCAAGCGCGCCGGAGAAACCCAACACTGCGGGAGTTGCGCCTGCCCCTGTTGCCCCGTCAGGCGCCAGACCGTGCGCCTGCGGCTCGGCAAAGCCTCGCCCTCCACGTCCTCCCGTCGGTCAGCGGGCAGGCGTTCCTTGACAACTCCCCGTGGAGGGCGAAGCGGCGCTGAGCCGTTCCC
>CAZEVX010000008.1:7319-38393 GCA_964515705.1 uncultured Verrucomicrobiota bacterium | reverse complement strand
ACCGCGCCAATCATGCGGATCACGCTGCGCGTGATCGGGAGCACAGCATCACCGGTTGAACGTGAATACGAAACAGGGATGTGCTTTCGCGCGGATTTGGGCGCCGACCCGTCCTGCCTCCGACGGGGCGAACGAATTAAGTAGGCCCGGTGCCCGTAAGGCCTCAGAAGCTGTGAAATAATCGCCCGGTGCGGGCACCGGGCCTACAACAAGGGGCGAAACGTCCAGGAAAACTGTAGGCCGCGTGCCCTCACGCGGCGTCCAGATTAATTATTTCACACCTTCTCAGTGACGCGGAGGTGGATACCAGGACAGTTCGCGGGGACCCAGCCTGCGCTCGTTGAGCTACGGCGGGCACACGCTCGCCCTTCACGGGTGCCGATGAGGCGCGATCACCTGGAGGGCGAGGCTCCCGCCTACGCGGCGCGTCAAGCCGCCGCTACGGCGCGCAGGGTGCCGCGCCGCAGGCGCACGGTCTGGCGCCTGACTGGGCAAAAGTGGCAGGCGCAACTCCCACAGTTTTGCGCGTCCCCGGCCACCTTGCGCCGCCACCGAAATCCGCTATCCTGCCGGTATGCACGACGGCCGCCCAGTCGACGCCGCCAACGCCGTCCCTGCCACGCTGCGCGCGTTCGTGGCAGCCGCCGTCAGCGAGCCGGTCCGCGCGCGCCTGGCCGAAACCCAGGCGCGACTGAAGGCCGCCGGCGCCGGCGTCGGCTGGGTGGCCCCCGGCAACCTGCACCTGACGCTGGTGTTCCTGGGCGACCTCTTCGAGTCCGCGGCAACGGCATTCGGGGAGGCGGCGCAAGCGGCGGCGGCGCGCCACGCGCCGTTCGCCGGGCTGGACCTCCGCGGGCTGGGCACGTTCGGCAACCCGCGCGCGCCCAAGGTCGTCTGGGCCGGGCTGGCGGGCGATCTCCAGCCGCTGCTGGCCCTGCAGGCCGACCTGGCGGACGCCGCGCGCGGCGCGGGGATCCGCATCGACGCGCGCCCGTTCCACCCGCACCTGACGCTCGGCCGCGTGCGATCCGCGCGGCGGGCGCGCGATCTGGTCGAGGCCTTGGCGCCGTTCCAGGACACGGTCTTCGGGCCGCTGGCGGTGGACCGCGTGCTCCTGATGCAAAGCCGGTTGGGACCGCAGGGGCCGACCTATACCTGCCTGCGCGAATGCCGTCTGGGCCGACCCTGATCCGCGTTCACGCCGGGTGCGGCACGGGCACGCGCTGGAGCAGCGCGGTGTCCGGCAGCGGGCCGACCAGCGGCCGCGCATAGTCCAGGAAGGCGGGCGTGACGTCGTTGCCGGCCTCGGCGATGAAGGCGTCGGGCATGTGGCGCGTGTCCTTGGCCACGGCCTTGAGCGGCACCCGCGCGTAGGTCACCGCGTAGGCCGCGCCCGGCTGGCGGCGGATGGCGACCGAGCCGTCGGTGTCCTGCTCGACCGCCCAGCGCACCGCCAGCCGCCCAACCTCGCGCGCCTCGGCGGCGTCGGTCTCGGAGACCAGCCCGGGAAACGATCGCTGCAGGTAGCCGTAGGTGTCGGCCCGCACGCGCTCGATGCCGGTCCTCTTGATCGTATCGGCCAGCAGGTCGCCGAGCGCCCCGGACCCGCTCAACTGCACGTTGCCGTGCGAGTCCTTTTCCTTGGAGAAGAGGGTGGCAATCGGGTTGCCGGAGGCGTCGCTGATGCCCTCGGACACCGCCGCCACGCAGCGGCCGAGCTTGTCGTGCACGCGCCGGACATCGGCGGCAAACCGCTCGAGGACGAACGGCCGCTCGGGCAGGTAGATCAGGTGCGGGCCGTCGTCCGGACGCCGCCGCGCCAGGGCGGCGGCCGCCGTCAGGAACCCGGCGTGGCGCCCCATGACGATGTCGATTTTGACTCCCGGCAGCGCCCGGCTGTCGAGGTCGCCGCCCATCACGGCGCAGGCCACGAACTTGGCGGCGCTGCCGTAGCCGGGGGTGTGGTCGTTTTCGCGCAGGTCGTTATCGATGGTCTTGGGGATGTGGAAGCAGCGCAGGGGATAGCCGGACGCCCGGGCATCCTCGTTGAGCAGGTGGGCGGTTTCGGCCGAGTCGTTGCCGCCGATGTAAAAGAAATAATGAATCTTGTACCGCCGCAGCACGGCAAAGATCGCCCGGCATTCCTCGGGCTTGGGTTTCTTGCGCACGCTGCCGAGGGCCGAGGCCGGCGTGGCCGCCACGGCGTCGAGATCGGCGTCCGACTCGCACCGCAGGTCCACCAGGGTCTCGTTCAACACGCCCTTGATGCCGTGCAGCGACCCGAAAATCCCCTGGATAACGGCGTGGCGCTTGGCTTCCAAGACGGCGCCCACCAGGCTGCGGTTGATCACCATCGACGGCCCGCCGCTCTGCGCGATCAGCATGTTCCCTTGGAGTTCGGTCATGGACTGGTCCTCCCAAAATCGCCCCGCAACAAATGGGCAGCAGCATGCGGAATGCCGCCCGGCTTGTCAACGGTTTTGCGGAAATCGCTTGCCTTGCGAGCGGCCCGGCCGACAATGCCCGGCGTGCATGTGCTCTATCACCTCACGGCGCCGCCGCCGCCCCTGCCAGGCACCGATGCCGTCCTGCAGGAGCTCGAAGCCCTGCGGGCGCGCTTCGGCGGAACGCTGCTGCCGCTCTATCCTCTGCGCCGGCCAAGCCGTTGGTTTCCCAAGGCGCTCTACGGCCTGCACCAGGCGCGCGCCTTGCGCCGTCTCGAGCCCGGCGCCGACCTGCACCACTTCTCCTACGGCACGCTGTACCCCTTCCCCTGGCTGCGCCGGCTGCGAAAACCAGCGGTCTATGCCGTCTCGACCGGGCTCGGCCTGCCGGCCGGAGCCCGCCGGCCGGGGTGGCTCGACCGCGTCCACTCGGTCGTGACCCCTAACCCGCGCGACGAACCCCTGCTGCGCGCCTGGGGCGCCGGGCGCTGGCGCGTCATCCGCCCGGGCATCGCCGTCGAGCGCTTTACCCATGTTCCCTGCCCGCTGCGGAAGGACCTGACGCTGCTGGTCGGCTCGGCACCCTGGGTTCCGCGCCAGTTTGCCACCAAGGGGATCGATCTGTTGCTCGATGCCGCCGCGCGCCGGCCGCTGCGCCTGGTCTTCCTCTGGCGCGGCCTGCTGCTCGAGGCCCTGAACCGGCGCGTGGCGCGCCGCGGGCTAGCCCATCGTGTTGAGATCGTCAACCGCGCCGCCGACGTCAATGCCGTCCTGGCCGGCGTCCATGGCGCGGTCGTGCTGGCCGCCAAGGCCGATCTGGTCAAGGCCTGGCCGCATTCGCTGATCGAGGCGCTGGCCGCCGGCAAGCCGGTGCTGGTCAGCGCCGCCATCCCGATGGCCGATTACGTCGCCCAGACCGGCTGCGGGTCGGTCCTCCCGGCGCTAACCCCGGCGGCGCTGGACGCGGCCTTGGACGACCTGGCCATGCGCTACCCCGCCCGCCAGGCGGCCGCCCTTGCACGCGGCCGCGCCGATTTCGCCCTCGCGCCGATGCTCACCGCCTATGGCCGCGTGTATGCTGAGGCAACCGGGGCCGGCTAACGTACCCACCGGCGCGGCCGCGCCGCGGCGGTCGGCGGAAATCGGCCGCACGGCGGTGTTGACAGTGTCCCGCAATCTGCTACGGTTTAGTCATGCCCTTGCTCTTGTCGACATCGTCCTGGCGGTCTGCGTGCGCGGCCACCCTGGTCGCGGCGGCTGTCGCGGTGCACGCCCAGGCGCCGGCAGCGCCCGAATCTGCCGGTCGAAAGAACGACAAGGACCAACTGCTATCGGCCGAGCAGGTCGGCGCCCTGCTCGCGGAATGGACCGACGACAAGCCGGGCGTAAAGCTGCAGTTCCAGGCCTCGTTCGGCGTGCGGACCGTATCGCCCCAGGAGAAGCGCCATTACGTCAAGTCGGGCAAGATCCCGGCGCGGCTGACCTGCGAACTCTACGAGGTCAAGACCGTCCGCGAGCGCAAACTGCTGCGGCGCATGGGCGGCACGGCGCAATTCTACATCCTGGACAGCGACGGGGTGGTGATTGCCCGCAAGTCGCTGGCCCTCGACAAAATGTGCCCTTCCTGAGGGGGCACCGGGGGCTACTTCGTTGAAGTAGCCAAGGCAGGCGAATACAAGGCCGTGGTTTGGGTGGATGCCGGCAAAGGCCGCCTGTTCGGCAAGGAACTCACGGCCCAGCTATCGCCCCTGGAATAATGTCTCCCCCGTGGTCACGCTCCCGGCGCCGGGTCCAAATCCTGGCCGCAATCCTGCTGACCTGCAACCTGACGGTATTCACCTCGGCGGCAGTGTTCTTCGGGGGTGTCTGCCTGCCGATCATCCACTGCAACGCCTGCCCGTTGACCTGGTTTTCCTGCCCGATCTACACGATCTCGGAATACGTGCAGTTCCACAGCGTGCCCTGGCTGGCGCTGGGAATGCTGGCGGCCATCGGCGCCCTGGCGGGCCGGTTCTTCTGCGGCTGGATCTGCCCAATGGGCCTGCTACAGGATCTCCTGCAACGGGTGCCCGCGCCGCGCCTGCGCCTGCCGTTCGCCATGCGCTGGCTGAAATACGGCATCCTGCTCGGCACGGTCGGCGCGGCCGCCTACTGGGTCGGCAAGGAAGCCTTTTTCTTTTTCTGCAACACCTGCCCGGTGGCGACGCTGGAAGTCACCCTGCCGGGGATGGTGCTGGCCCGCGGCGGCCCCGTCGATGCCGGCCGGCTGTTGCGCCTGGTCGTGTTGGCGGGGGTCCTGGCGCTCGTGCTGCTCAACGCGCGCGCCTTCTGCAAAGCCTTCTGCCCCGTGGGCGCGTTGGTGGCCTGGGCCAACAAGGTCGCCCTGGTCCCGCTGCGACTGGACCCCGCCGCCTGCATCCATTGCGGCCGGTGCGACCGCGCCTGCCCAATGCGCATCCCCGTGGAGGACTGCAGCCGAACCGGCCGGGCCGTCAACCGCCACAGCGAGTGCATCGTCTGCCTCGAATGCGCGCGGACCTGCCCCACCCGGGCGATCGCCTGGCGTCGTCCGTCCGCCGCGCCGGGCCCCGACCAGACGGACGGGAACTGCTAGACGCCGGCCGGCGTTGCGCGCAGCGGACAACCGCTCCGGCGTGCGGGCGACACTCGCTTCGGCTTGGTCATCATCCGCGCTAAATTCTAAATACAGGGCTGACCCCATTTGGAGTGTTGTCAGCGTCGCGGCGGTGTGCTAGCGTGGGGCCGGAGCAACGGCTATGACAACGGCCCTGGAATCGCCGACGCGCGGCGCGCCGCGGCGCGTGCGGGTCTGCCTGACGCAACTGCGCGTGCTGCCGGGCCAGCCAGCCGCCAACACCGCGGCGCTGCTGGCGGCGGCCGCGGCAGCCCGGGCGCGGGGCGCCGAGATGATGGTGTGTCCCGAACTGGCGATCCCGGGTTACCTGCTGGGGGACGCCTGGGAACGCGACGCCTTCCTGCGCGAGTGCGAGGCCTGCGGGGAAGAGGTCCGCGCCGCCTCGCAGGGGATCACGATCCTCTTCGGAAACGTCGGGCTCGACTGGACGCGCCGCAACGAGGACGGACGCGTCCGCAAGTACAACGCGCTCTTCGCGGCGCGCGACGGCCGCTTTCACGGCCCGCGCCACAGCCCCTATCCCTTCGCCGTCAAGACGCTCCTGCCGAACTACCGCGAGTTCGATGACGCCCGCCATTTCTACGACCTGCGCCGCCTGGCCCTCGAGGAAGGCCGGCCGGCCGAGACCCTGCTGGCGCCGATCGATGTCGGCGGGCTCGCGCTCGGCGGCATCCTCTGCGAGGACGCCTGGGATGCCGACTACGGCCTTTCCCCGCTGGCCGTCCTGGGACGCCAGGCCCCGGACCTGATCGTCAACGCCAGTTGCTCCCCGTTCACCCGCGACAAGCACCTCAAGCGCCACCGCGTCTTCGCCGAACAGGCCCGGCGGCTCCGGGTCCCGATCCTGTTCGTCAACGCCGTCGGTATCCAGAACAACGGCAAGACGGTCTTCACTTTCGACGGCGGCTCCTGTGCCTATGACCCGGCCGGCGGCGTTCTCGATCTGCCGACGCGCTTCGAGCCGGGCATGCTCGACCTCGATTTACCGCTGGACGGCCGTCCGTGGGGCCGCCCGGCAGACCTGCGCCCGGATGGCCCGGCCGACCTGTGCCAGGCACTACTGACCGGCATCCGCGAGTTCCTCGACCTGACCGGCCTGCGGCGCGTGGTGGTCGGCATTTCCGGCGGGATCGATTCGGCGGTCGCCGCCGCGCTCTACCGGCGCGTGCTCGCGCCGGACGACCTGCTGCTGGCAAGCCTGCCGGGGCCGTTCACCTCGTCCACGACGCGCGGGCTGGCGCGGCAACTGGCGGGCAACCTGGGGTGCCTCTTCGCGGAAGTCCCGATCGTGGAGAGCGTAGCGTTGACGGCGCGGCAACTCGATGGGCTGACGGCCGCCAGCGCCGACGGCGCCCGGCACGAGACGCTGCGGCTGGACGGGGCGCGCCTTGAGAACGTCCAGGCGCGCGACCGTTCGGCGCGCCTGCTGGCGGCCCTGGCCTCGGCTTTCGGCGGCGGGTTCACCTGCAACGCCAACAAGGCCGAGGCCACCGTTGGCTACACGACGCTCTACGGCGACCTGGGCGGATTCCTGGCCGCCCTGGGCGATCTCTGGAAAGGCGACGTCTACGCGCTCGGGCGGCACTTGAACGGGACGGTCTATGGCCGCGAGGTCATTCCGGAGGCGGTCTTCGCCCTCACGCCCTCGGCGGAGTTGAGCCCGGACCAGGCGGTGGACCGCGGCCTGGGCGACCCGCTGATCTATCCCTACCACGATCGCCTATTCGCCTCCTGGGTCGAGTCCTGGCGGCGCACGACGCCTGAAGACATCCTCGCGTGGTATCTTGCCGGCACCCTCGAACGGCAGATCGGCTATGCCGGCCGCGTGGCCGACCTCTTTCCCGGTCCGCGCGCGTTTCTGGACGACCTCGAGCACTGGTGGACCCAGTACAACGGCCTGGCGGTCGCCAAGCGCATCCAGGCGCCGCCGGTGCTGGCGGTCACCCGGCGCGCCTTCGGCTTCGACCACCGCGAGGCCCAACTGCGCCCCTGGTTCAGCCGCCGTTACGCGGACCTCAAGCGCCAGGCGCTGGCGGCCGCGGCCGGCTGAAGGCTCCCGGCCGCCGGCCTTCAGAAGCGCATTAGATCGGCTTCCGCCAGGGTGTCGGAATGGGATTGCCGGAAGCCCCTCGGCGGGCTATCCTATGGCCATGCGCGACGACGACCTGCGCGGCCACCTGGAACGGCTCGATGCCGCCTTACCGGCGCCGGCGCTGCTCCACATTTACGGCAGCGCGGCGTTGATCCTCCTCGACATGCCCGACCGCACGAGTCTCGACCTGGATGTCGCGGGGCCGTACTGCCGGCTCGATGAAGGCGCGTTCCGCGCGGCGGCCGCGGTCGCCGGGCTGCCGGTCAACCCCGAGCCCGACACCGCCGCTGACCACATCGAGTGGATCTCCGCCGCGCGTTTGTGCCTGCCCCCGCCGGACCCCGCCTCGGACCTGACGCTCTGGCGCGGACGGCGATTGACCGTCAAGACCAACGCCCTGCCGGCCTTGATCGCCAGCAAACTGATCCGCTACGACGCGCTCGACCGCGGCGATGTGCAATACTTGGTCACCCTTCGTCCCGTGGCCTTCGCGGAGGTTGCGGCGGCCGCGGCTCGCCTCCCGCCCCCGTTCGATCGGGACCCGCTGGTTGTCGACAATCTGGACAATTTCCGGACCGACCTGGGGCTCTGGCGGCCGGAGACACCATGACCGAACGCGACGAGTTGCGGGCGTGCTATGAGCTGGCCTTTTTTCCGCCGCGCCTGAACGCGGCGTGGGACCAGATCCGCGCCGGCACGGGCGCCGATCCCGAAACGCTGGGACGCCAGTTGGACACGGCTTGGCTGCTGCACCAATCCCTACCCGAGTCGGGATACGCTTCCCAGCGCGCCCTGACTCGCCTGGCCCTCTACCAGGCGCGCGCCCGGGCGTTCGGCATGCCCGGCATCATCCGCCGCCTGCGCGCGCGGCTGGGACGCCCGCCACTCGAGGCGCGTCCCGTGCCCGGCTCCCTCGTGCGCGACATTGGCCTTCCGCCGCTCGCCCGCCGCCGGATACCGCGCCCGCGGCGTTCCGGCAACACCGGGGAGGAGCGCGGCCCTCCTCGCTGATGCCAGATCGCGCGGGCCGGAGCGCGGGCGTCCCGCCCGCCATCCCCATTCTCGATTTCCATGCAAACACCCAATCGTCAACGTTTCCTCGCGGCTGCCTACGGATTGGCGCTGGTCCTGCTGCTGGGTCCCGCCCGCGCCGACCTGATCATGCGGCCGTACCTCCAGGCCGTGTCGACCACCGGGATCTGGGTCCTCGTGGAATGCGACACCACCAATGCCGCGACCGTGGAATACGGGCTCGCGCCCGCGTTCGGCAGGACGGCCACGACGGCTTTTTTCCTGACCACCAGCGCGACCACCTACGTCCACCGCGTGCCGCTGACCGGGTTGCAGCCGGGCACGCGCTACCATTACCGGGCCGCGCAGGGCGGCGCGCCGTCGGCCGACGCCGCCTTCCACACAGCCGTGTCGACGGGAACGGCGTTCCGCTTCGCGTTCACGGCCGACTTTCAGTCCCCCGCCAGCAACCAGGACGCGATCGTGGCGCAACTGCGGACCGTGCACCCACCCCACTTCCTGCTCTACGGCGGCGACCTGGCCGCCAGCGGCTACCTCTACGCGAACTGGAAGGATCATTTCTTCTCCAAGCAGCGCGACCTGATCGCCGGAACCCCTTTCTTCGCCTGCGTGGGCAACCACGACAAATGGATCACCAACACCCAGGCCTTCCTGCAGGCGCCCGCCTCGGCTTCCGGCGACCAGGCCTTCTACGCGTTCGACTACGGCGACGCCCACATCCTCGTGCTCAACAACATGGTGGACTACTCGTTGACCTCCGACCAGGCGCGGTTCGCCCGCGCGGATCTCGCCGCCGCCCGACGCCGCTGGACGATCGCCGCCTTCCACATGCCGGCCTACAGCGCCGGCGGACACGGCGAGAACAAGGGCATGATCGCCATGACCCGCGACCTCTTCGAGCCGGCCGGCGTCGACCTCGTCCTCGCGGGCCATAACCATTTTTACCAGCACAACCTGGTCAACGGCATCCACCATATCGTGCTCGGGCCGGGCGGCGCCAGGTGCCGCGCGCCGGGAACCGCTGCCTACACCCTCGCGTCCGTGGCCAGCCCGAATGTCGGCATTGTCGACGTCACTCCGGACACCCTCGCGCTGACCGTGTTCCGTGACGACGGTGCGGTGCTGGACACCGTGACGCTCCATCAGGATGCCGCCGGAAAGGCCGCCCGCGCGGCGGCGGCCAAGGCGGCAAAATGAGTTGACCGTCCGGCTACGTGCCCGCGCGTCGCGGCAGGCGGGAACCAGAACCGGATCGGTTCAGCAACAGTATCAAGGCGTTCCACGACCCGTTCGGAAACATGGACGTCCGTGATAGCGCCTTGTGGAGAGAATCAGGGGGCCGGAACAGGTCCGCGGATTCAAGCGGGGCTGGTGCGCCTGGCCAGGATCGAACTGGCAACCTTCGGCTTCGGAGGCCGACACTCTGTCCAATTGAGCTACAGGCGCGTCCCGGGAGTTCCCGGGCGGGAACCGGGCAGCACTCTATCCGCCCGTCCGCCGCCTGGCAAGGGCTTTTGGCGACTTATCGCGCGCGGCGGACTCACGGCAGGGAGGCGAGGGCGCCGGGCTGGCCGAGCACGCCATCCACGAACGCCTCCAGATCGCTCCGGGAATGGACGAGGGCTATGGTGGTGGACGAGAGCAATTCCGACCCCTTGAGAAACCCGCGTTCCACCCGCGCGGCGCCGATGGTTTCCAGTTCGAAGGCCGCCATTTCGGGGTCCGAGTTGAAGATGCTGTAAGTGTCGGCGGCCGAGAACGGGCCGCCGGGCTGGTCGTTGTCGGCGATGTTGAAGAAGACGCCGTTTGGCACGCTCTCGTTGCGGCGCAGGATCAGCAGCCGGCGCGCCCGGTCGCAGCAGCCGATGAAGAGGGGCTCGGCCGCCTGGCGAATGCCGATCTGCCCCTTGCGCCGGCCGTCGGTGCGATAGGTAAATCCCTTGGGGAAAAAGGCGAGTCGCTCGCGCGGCGGCTCGTAGAACGCGACGTTGATCGCCGCTTCCGGGGCGGCGACAGCCGCAAACGAGACCGTGTCCGGCGTGGCGTCGAACTGTTCCAGGGTCCAGGCCGCCAGCAGTGCCGCGTCCGCCGCAACCGTGTTGCGCACGGCGAAGGAATCGGCGGTGCGGTACGCCAGCACGGCGTCGAGCGGCAATGCCCCCAGGAGACCGGGCGGCGGCGCCGCCAGCGTCTGAAAGGCGCGCCGCATACGCGTTTCCACCCGGGTCCCGGCGCGGTTGACGAGCACGACATCCTTTTCCAGGACGGCGCCGCGGGCATCGGCCGCGACGACCCGGAACGGATCGCGGTTGATACCGGGCTGGACATACCACTCGGACCCGCGGTAGTTGAATCCCAGCGGCCCGCCTTCGGGCGCCGGCCAGAAGTTATTGCCGCCGAAATTGGCGAAGGGCTGATCAGGCCGGCGGACGGTCTCGAGGTGCAGGCGGTGGACCGACCGCCCGCCGACCTCGCCGAAGACGCGCCCGCCCATGTCCGGGCAGAGCAGACACGCCGAGCGATCGCCCTCGAAACACAGGGCCGCCCCGTCCTTGATAGCGGCCAGTTCCTGAAAGGCATTGACGGATGCCATGCGCAGTCCCTCCCAGCCACGATGGATCAGGCCGCCATTTGCGCGGCGCGGCCCGGCGGTGCGTGGAAGGGCGCCACTGTATCCGGCGGCGGCGGCCCGCGCAACGGTAAAGGAGGCGCCCATCATTCTGCTGGACGGCCGGGTGAACCCGGTGGCAGAATGCCGCACGCCGGCCTTCCGCCCGGAGCGCTGTCATGGGAGGACACGACCCGCATGGGACTCAGCCGCAAGGAAAAACTGGAACGCGCCTTCCTGGCGCTGATCCACGAGCAGCGCCAGGGGCGCGCGGCCGAGCTGTTGCGCCGCCTGCTGGCGGGACTGTCGCGGGTCTACGAGGCCGGCATCGCCATCCGCCATTTCCTGTTCGACCGCGGCATTTTTCGACATCACACGCTCGGCTGTCAGGTCATCAGCATCGGCAACCTGACGGTCGGCGGCACCGGCAAGACGCCGATCGTCGAGGTTTTTGCCCGCGCCCTGCAGCAGCAGGACCGCAAGGTGGCGATCTTGAGCCGCGGCTACAAGAAAGTCGAGCATGGCCTGGGAAAACGGCTGTTGGATGCGCTCACCGGCCGCGCGCGGCGCCGCTTGCCGCGGGTGGTCTCCGACGGCGCGGACCTGCTGCTCGATTCGGCCATGAGCGGCGACGAGCCCTACATGCTGGCCTCGAACCTCCGGCACGTCGCGGTACTGGTGGACAAGGACCGCGTCAAGAGCGGCCGGTACGCCATTGACCGTCTGCACTGCGACACCCTGATCCTGGACGATGGGTTCCAGTACCGGTCGCTCAAGCATCGCCTGGACATCGTGCTGGTGGACTGCAGCGATCCGTTCGGCAACGGCTACTGCCTGCCGCGCGGCTTATTGCGGGAACCGGTCGCCAACATCCGCCGCGCCAGCTTCATTTTTCTGACCAAAGCCGCCGGCCGCGACACCGGCCCGCTCAAGGCGCGCCTGCGGGCGTTGAATCCGACGGCCGAAATCTCGGAATGCGCGCACCGCCCCAACTACCTGCAGAACGTCTACACCGGCGAACGGCTTGGCCTCGAGCGGTTGCGCGACCTGCCGGTGGCGCTGGTTTCCGGGATTGCCAGCCCGGAGGGCTTCGAGCAGGAAGCCGTTCGGCTGGGCGGGCGGATCGTCTACCTGAAACGCTATGCCGACCATCACCGCTACACCCAGCAGGAGATCATTGACCTGATCAACAAGGCCCGCAAGCAGCAGGCGGCCGCGATCCTGACAACCGAGAAGGACGCCGTGCGCTTCCCGAAAATCGAGCGCTGGGACATCCCGATCTATTTTTTGCGGGTCACCATCGAACTGCTGAGCGGCGCCGGGGACTTTCATGCCTGCATCTCCCGCATCTGTTTCCGTTGACGTTCCCCCGCCGCGGACCGCCCTGGCGGTCGGCGTGAACTGGCTGGGCGACAGCGTCATGCTCATGCCGGCGTTGCAGGCCTGGCGGCGCGCCTATCCCGCGGCGCGGCTGGTGCTGCTGGTCAAGCCCGCCCTGGCCCCGCTCTGGCGGCTGCACGCCGCCGCGGACGCCGTGTGGACCTGTCGTCCGGGGGCAGCGGCGCTCGCGCGCGCCGTGCGCGCCGCGCGCGCCGAACGCCCCGATACCGCCTACATCCTGCCGCATTCCTTCCGCTCGACCCTGGTGCCGTTCCTGGCGCGAATTCCGCGGCGGATCGGGCCGCCCGGCCACGGCCGCGACTGGATGCTGACGGAGGTGCGCCGGCCGCCCGCGGACCCCCTGCGGCGCCACCAAGCATTCGAGCACCTGGCCGTACTCGGTCTGTCGGACACCCGGTTAGAACCAGCCTGCCTGCGGTTTGACCCCGCCCTCGAGGCGCGGGCACGGACCCTGCTGGGAACCGCCGGTCTGCGCCCCGTGGCGCTGCTGCCCGGCGCGGCGCGCGGCCCGGCCAAGCAATGGCCGCCGGCGTTTTTCGCGGCGGCCGGTCGGCTCTTGCACGCGCGCTGGAAATGCCCTATCGTGGTTTTCGGGAGCGCCGCCGAGCGGGCGCTGGCGGAGAGCGTGGCGCGCGGCGCCGGGCCGGGCGCACGTAACCTGGCCGGTCAGACCACGCTGCCCGAACTGGCGGCCGCGCTGTCGCAGTGTGCCCTGGCCGTCTCAAACGACAGTGGCGGGATGCACCTGGCGGCGGCGGCTGGGATTCCCGTGGTGGCGATCTTCGGGTTGACGGACCCGACGCTGACCGGCCCGTTGGGGCCGGCGGTGCGGATTCTCCAGAGCGGGGCGCCGCGGGGCCGGGACGTGCCGCGCGCATCGGCAGAGGCGCGCGCGCGGCTCGCGGCCATCCCGCCCGAACGGGTCGCGGCGGCGGCCGGCGAACTCCTGGAGGCGCGGCCCGACGCCCGATGACCGGTGGCCGCCGGACGCAGGCATCATGAACGACGCCTCTCCAATCCCGTGCGACAAGATCTCGGCCTGCCTGACAGTCGGCAACGAGGAAAACAATATCCGGCGCTGCCTCGAAAGCCTGACCTGGGTGGACGAGATCGTCGTCGTGGACAGTTTCAGCCAGGACCGCACGGTGGCGATCTGCCGCGAATACACGGACCGCGTCTACCAGCATGCCTGGCTGGGATACGTCGGCCAGAAAGAGCTGATCAAGAAGATGGCGCGGCACCCCTGGATCCTCTTCATCGACGCCGACGAGGAGATCTCGCCGTGCCTGCGCGACGAGATTTTACGGGAATTCCGATCCGGCCGCAACCGGGAGGTCGTCGGCTACGCGTTTCCGCGCCGGGTCTTCTTTCTTGGCCGCTGGATCACCCACGGGGAATGGTGGCCCGACCTCAAGCTGCGACTGTACCGCAAGGACCGCGGGATTTGCACCGGGCGCGAGCCGCACGACCACGTTGTCGTGGACGGCCCGGTGCGGCGCCTGAAGGGCTGCCTGCACCACTTCACCTACGACGACATTGCCGACCAAGTCCTGACGATGAACCGCTTCTCGAACATCGCCGCGGAGGGCATGGCCGAGGAACGCCGTCCGTTTTCCGGATCCGACCTGGTTTTCCGCCCGCTGTTCCGTTTTTTCAAGGGGTTTGTGCTGAAGCGCGGCTTCCTGGACGGATACCGCGGCCTGATCATCGCCACCCTGAGCGCCATCGGCGTATTCTTGAAGTATGCCAAGTTGTGGGAACGGTGTAACGTCGGCCCCGCGCCCCGAGGCACCACCCCCGCGCCGGCGCCGACCCCGGCGACCCCCGGCAGTCAATCGGAGGCCGCCGCGGATTGAGGCGGCCCGGCGGCCGCCGGGCCAGGCCGCGGCCCCGAGATCGCGGCGGCGGGCGGAGGACATATCCGCGTGGATCAACGCTCGGTCATCCGGTCGGCCGGCACGGTCGGCTTTTTCATCCTGGTCAGCCGCGTCTTCGGCTTGGCGCGCGACATGGCGATGGCGGCGCTGTTCGGAAGTTCGGCCGTCATGGACGCCTTCGTGGTCGCCTTCACCATTCCCAACCTGTTCCGCGGCCTGTTCGGCGAGGGGGCGCTCTCGTCGGCTTTCGTGCCGGTCTTCACCGAGTCCCTGGAACGGCAGGACCGGCGCGCGGGCTGGCGCTTCGCCGCGGCGATGACAACCTTTCTGGCGCTGACCCTGGCGGCGCTGGTGGCCGCCGGGATCCTGCTGGCAACACTGGCCTTGCGCTTCTGGCCGCTGTCCCCCCGGACGGCCATGATCCTCAACCTGCTGCGGATCATGTTGCCCTACATGTTCCTGATTTGCCTGGCGGCCCTGTTTTCCGCCATGCTCAACGCCTTGCGAAAGTTCACCCTGCCGGCCGCCACGCCGCTCGCCATGAACCTGGTGATGCTGGCCGTCCTGCTGGGCATCTGCCCGCGGCTGTCGGCCGGCGGCAACTCCCGTATCCTGGCGGTCGCCTGGAGCGTGCTGGTCTCGGGCGTGATCCAAGCGCTGATGCAGTGGCCGCTCCTGCTGCGTTGCGGGTTCCGCCCGCGCCCGGTGTTCGACTGGCGCGATCCGCGCATCCGGCGCGTCTGGCAACTGATGGGCGCTGCGGCCCTGGGCGTCGGCGTCACCCAGATCAACGTGCTGCTGAACCGGTTCGTGGCAGTGCTGATCGGCCAGGGGGCGCCTTCCTACCTCTACTATGCCGAGCGGTTGATCTACCTGCCGCTGGGGATTTTCGCCACGGCGCTCGGGACGATTCTGCTGCCGGCCTTTTCCGGCCAGGCCGCCCGGGACCGTCCGGACCTGATGCGCGGCACACTGCACCACGGGCTGCGCCAGATCTTGTTCCTGATGTTGCCGGCCGCCGCCGGCCTGGCGGTCCTCGCGCGCCCGATTGTCCGGCTGATTTACGAGCGCGGGGATTTCTCGCCGTTGACCACCGAGATGACCGTCCTGGCCGTCCGCTGCTATGCGCCGGGGCTGGTGGTCTTCAGCCTGCTCAAGGTTCTGATCCCGGTGTTTTACGCGCTGCAGGACATGCGCACCCCCGTTCGGACCGGGATGGCCTGCACGGCCCTCAACGTCGTGCTAATGCTGGCGTTGATGGGCCCCCTGCGCCATGCCGGCATCGCGTTGGCCTCGGTGCTCTCGGCCGCCTGCCAGGCGGCAATTCTTGGCTTGCTGGTTCATCAACGCCTCGGGTCGCCCGGCTGGACGATCCTGGCGGCCGCGGCCGGCCGCCTGGCGGCGGCCACCGCCATCATGGCCGCGGCCGCGGCCTGGCTGTTCCGCACCCTCGCGGGGGCGGCCTGGGCCGGCGGCCTGCCGGGGCTGGCGGGCCGGCTGCTCCCGCTTACCTTCAGCCTGGCGGCGGCGGTGGCGGTCTACGGCGCGGCTGCCCGCCTGTTCCGCTGCCCGGAACTCGATGACGTCGTCGCGGCCTTCCGGCGCCGGCGGACCGCGGCGCCGGATGCCGGGCCGCCCCCGCCGGCGCGCGCCTCCTGAGGGACCGGTCATGCTGCCCGAGACGATCCGGCGCAAGCTGCGCGACCTACCGGACCATCCGGGCTGCTACCTGTTCCGCGACCGCCGCGGGCGCATCATCTATGTCGGCAAAGCGGTCTCGCTGCGCCACCGGGTACGGTCCTATTTCCGCCGGGCGGCGCGCCGCGGGACCGACCCCAAGCTGCGCGGCCTGGCCCACAGCATTGCCGACATCGAAACGCTGCCCGCGCGCAGCGAGACGGCCGCGCTGTTGCTCGAAAGCCGTCTGATCAAGGCTTACCGCCCCTGGTTCAACCGCCAGTTCAAGGACGATAAGCGCTATCCGCTGCTGGCGGTGGATATCGCCCAGCCGTTCCCCCGGTTCCGGCTCTGCCGCGTCCGGCGGCGCGATGGCCAAGTGTATTTCGGCCCCTACGCCTCGTCGCCGGCGGCCCGCGCGGCCCTCGAGTTTGTGGAAAAACGCTTCGGAACGCGCCGCTGCGCGGCGCCGGTGCCTGGCCCAGCCGACCACGCCCATTGCATCAACGACCTTGTCCGTTTCTGCGCCGCGCCCTGCGTCGGCGCCGTCTCGCCGGAAGCCTATCGGGAACGTGTCGCGGAGGCTTGCGCGTTCCTGCGGGGCGAGCGTCCCGCGGTGCTGGCGGACCTCCGGGCCGCCATGCTGGCGGCGGCCGAGGCGCTGGAGTTCGAAAAGGCCGCCGCCCTGCGGGACACGCTGCAGTGGCTGCGGACGGCCCTGCGCACCCGCCCGACGGGACTCCGAACTCCGGGCGCCGCCGGCGGCGGCCGCGCGGGACTGCGCGCCCTGGCCGTGGCTCTCGGGCTGCCGCGGCCGCCGCGGCGCGTGGAAGCGTTCGACATCTCGACGATTTCCGGAAGGCACGCCGTCGGCAGCAGCGTGGTGGCCGTGGACGGGGTTCCGCGGCCCGCCCTCTATCGGCGCTACCGCGTCCGTTCGTCCGATGCCCGGGACGACACCGCCATGATGGCGGAGGTCATCCGGCGCCGCTTTGCGCGGCTCGTGGCGGAGAACGCCCGCCCGCCGGAGCTGGTGCTGGTGGACGGCGGCGCGGGTCAGGTGCGCGCGGCGGAACGCGAGTTGAAGCGGCTCGGCCTCGACGGAGCGCCCCCGGTGGCCGGGCTGGCCAAGCGCCAGGAACTCTTGCTGTGGCGCGGGCGCACGCTGGCGCTCGACCGCGACTCGCCGGCGCTCCAGGTCCTGCAACGGCTGCGCGACGAGGCCCATCGCTTCGCCCTGGCCTACCACCGCCGACTGCGCGCCCGCTGCCTGCGAGAATCACTTTTGGACGAGGTTCCCGGGATCGGCCCGGAACGCAAGCGCCGCCTGCTGCGCGCCTGCGGTTCCCTCGCAGGCGTTGTCCGCGCGCCCGAGGCCGTCCTGGCCGCCGTCCCGGGCATCGGCCCCCGGCTGGCGCGCACCCTCCGGCTGCTGCTGGCGCCCGCGGCGCCGACCCGCCTGCCGCGGGGGTTGCCGGCCGCCGGGCGCTCTGGTACCTTGGCGCCGGGCTCAGCGGCCGCGCCGTAGACCGGCGCGCGCGCCGGCTGATGCCGTTGCCCCGCCGGACGGCCGGCGGGCCGCGATACCGCCACGACCATGAACGCTCCATCGCCCATCCGGCAGATCATCAAGCGCGAAGGCGCCCTGGCGCCCTATGACCGCGGGCGCATCGGCACCGCCATTCTGCGGGCAATGGCCTCGGTCGAGGCCGGAGACCGCGCGCGCGCCGACCGCTTGGCCGAGGCCGTCGAGCGCGCCCTCGTCGCGGCTTACGGTGTCGGCGCCACGCCGAGCGTCGAGGACATCCAGGACTTGGTCGAGGAAACCCTGATGGGGCATGGCGAAGTCAAGACCGCCCGCGCCTACATCATTTACCGCAACCAGCGCGCCCAGGCGCGGGCGGCGCGGGCCTACACCTTCGAGATCACCGACAACATTCCCTACAAGAAGATTTACGACGTCCTGCGCTGGAACATGGACCACGGCTGCGACACCGTCGAGCGCCTCAACGCCCTGATCGCGGAAGGCCGTTTCGGGGAACTCGTCCGCGCCAGCGACCGCCGGTTCGAGGCCGAGCTCGATGGTTGCGTCGCGCACCTGTTGGCGCAGGCCGGGAGCGTGCGCTTGGTGATCATCGCCGGGCCGTCCTCCTCCGGCAAAACCACAACCGCCGCCAAACTCGGCGAGCGCCTGGCCCGCGCCGGCCATGCGCTCAAGACGCTCAACGTGGACCACTATTTCTTCGATCTCGAGCGACACCCGCGCGACGCCTTCGGCGACGTGGACTACGAGGCGCCCGGCGCGCTGGACATGGACCTGCTCAACGCGCACCTGGAACGGCTGCTGGCGGGAACGCCCGTGCGCGTTCCGCACTACGATTTCAAAACCGGCCGGCGCACACTGGAGGCAACGCCGTTCGCCCTGGCGCCCCGCGAACTGCTGCTGTTGGACAGCCTGCACGGGCTGTTCGGGCCAATGACCGACCGCGTACCGGCGGAGCGGAAGTTCCGGATCTACATCGAGACGCTCGGCCAGGTGCGCGGCGTGGACGGCAGCTTCATGCGCTGGGCCGACAACCGCCTCATGCGGCGCATGATCCGCGACAGTCTCCACCGCAACTCCCAGCCGGACACCACCCTGACCCACTGGCACTACGTGCGCCGCAGCGAGCTGCGCCACATCATTCCCTACATCGGGGCGGCCGATGTCCTCGTCAACAGCGCCCTGCCCTACGAACTGCCGATCCTGAAACCCCGGGTGTTCCGCTGGTTCCCGCAAGCCGTGGCGCGCTACCGCGACGACCCGCGGAGGCAGGACGCTTATATTCGCGCCCACCGGCTATGCGCCTTCCTGGAGCCGTTGACCGCCGTGCCTGACGATGCCGCGGTATCGCCGGACTCCCTGCTGCGCGAATTCATCGGGGGCGGCCGCTACGGGTAGCGGCCGGGACGCACGCTTACCAGTCGCGGCCCAGAAGGTCGAGGGGGCCGGTCGGCAGCGGGTGCCCGCCCAACCCGAGCGCCATCCCGATGTTCTTGGCGGGAATCGGCGCCGGGCGTCCGTGCGGGTCCCGCATAACGATCGGCACCTCGAGGCGTTGCCAGCCGAGCGACGCGTAGAACCGTTCCAGCGCCGGCACGCAGAACAGCAACCCGCACGCCGCCGCGCGGCAGCGCGCCTCGTCCACGGCCCGGGTCATGAGCGCCCGCGACAACCCCGTGCGGCGCTGAGTTGGGGCCACCGCCAGGCTCTGGATGCCCGCCGCCGCGAGCGGAGTCCCGCCCCACGCCACCGTGCGCAGGACCACGCCCACGTGACCGGCCGTCCGGCCGTTGCCAATGTGGACCAGCACGAACGCCGGCGCCGTGCCGTGCCAGTGACGCGAGTTCGCAAAGACCGCGCGGTCTTCGGGAAAGCAGGCCATCAACAGCGTCTTGATGTCGGCATCCAGCGCGGGTTCGATCGCCGCTTCGTCCATCAGCACCAAGGGCCAGTCTGGCGGTTCCACATTCATCCCGACCTGTCCCCGCCGTCCCTCAGCGCGGCCGCGCCAGCACGCGCTCGTAGTCCTTGAGGGTCGCCAGTTCACGCGGCAGATGCACCTCGAAGGGGTCGCTCCATCCGATCCATTCCCCGCTGAGAAACCCCGTAAAAGGCATCCCCGCCAGCAGTTCCAGGGCGCGGCGGTGATCGACAATCCCCTGCCCGATCGGCAGCAGGCGCACCGGGTCGGGCGTGCCGTCGTGCAGGTGCACGTGCCGAATCCACGGCCGCAACGCCGCGAACGCCTCGTCCATGGTCACGCCCCCGCGGCGCACCGGATGCATCAGGTCCCAGTTGACGCCGACAGCGGGGTGGTCCACCCGCTGCATGACGGCAACGACATCCGCCGGGCGGCACCAGGAATCATGGGTTTCCATGCAAAGGTCCACCCCGGCGGCGCGGGCCTCGTCCGCCAGGGAACGCAGGGCGCCAGCCACGATGGCCACGGCCGCATCCCGCGTCTGGTCGGCCGGCATCGTCCCTCCGAACACCCGCAGCCGCGGGGCTCCGATCTCCGCCGCCAGACGCAGGCACGCGCGGGTATGGAGCACGCTGGCCTCGGTTTTTGCGGGGTCGGCATAGACACAGGACGTCGCGAGGGCCGCCAACGCCACGCCGCTGGCGGCGACCTCCCGGCGGATGGCCCGGCGCCGGGCGGCATCGGCGGTCGTTTCAATACCATGGGCGTGCTGCGCATCCAGCCGCGGCTCGACGCCGTCGTAGCCGAAGCGCCGCGCGGTGGCCAGTAGTTCGCCGAGCGCCAACTGCGGGCACGAAAAACTCATAAACGCGTATTTCACGGTCAGACTTTCCTCCCGGGTTTCAACGGCCAAGCAGGCACTCGAGGATCGGATCGCGCCGGTAGGCATGGCCGCGGTGCTGGCGGAATCCCTCGCCGAAGGCTACGCCCCGCAGGGCTCCCTGCTGCGCCGCCAGGCGTTTCATGAACTCGACGTACTCGTCAATCCCGTGCTCGTGCCGGAGCCATTCCCGCTGCGAGGCGTGGCAGCAGAGCATCGCGATTTTGCGGTCCATCACCGCGCCAATGTCCACGACCAGGTCGGGGACCACCGCCCGGCCAAGGTGGTCCACCCCTTCGATCGGCAACCCGTAGTAGAGGTAGGGCAACCGCTCCAGGGCCGGAGCCGGGTCGTCCGCGCCCGTCGAGTAGTTCCGCAGAGTGGCCGTGAAGGTCGCGTCGCGCGCCAGCCGGCTGGCGATCTCGTGGTCGCTCATGTAGTCCCCGGGATCGTGCGCCAGCACGATGTCGGGACGCGCCCGCCGCACCAGTTCCGCCGTCCGGCGCCGGGTGGCGTTGTCAAACACGGACTCCAGATCGGGAATCTCCAGGCAGTCGAAAGCCGCGCCGAGCAGCGCCGCGGCGCGGGCCGCTTCCGCGAGACGCACCCGGGCGATTTCGGCCGCGGACAGACTGGCCGAGCCGCACGACCCATTGTGCACCAGGCCCATGGTGACGGCGTGCCCGCGGTCCTTGAGTAGCAGCAGCGTGCCGGCGCACAGAAATTCGATGTCGTCTGGATGCGCCATCAGGGCCAGAATGTTCATGGAGCAAATCCTTTGACAGTCATCCCACCCAACGATAGGATGCATGGCCGGCAATCTTCACGCAGAGACTCGGAGACTCGCCGGGCTGCCGGCGGATACCGTCGGCGAGGGTATGGCATTACCGCTTGCTTGTCAACGAGGAGATTCCCATGACGCGCTCCCTGTCACACTCGGCACACGCCCGTTCCCGGCCGGCATCCCCCCCGGCGGCAGGCCGCGAACGCCTCTGGGAAACCATGACCGTCGAGGAGATGCGCCTCGCCCTGCGGACCACGCCCACGGCGATCCTGCCGCTGGGGGTCACCGAGCAGCACGGCTACCACCTGCCGCTGTGCACGGACACCATGGATGCGTTCGAACTCGCTCGGCGCGTCAGCGCCCGCACGGGCGCCGTGGTGGCCCCGGCGCTGCCCTACAGCTTTTCGGGCGGCGAGTTGCCCGGAACGATCAACGTCACGCCGGCTGTCATGAGTTTGATGGTGCGGGATATCGTCCAGAGCATCGTTCAGAACGGGTTCCGGCAGATCGTGCTGATGCTCGGCCACGGGGGATCCGAGAACTTCGCCGCGCTCAAGGATTCCCTGCACCTCTTCCTGCGCCATCAACCGGAACTGGCCGGAATCGTCCTGACGTTCGCGCCGGTCTGGGAGTTCAGCCCCACCTGGAAACGCCTGTTCCGAAGCCATGACTTTCACGCCGGCGACGCTGAAACATCGGTCGTGCTGGCGCTTCGCCCGGACCTGGTGCGTCCCGATCGCATGGTCCAGGACGTCCCGCGGCTTGCGGCCCTGATGCGGCAACACCCGGACAATTACCAGCGCGTGGAAACCCGCGTGCCGTCGCGGCACGTCGTCCCACGCGTGCGGCAGCGGCCGGACCTCCGCGTCGGGGTCATGGGATATCCCGAGCGCGCCACGGCGGCCACCGGCCGACGGATGGTCGCGGAAATTGTCACCCGTCTTGCCCGGCTGATCGTCTCCGTGGAACGCCAACTCTCGAAGCCCTACCGGGAAGTGCGCGTTCGTCGCACGGATCTGACGATCTTGTGAGACAGCAGGACCTCGGACAGCGGCCGCTTGGGCACGTGGTGCCCCCCCCGCGCATCCCGCCAGTAGCGGATGGCGCCACCCCGGGCCGTTTCCAGCACGACACGCTCCGACGGTTTCCCGAGCGCCAAGACCAGCAAAATCACATAGCGGTCCGGAATCTGGAACTCGGAACGCAATCGCTCGCGGTTGATCGACCCGATCATGCACCCACCAAGCCCCATTTCCGTCGCCCCCAGCATGATGGTTTGGGCGGCGATCCCGTGGTCGCACCCGGGCTCCGGCCGAATCGTCGTATCGCCCAGGACGACAATATAGGCCGTCGGCCGCTCGCCGTCCGCCGGCCCTGACCAATTGGTCAGGTATCCGGCCCAGGCGAGACACGGAAATATCCGCGCCCGGCTCGGCGCATCGCAGATCGGCAGGTATTTCAACGGCTGCCGGTTGGCCCCCGACCCCGCCAGCCGCGCCAAGTTGACCAGGCGCCGCAATTCGGACGGCCGAACGCGCCGCGCCGGATCAAAGCGACGGTAAGACCGGGTCCGAAGCACGAGCGTCTTGAACGACAGTGCTCCCATGCCACCCTTCCTGGCTGTTAAGAAAAACGGCCCCGCCCCTTGCGGGGCGGAGCCGTTTTTCATTCGGCCGTTGCCGTGTTAACGGAGCACGTGAGTTGCCGCGACAACACGGCAGAGAGCGTTCGAACCGATTACATTGATGGTGTAATCAGCTGCCGACATGGCCGCAGTACGTGTGGTGGCAGCAATATTCGTCGATGCGGGACAGATCGGGAACGCCTTGATGTAGCCCTGTCCACCTCCGACCAGAGTTGTAAATCTGGCTGTATCATCGGCTCCCGTAACCTGCGCCGAATTGGTCAAGCCATTTTCCAGGGCAAATTGGTCCTTGGCCGCCTCGATCTGACGCAGGTTGTTGATGCACGCATTTTGCTGCGAGGTCGTGCGCGCTCGCATAAACGATGGAATTGCAATAGCGGCCAGTAAGCCGATAATTGCCACCACGATCATAATCTCAACAAGCGTAAAACCTTTTTTCATCATATCACCTTTCGTGTAATCTGCCAAAATCAAGGACGGTAACTAATCAGCTTTGCAAAAGTACTACTATCACCTCCTTCCATTAATTATTACCTAGATCATCACCTTACATACATAAAATAGCATCAATCATACCAACTGCAACACATATCGTCCATATTTATAAATTAATTCGACGAGACGAATACATGAAAAGCAAGTCGTTTGTTACGAACAATTTATATGATGTATCGGCTTTCGCAAATAAGATAAACATATTACAATTTAGAATACGAGAGTCATTTATTAGAATGATTTAAACAATTATTCTTAATAACGATAATTTATTATTCATTAGGTTCCGGGAGTTTTCTGTAAAGTGTTGCAAGACTGATTTTTAATGACTTTGCGGCTTTTTGTTTATCTCCGTCAGAATTAACAAGCACCTGATGAAGGTATTCTTTCTCTTTCACTCTTAAAAAAGCTTTTAAAGATTTCCCGCGCATATCATCCTGTTTTTTTATGCCGTCTCTATAAATCTCAGCATTGATTTGCTGCATTTTCGCGGGAAGGCAATTTTTCTTGATGATATTGTCCTTTGAAAATGTCAACGCATGTTTGATTGCGTTTTCAAGCTCTCGGACATTACCAGGCCAAGAATACTGCTCAAACAGACTGATGACATCGGGATCGACAGACGGCATTGGCTGGTGTTCTCCAACTTCCCGTCTCAAAAAATGGTATGTCAGCGGCAAAATATCTTCGGGCCGCTCACGCAACGGCTTAATTTCGATGGGGATAACACTAATACGGTAATACAGATCTTCACGGAATTTTTTTTCTTCGATCAACCGATCGAGTGCTCGGTTCGTTGCCGCAAGCATGCGGACATTGACTGGGATCGTTTCGTTACCTCCCACCCTGCGAATTTCCTTGTCTTGCAGGACGCGCAGCAACTTTGCCTGAATGCCCAACGGCATCGAATCGATCTCGTCCAAGAAGAGGGTACCCTCGTCGGCCACCTCAAATAGGCCTTCCTTGTCGGCCGATGCCCCCGTAAACGCCCCTTTGGCGTGTCCGAACAATTCGGATTCGAGCAACGCCTCCGGGAGCGCCGCGCAATTCAGGGGCAGGAATCGTTTGGTTTTCCGAGCGCTGTGCGCATGGATGGCCTTGGCGACGACCTCCTTGCCCGTCCCGCTTTCCCCAAAAATAAGAACCGTCGTGTCCGTGGGCGCCACCCGCTCGATCATTTCACAGACCGTGCGCATGGCCCGACTCTCGGCCACGATATTGTCAAACTGGTATTGCCCGGTCAATTGGGCCTTCAACTGCACATTCTCACTCAAAGCCTTGTTGTATTCCAGGGCGCGCTTGACCGTGATGATCAGTTCGTCGAGTTTGAACGGCTTGGTAACGTAGTCGAAAGCCCCAAGTTTCAAGGCTTCTACCGCGGTTTCGACCGTGCCGTAGCCGGTCACCATCAGCACGGACATGGACGGTTGGTGCTCGCGGGCCAGCTTCAGTAACTCCATGCCATCGATCGGCCGCATACGGATATCGGAGATCATCAGGTCAAAGGACTGGGTCTTGATCAATTCGACGGCGCGGTTACCCCCGTCGCAGGGGAGCACTTCATAGCCCTCCGCCTTGAGCAGGACGCTCAATACGCTAAGCACGCTAGGTTCGTCGTCAACTAGCAGGATTTTGGCCATATTGGATGTCCTTTTAATCCGGATATTTCTTCGACACGTATATAATACTTGTCGTCCGAAGGCAAGCGGATTCTCGATTTCTCAAAATATCGGCATTGTGATGGCGACGCGCACATCCGAAATCCGGGGTTTTGCCTGCGTTACGGCAGCACGCTGTCGCGGATTCGTAACGCCGCGGAGGATACAGAGGTGGCCGTGAACGGCCAAGCGGGTACCTGCCGAGACCCTATTGACGGCCCTGTCAAGGCGCGGACGTTTGTTGCGGACCGGTTATTACCGTCTATCCGCCGCCCACCACTTCGCCCATCTTGAAGATCGGCAGGAACATGGAAATGACGATGCCGCCGATAACGACGCCAAGGAAGATCATGAGCAGCGGTTCGATTAGGGCAGTCAATCCACTGAGCATGGTATCCACTTCGTCGTCATAAAAATCGGCGATATTCTGCATCATCTCGTCAATCTTTCCCGTTTTCTCGCCAGCCGCGAGCATATGGACGAGCAACTTGGGAAAGCAGGGATGTTTGATCAAGGCGCTGGACAGGGGTTCGCCTTGGGCAATCGTCGTGCGAGCTTCGAGGATCACGAGTTCGAACACCTTGTTGCCCGTAGCGCCGGACACGATTTCCATGGCTTGCAGGATCGGCACACCGCTCTTGAGCAGTTGGGCGAAGGTACGGGCGAAACGGCTGGTGGCCACTTTGCGGTTTAACTCCCCCAGCACCGGCATCGTCAAGGCAAAAGCCGCAACGCGATGGGCGCCTGCGGGGGTCTGCTTCCATTTACGGAACACGATGAAGGCGATCACGGCCAGGATCAGCACGAAGATGCCGTAGTGTTTGAGGAGGTTGCTGAGGTTGATCAGGAACTGCGTGGGAGCTGGCAATGCCCGGCCGAAATCGGCGAACATATCGGCGAACACCGGGACAATGAACAGGATCATGGCCGTAGCGATCCCCAGGGCGATGCAGAGCACGATGATGGGGTAGCTCATGGCCGACTTGACCTTGCGGCTCAACTTGGCGGCGTCCTCGAGGAAGCCGGCCAGTCGGGCGGCCGTTTCGCCCAACTGGCCGCCCGACTCGCCGGCCTTGATCATGTTGACATAGAGGGTGTCGAAAATCGACGGGTAATGGGCGAGCGCCTCGGAAAAGGCAGACCCCGCCTGGAGGTAGTGTTTCAGCCCGACGACCACCGTCTTGAAATTCCGGTCGCTGGTCTGGTCTTCGAGGGCGTCCAGCGCCTGGACAAGCGGCATCCCGGCCAGGAGCATGGCCGAGAGCTGGCGCGAAAAGGCCGGCAGCTCGCGGGCGCGTATTTTTTTTGCCCCGCTCACCCGTTCGCTGCCGTGCGCGGGCCGCGCCTCAGACGAAGGCCGTTTCGCCGGTGGCCGCGCCGCCGCCGGCCGGGCCGCGGTCGCGACGGCGGCATCGCCGGCGCGGGCCGGCGCGAACGATCCTCGGAATACTGGCATAAAACGCACTCCCTTGGGCGCGCTCGGGCGCCCCCGGTCACTCGCCGCCGCTGACGCTGAGGATTTCCTCGAGGCTGGTGACGCCCTCCTTGACCTTGCCCATCCCGACCATCCGGAGGGTCATCATCCCGTTTTCCACGGCCTTGTCCGCGAGCGCCCGGGCATTGACGTTCTTAAGGATCAGTTGCCGGACGGCGTCGTCGACCATGAGAATTTCCATCAGGGCGCCCCGTCCCTTGAAGCCGGTGTTGAGACATTTCGGGCAGCCCACGGGCGCATACAGCGTGGAGCCGGCAAACATGGCGGCATCCAGGTTGTAGAGCCGCAGGAACTCCGGGGAAAGCTCGGCCGGCTTCCGGCACACCGGGCAAAGCTTCTTGTAGAGGCGCTGCGCCTGCGTCATGATCACCGAGGACGAGAGCAGGAACGCCTCGATCCCCATATCCCGCAGGCGGGTGATGGCACCGGCGGCATCGTTGGTGTGCAGGGTGCTCAGCACCAGGTGTCCGGTCAACGCGGCCTTGACGGCGATGGCCGCGGTCTCGTTGTCGCGGATCTCGCCGACCATGACAATGTCCGGATCCTGTCGCAGGATCGACCGCAGGGCATTGGCGAACGTCAGCCCGACGTCCTCGTTGATCTGGACCTGGTTGATCCCCGACAGCTGGTACTCGACGGGGTCCTCGGTGGTCACGATGTTGACGTCGGGCTTGTTCAGATCCTGCAGGCAGGAATAGAGGGTCGTCGTCTTGCCGCTGCCGGTCGGCCCGGTCACCAGGATAATGCCGTGGGGTTGGCTGATGGCATAGACGAGCGAATCGTAGGCCTTGGGATCCAGCCCCATGGCCGACAGGCTGGGCGTGAGGTTGCTTTTGTCCAGGATGCGCATGACGATTTTTTCGCCGTAGATCGTGGGCAGCAAGTTGACGCGGATATCCACCTGCTTGCCGAGCGCCTTGATCTTGAAGCGGCCGTCCTGGGGAATGCGCCGTTCGGCGATGTCCATGTCGGACATGATCTTGATGCGCGAAACGATCGCCGACTGCAGGGCCTTGGGAGGGCTGGGCACCTCGTAGAGGTCCCCGTCCACGCGGTAGCGCAGCCGCAGCAGTTTTTCCATGGGCTCGATGTGGATGTCGCTGGCCCGCCGCCGCATGGCCTCGACCATGATCGAGTTCACGATGCGGATCACCGGCGCGCCCTCGGCGCTCTCCAGCATTTCGTCCAGGCTGATTTCTTCCTTCTTTTCGTGGCCGACTTCGACCTCTTCGGCCTCGATCATGTCCTTGAAAATGTCTTCGAGGCCGCGCGCATCCTGCTCGGAGTGTTTCTGGAGCAGGTCCTTGACTTCCCGTTCCGCCGCTACCACCGGCACCACCTTGAGGCCGGTCACAAACTGGATTTCGTCGAGAATTCCCATGTTGAACGGGTCGCCCACCGCCACGGTGAGCATCTTGCCCGCTTGCGCGATCGGGAACGCCACCAGGTGGTTGCGCAGGTCCTGCGGCATCACCTCCAGCAGGTGGCTGTCGGGCGTGAAATGGGCGAGCGTGACGGGCGCCATGTCGAGGTACTCGGCAATCACCAGGACCATATCGGTGTCGGCCACGATCTTGTGCTCGACCAGGTACTCTTCCAGCCGGCGCCCCTCGGCTCTGGCCGTCTCCAGGGCCTGCTGCAGCACGGTGGCATCCACGATGCCGCGCCGCAGCAGGATGGCCATGATCTTCCCGCTGAACGAGTCCCGCTCGGGCAGCGCCGCCTCGCGCGTCGCGCCGGCCGACTCCTGGACCGATTCCTTGGCCATCGCCGCTCCCGCCACGCTTCTCACCCGTGCATTGCGCTTGTCACGCCCCTCTGGCCCCGTTATACTAAAACTGTCTGGATTGGGAAATCAAGACCTTTATCGCCCCCCAGGGGAGAGGCAACATGGCCGACTCGCAGCAGCCCGCGCCTGTCCCGGCGTCCTCCGACGCCGAAGCCGAAATCTGGAACGCGATTTCCTATTTCGAGAAAATCCTCGAAGCGCTGCCCGCTGACCGCCTCTCGCTTGAAACCCTCGTCAGCGCCTACGAGAAAGTGGGCGACCACACGCGCGCCCGCGACTACACCCTGCGCCTGGCCCGTGTTCTGATTGACGAAGCTGACGAGGACGGCGCCGAGGAACTCCTGGCCCGCCTGCGGCTCCTGGCGCCGTCCGACGCCGCCGTGGCAGAAACCATCGCGCGCCTCGAAGCCCTCAAGCCGCCGAAGGTCATGGCCGAGGTTCTGGACGACAAGAATCCGCTCGCCCGTCGTTCCGCCAACATAGCCGGCGAGATTTCCCTGGCGTGGAACCTGCTCCAGGGCAACAAGCTCCATCAGGAAGACTACTCGCGGGTGGTCCACGACCTGTCGGAAAACTCTTCGCGCGCCCAGGATGTCCCGGTCTCGACCCTGCACGTGCTGCACGACCGCCATCATCCGGGTTTCAACGAGATCCTGGCCTTCCTGGCCACGGCTTGCAACACCCCTCTGATCGCGCTGGAGCGCTTCGAGATTCCGCCCGCCGCGGCCAGCCTGCTGCCGCTCCCATTCTGCATCAAGCGCGGCGTGGTGGTCTTCGACCTGATGGGACGCGACGCCCTGATGGCTGTCCTCAATCCCTACGACACCCAGGTGCTCCAGGACGTGGAAGAGATGACTGGCCGATCCTGTCACCGCTTTCTCGCCGCCCCGGCCGACTTCGACGCCGCCATGGAACGGCTCAAGGCCATGACCTCCGCCTGATCAGAGCGACAGGCCGACCTTGAGATACCGCGTCTCGGTCCCCATCCGCAACAGGACTCCGTCCGACCGGACCTCGACGAGCGCGGCCCCGTCGACTGTTTCGCCCACCCGATAGAAGCGGTCGTTCAAGCGGGCGCCCGCCCGGTTGCCGGCGGTGCTGACAAAGACCGCCGAGAGCCGGAGGTGCGGCCAGACGACCGGGACGGCCGGCGGCGCCAGCGTCGCGGCGGGCGCGACCGGGACCGCGGCGGCGGCGGTCGTTTCCTGATCTGGAGCGACCGACGCCTCGGCAGGCATATTCGTGGGCGCCGAAGCCGGGGCGGCCGCGGTTGTCGGGGCCGGCGAAGTCGCCGCGGTCATCTCCGGGACCGGGATGGCTGGGCCCGAAACCTGGGGCGAGGCAATCGGCGTTTCGGAAGGCTCGGCCGCGGCCGCCGGGGCCGGCGCGGCGGGGACCGGGATGCTGTCCGGAGCCGGGGCCATCCCGGGCACCAGGCGCATCCATCGCATCCATGCCGACGCGCCTGGGCGTGCCAGGCCCGCCGCCGGCGCGGCGTCCATACCAACATGGTCCCGACCCGTGAGCTTGCGGAAGAACAGCACCCCCAGGACGATCAGCCAGGCGGCCAGAAAGCAAAACAGGATGATCCCCAGGACGGACTTCGTCGAAGACGCCGGCCTGCCGGCCGACGGCGCCGCGGCAACCGGCGGCGTCTCCGCCGGCGGCGTCCCGGCCAGCGGCATGGACTGCGGCACGACCGGCGCCGCGCCGCCGTTGGCCTCCTGCTGTTGCCGCCTCAAGGCGTCTTGGATCAGGCTCATGCTTCTCCCTCCAACTGGCGGACGGCCCTGGCCGCGCAATCCGCGTCGACTTTCCGCACCCCGGCCGCATAACCGGCAAGCAACGCCACGTCACAAACGGCGTTCACCAGCCGCGGGATGCCGCGGGCATAACGATACACACGGCGCAGGGCCGCGTCGTCGAACAACGGCCCGCCCGTCCACCCGGCCAACCGAAGACGATGGTCAATGTATTGCTTCACGTCCGCCTCTGTCAAAGGGAAAAGGTGATAGCGCACGGTGATCCGCTGGCGCAACTGGCGCAGCGCCGGCGCCGCCAGCCGCTGTTTCAGTTCCGGCTGTCCGCAAAGCACGATCTGCAGCAGCTTATGCTGGTCGGTCTCGAGATTCGAGAGCAGCCGGACCTGCTCGAGCACCGCCGGCGTCAGGTCCTGGGCTTCGTCAATGATGACGGCCACGTTGTTCTTCTGCTGAAGCTGCTCGAGCAGGAAGGCGTTGAGCGTCTCCAGGCAAGACAGCCGATCGCGCCCCCGCGCCGGCAACCCAAAATCGTGCAGGATGGCGCGCAGGAGCTGGTTTTCCGTCAGCCACGGGTTGAGGACCAGGGAGGTCTTGACGCGCGTCGAGAGCGCGGCCAGCACGGCGCGGCAGATCGTCGTCTTGCCGGACCCAACCTCGCCGGTCAGTTCGATGAAGCCCTTGCGCTGCTCGATGCCGTAAATCAGGTGGTCGAACGCCTCGCGGTGGTGCTGGGCATAGAACAGGAAACGGGGGTCGGGCGTAATGCTGAACGGCGCCTCCCGGAATCCGTAGAAGGCAAGGTACATGCCGCACGCCCCCGCATTGTCAAGTGGACGGCTTCGCGGGCGGCCCGCGATGGCCGGCGCCTTCTCTGGGCGAATGCTCGTGGTCGTGCTCCGCGCCCTCGGACTCACGGTCACAGACATGCTGCCGCTGCGCGATCAGCACCCGCCACAGGGCCGCCGGGGCGGGATCGGGGCGTTCCCCGCGCGCCAGGGCATCGGCACGGGCGCGGATACCGCCGCGGCCCGGAAACAGCGCCAGCACGTCCCGGTAACACGCCCATGCTGGTTCGCGCTCGCCGCGCTGCTCGGCCAGCAGACCGCGGTAGGTCAGCATCTCGGCCTTGTCCAGACGCGCCTGGATGCCATCGGCATGGGCCTGACGGTTCCAGAGACGCAGCCCGGCATCGAATGCGCGCTCGGCTTCCGCCCAGCGCGCGGTCCGGACCGCCAGGCGTCCGCGCTCCAGCGCCACGCGGTAATCGCCGGGATTGGCCCGTCGCGCCTCCTGCAGCACCCGTTCGGCCAGGTC
>CAZEVX010000008.1:0-7309 GCA_964515705.1 uncultured Verrucomicrobiota bacterium | reverse complement strand
CGCCCGCCCTCGCCGGCCAGCCAGAACGCGGCCAGCACGTAGCCCTCCACGTGGTGCGGGTCGGCGCGGGTCGCCAGGCGCAGCCATGGCACGATCTCGTTGACCTCATCCTCCTCGAGATGCTGGTGTCCCCGGGGCGTAATCTCGCGGCCCAGTCGCTCGAAGGCCCCGGTAAAGGACGGCGGACGATAGCGGCCCGCGCCGCGGTGGAAGGCGCGGTCCGCCTGGTCGAAAAACTGCCCGGCCAGGGCGGCGCGCCCGGCGCCACCGGCCTGCGCCGCCAGCGATCCGGCCGCGCCACCCGCCGGCCGCTCCCCGGCCGCCAGCCGGCAGGCGATCACGAACGCCCCGCCCCAGGCCGCGATCAGCAACGGCCAGGGCCAGAACTCCGGACCGACACGCAGGCGGGTCATGACACGTCTCCGCGCCGGAAGCGCTTGCGGCGGTAGCCCAGCCAGCCGAGCAGCAGGAACAGCGCCGCCAGCAGCGTGCCATAGAGCAGGACCGCCGCCACGGCGCCCCCAGCCGCGGGTTCCCAGCCATAGGCCAGCCGCCGGCGCAGATCAAAGAGTTCGAAGTGCGGCAACAGATAATAGGCGGCAGACAGGGCGGCGCCGGCCGGGCCGGGAGCCGCCGGCACAAGGTCCGGCACGCGCTCCGGCAGGATCCAGGCAGCCAGCGAGATCACGGCGCTCAAGGCGGCCGCGGCATCGGCGTGCAACCGCGTCGAGCAGGCGATCCCCAGCGCCGTGACCGCGGCCAGCAGCGCCGCGTGCAGCGCCAGGCCCTGGGCCAGCACCTTCCCGCCAAAGGCTCCGCCGTTCAACGCCACGATCCCGGCCAGGAACCCGTAGAACACCAGGGTGGCCGCGACGGTTACCGTCCAGGCTCCCAGCCATTTTCCAACCACAATCTCGACCCGCCGCACCGGTTTGGCCAGCAGGATGAAGATCGTGCCATGGCGTTCTTCCTGCGGGAGCTGGCGAACGCTGACGGCAATCGCCAGCAGCCAGGCGAACAGCCAGGTCATCAGCAGCCCGGCATCCTTGACGTAGGACACCCGCCCGGTGATGCCGAAGGCATCCAGCGAGACGAGTCCCAGCAGAAACCCGCCCAGCAGGACCAGCAGCACGTAAAGGTCCTTGCGGCGCAGCGTTTCCAGCCACACCAGCCGCGCCAGCACCAGCATCCGGGTCATGACACCATCCGCACAAAATACTGTTCCAGACTCTCCCCGCTCCGCACCAGGTCGGCCAGGGTGCCGTCGGCGACCAGCCGGCCGCCGGCCAGCAGGCCGATGCGGTCGCAGACCCGCTCGACTTCCGACAATTCGTGCGACGAGAAGAAGACCGTCTTGCCGCGGCGCCGCCACTCCTGCATCAGGTCGCGGATGCGCAGGCGCCCAAGCGGGTCGAAGCCCCCGGTGGGTTCGTCCAGGATCAGCAAATCCGGATCGTTGATCAGCGCCTGGGCCAGGCCCAGCCGCTGCAGCATGCCGCGCGAGTAGGTCCCGGCCAGGCGGTCGGCGGCCGCCTCGAGGCCGGTCTGCGCCAGCAAGTCGGCCACGCGGCCGGCCAGGCGTCCGCGGGGCATGCCGCAGAGGCGCCCGACGGCCATTAGCCATTCGCGCCCGGTCAGGAAGCGGTAGGTATCCGGGTGTTCGGGCAGGTAGCCGAGGCGCTGGCGGGCGATCGGGCCGCGCACGTCGGCGCCGAGCACCCGGGCGCTGCCGGAGGTTGGCGCGACGAACCCGAGCAGCACGTGCAAGGCGGTGGTTTTCCCGGCGCCATTGAGCCCCAGGAAGCCGTAAATCTGGCCAGAGGCCACCTGCAGCGTCAGCCCGCGCAGGGCCTGCACGCGGGGATGTCCCGGGCCGCGGCCCGGGTAGTCGACCGTCAGGTTGTCGATCGCGATGGCAGGGGGCATGGCTGCGTCGTCTCCAAGCCGCCCGATCCCGACTGGCCCGCCGGCCGCGGGCTGGTCAGCGGACCGGGTAAGGAACGCCCAACAACCGCGTCAAGACGCGGGCCAGGCGCCGGCGCACGCGCCGCGCCTGCGCGCGGTCGGCGGCCAACCCGCGGGCGAGCGCGTCGAGGTCGAGCCCGGCCGGGGCGCCCTCGTGCCGCTTGAGGCGCAGAGCGCGGTCGGGATCGGCGGCCGCGAGGGTGGCGATCTGCGCCTTGACCCGGCGGTAGGCGTCGCGGAACGGCAGGCCGGCCGCGACCAGTTCGAGGGCGCGGTCGGCGGCAAAGACTTCCGGGCGGAACCCGCGCCGCAGGGCCGCGCGGTTGACCCGCAGGCGGGCGGCCAGCGGCGCCATCACGCGCAGGCTGGCGCGGGTGTAGTCGAACCCGAGCAGAAAGGGTTCCTTGGTCTCCTGGAGATCGCGGTTGTAGCCGCCCGGCAGGCCGCGCACGATCTCGGCCACGGCCGCGCCCCAGGCCAACACGCGGGCGGCGCGCGCGCGGACGAGTTCCAACACGTCCGGGTTGTTCTTCTGCGGCATGATGCTGCTGCCGGTGCACAGTTCGGGCGGCAGGGCGAAATAGCCGAACTCGGGCATGGTGAAGAGCAGCAGGTCGGCCGCCAGCCGCGAGAGGGTCAGCATCACCTGGCCGAGGGCCGCCAGCACCAGGCTCTCGAGTTTGCCGCGGGTGTTGCCGGCGTGGTAGACATTGTGGATCGGCCGGGCGAATCCCAGCAGGGCGGCAACGCGCCGGCGCCGGATCGGCAGCGGCACCCCGTACCCGGCGGCCGACCCGAGCGGGCATTCGTCGGCCAGGGCGTAGGCGCCCCAGAGCACGCGCACGTCGTCCCGCAGGCCTTCGGCGTAGGCCGAGGCCCACACGCCGACCGAGCTCGGCATGGCCGGCTGCATGTGCGTCCGTCCCACCATCGGGACGAACTGGTGCCGCCGCGCCAGCCGCAGCAGGGCCGCCGCCAGGTCGAGCGCCTCCTCGATCGTGTCCAGCAGGTCCTCGCGGGCCAGCAGCCGCAGGTCGGTGGCCACCTGGTCGTTCCGGCTGCGCGCGGTGTGCACGCGCCGCCCCAGCGCCCCCAGACGGCGGGTCAACTCGCGCTCGACCGCCAGGTGCACGTCCTGGTCGGCCAGCGTGATGCGGAACGCCCCTTGCCGGGCGCGCCGCATCAGGCGCACCAGCTCGGCGACCACCCGGTCGCGTTCGCCGCGGCCCAGCAGCGGGGGCCGCAGCGGCAGCTCGGCCAGCATCGTCACGTGGGCCGCCGTGCCGACACAGTCGGCCGCCACCAACCGCGCGTCGAGCGCGGCGTCGTTGCCCGCCGTGTAACGCAGGACATCCTCGCGCACGGCGCCGACCAGCGTGTCGCGCGCCGCGCCGCCCGGACCGGCCGAGTCTGCTACCTTGCTTGCCATGGACATGTCCCGGATGGCGGCGCGCGGGGCCGTCAGCGCACGGGCCGCGCCGGCGGCGTGGCGGCCACGATCGCCTGTCCCTCTTCAAGTTCCAGCCGGGTAACGGCGGCGAACAGGGCGCACTCGCGGGCGGCGGCCGCCCGCAAGGCGCGGAATCCCGGCTCCGCCAAACGTCCGGCCCGACCGGGCAGCGGCAGGTGGCCGATCCGCCCGCCGCGCACGTGCCAGCGCAGTCCGCCGGAGGCCGCCACCTCGGGCACGACGGTCATCGCGTGCGTCACGCGCCAGGGACCGGCCCGCCAGGACCCGACGGTGATCGGCCCCCAGAGCCCGTCCACGGCCACGGTCACCGCGCTCGGCCGGAGCGTCAGGGCCGCGGCACGCAACTGATAGGCCCGTTTCCCGTCGGGGGGCCGGGACGGCGCCGCCGCCACCCGCGCCGCGAGGTAGGCATTCAGTTCCCGTTCGGTCAACCGCTGCGGGGCCGGGCTGAATCCCTGCTCGAGCAACGCGATCTTTTTCTGCGCCTGCTGGGCGTCGGCCGGCCCGGGCAGGACCGCGCCAATGTCGACCCGGCCGGGCCAGAAGGCCAGCACGATCCCCGCCGCCGCGCCGGCAATTAGCACCAGCCAGATGACGCGCCAGGCCGACCCCTCGGGCCGCCGCCGGGGCGGTTCCTGCCAAGCCTCCAAGTCCGACGGCATGATCTGCAGTTTGCCGCCGCACTTCGCACAGAAGATATGGCCTGCCAGGTTGTCGTGACCACAGGCGCGGCACCGAATCATGGGCGATCCTCTCCCCCGCTCCGTTGGGGAGCGACGTCAGACCTCGGTCTTGGCCGCCGGCTTGGCGCCGCCCCCGGCCTTGGGGGTTTCCGCGGGCTTGGCCGCCGGCGGTTCGGCGCTTTTCTTCTCGGCCGCCTTCTGCTTGCGGTAATGGTCGCTGCGGTAATCGGTCTGGTAGAAGCCGCTGCCCTTGAACAGCACGCCGGCGCCCCGGCCGATCAGCCGTCGTACGCGGGCACGCTTGCAGGCCGGACAGCGCGTCAGCGGCTTGGCGGTCATCGATTGAAAGCGCTCGAACTGGTGCCCGCAGGCACGGCACTCGTACTCGTAAGTTGGCATATCGCTCCCGGTGCTCCCAACACAGCCCGGCATGGACACCGAAGACATCATATCGCGCGCTGGGCAAAAGACAATCACGATTCTGCTGTCCCCGGGCACCGGTCGCGGGTATACTGCCTGTGTCGGGTCCGCTGCTGTCCGTGTAGGAGCACGATGGTCATGATCGACCTGCCCGCGTACCTCGAGCGCCGCGCCCGGGAGATCGACGCCGCCCTGGACCGCCGCCTGCCGGCGGCCGCCGAACGCCCGGCCGCGTTGCACGCCGCGATGCGCTACAGCGTCTTTGCCGGCGGCAAGCGGCTGCGCCCGGTTCTCTGCCTGGCGGCCGCCGAGGCCGTCGGCGGCGACGCCGCGGCGGCCCTGCCCGCCGCCCTGGCGCTCGAAATCCTGCACACCTACACCCTGATCCACGACGACCTGCCGGCCATGGACAACGACGACTTGCGCCGCGGCAAGCCCACGCTCCACAAGGCGGCCGGCGAGGCCAACGCCATCCTGGCCGGCGATGCCCTCCTGACCCTGGCCTTCGAGTGGGCCGCCGAACGGCCGCCGCCGGCGCCCTACCCGCCCGGCCAGTTGGTCGTCGAACTGGCCCGCGCAGCCGGCAGCCGCGGGGTGGTCGGCGGCCAGGTCGAGGACCTGGCAGCCGAGGGCCAAGCGCCGGACGCGGAGTGCGTGGACTACATTCACCGCCACAAGACCGCCGCCCTGATCCGCGCCGCCGTGCGCATGGGCGGGATGGCCGCCGGCGCGTCGGCGCCCCGGCTGGCGGCCTTGAGCGCCTACGGCGACGCCGCCGGCCTGGCCTTTCAGATCGCCGACGACGTGCTCAACGAGACCTCGGACGCCGCCACGCTCGGCAAGGCCGCCGGCAGCGACCGCGCCCGCCGCAAGATGACCGATGTCGCCGTCCATGGCCTCGCGGCGTCGCGCGCCCGCGCCCGCGCCCTGGCGGACGACGCGGTCGCCGCCCTCGCCGCCCTGCCGGGCCCGGTTGAGGCGCTGGCCGCCCTAGCGCGCTTCGCGGCCGAACGGACCCAATGACCGGTTGACACCGCAGACGAAGACGGCGCCCGCAAACAAGATTCCAACCAGCGTCGGCAGTTGGCGGAGTCTCGCCGCTGAGCCGCAGCCCGCGCATGAATGCCCCCACGCCCGACACACCATGCCGTTCGGGTCCGCGCGGTTTCCCCGCGCGCCTGGCCGCGCTGGCCGGTTGGGTCCGCGGCGCGCCGGCGGCGCGCGCGCTGGCGGGCACGACGGCCGCCGTGCTGCTCTGGACGTTCTCGTCCAAGGGCGTCGCCGACGTTCTGATCTGGGGCGCCTTCCTCGCGGCGCTCGTCCGCGCCGGGCGCGCGACCGCCCCGGGCGCCGAACCCGGCGGCCAACCAACCTGGCCGTTCTGGCGCGCGGCGGCTCCCTGGCTTCAGCCGGCGGGACTGGCGTTCGTCGCCGCACTCTTCTACCGGGTATTCACGCTGCCTGTCGCGCTCTACCCGGCGCTGGCCTGGCGGGATTTCACGGGTGATGTTCGGATCCTGGCCGGCGCCTTCGCCATCGCGGCGCTCTTCAACAACCGCGCGCGAATCGCTGCCGCCCTGTTGGCGAGCGCCGCGGCCATCGCGCTTACCCTGGGCGCCGATTTGATCCGCCTCGCCCTGCGGCTGGGGCCGGCGCTCCTGGCGCGCGGGCGGTTTTATGAACCGGCGGTTTTGAATCACCCCAATGTTGCCAGCATGATGGCAGGGGCGTCGGCAATCATCTTCCTTGCGGGACTATGGACCCGACGGCGGCGCCTCTGGCCGGCGCTCGGCTGCCTGCTCGGCGCGCTGGTCTGCCTGGCCCACCTGCTGGTCATGGCCGCGCGCGGCCCGCAACTGGCCTTCGCCCTGACGCTCGCCGGCGCCGGGCTGCTGATCCCGCGCTGGACGGGCAAGGCCGCCTGGCTGCTGGGCGCCGGCCTCGCGGGGCTCTTGCTGGTCCTGAACCTCGAGCGCGTCAACCCGCGCTTTCTCGAGCGGGCCAGCATGCAAACCTTCAGCGAGCGTGAAACGGTCTGGCGGCACACGCGCGCCCTGGCCCGCGCGCGTCCGTGGTTCGGCTATGGCTACGGCAAGCGCATCTTTGAAAAGGTCTATTACGCCTCGACCCCGCCCCGCGCCCGCTTCCATTACCCGCACCCGCACCAGTTCTGGCTCAAGATCCTGTTCGAGTCCGGCCGCGTCGGCCTGGCCCTGCACGCCGCCGCCTGGGCGCTGCTCGGCTGGGGACTGCTGCGCCGCACGCTGGCCGAACCGTCCTTCGACGGCCGGCTCTGGCCTGGCACGGTCCTGCTGATGCTGGCGTTCGTCCACCTCTACGGACTGGGCGATTACCCCGACAACATCGTGCGCACCGCCCAGCTCTGGCTCGTGCCTGCCGCGCTGGTGCTGATGCGGGACCGGGCCGGATGCTCCCCTCATGAAACCGGGTGACGATATCTGGGTTCGCCTGCCGACCGTCACCATCATCGGCCGGATGATGTTCGACCCCGCCTGGAGTCGGTAGATTCACGGCTCGCACGGCCTCGAACTGCTGCATGTGCTGCCCAAAACTGCGGGCGTTGCGCCTGCCCCTTTTGCCCAGTCAGGCGCCAGACCGTGCGCCTGCGGCTCGGCACCCTGCGCGCCGTAGCGGCGGCTTGACGCGCCGCGTAGGCGGGAGCCTCGCCCTCCAAGTCCTCCCGTCGGTCAGCGCGCATGCGTTCCTTGACGAATCCACGTGGAGGGCGAAGCTGCGCTGAGCCGTTCCC